>CALLDL010000148.1 GCA_937998305.1 uncultured Desulfobacterales bacterium | reverse complement strand
TGGCCGGTGTTTCACGCTTGCAGTATCCGCCCAGCATTCGAACCGTGCGTGTGATGTGTTCGGGGAGAGTCGATCCGCTGTTCGTGCTGGAAGCATTTAAGGACGGATGTGACGGCGTTCTGGTAGCCGGTTGACATTTCGGTGATTGCCATTACCTGGAAGGTAATGTACAGGCCGAAAAAAAGATCCGTTCAACCCAAAAATTGTTTGATATTGCCGGTATCGGTAAAGATCGTCTTCATCTGGCATGGGTGTCGTCTGCCGAAGCCCAAAGATTTGTGGAGGTCGTTACCTCGGTTACAGAATCCGTCAAAGCCCAGGGGAAATTTGATCCCAAAGCCTTTGGCATTGAACTGGCAGCAGCGGAGATGACCCTTGCCGGAGAAACACTGAGGTGGATGGTTGGAAAGGAAGTCAAAATTACCACTGATGGGGATGTTTACGGACGTAAATGGGATACCGAGAGTTTTGAAACCATTCTCGATGCGGTGCTTGAAAGAGAATATCAGAAGAACTTGATTTATCAGGCCATTAAAGATGGAAGTACTTCTGTTAGAGATATCAATGAAAAAATCGGACTCGACCTTAAACGAATATCCTACCTTCTGGCGGATCTGGAAAAGACAAATAAGGTTGAGTTTACGGGAATGAAAGATCGTATACCGGTTTTTGCAGTACTATAAGGATTGACAATTGAAGAGTGAAGAGTGAAGAATTTATCGAATTAATCAATCGACATTCTTCAATTCATAAGGGAGGAGAAATGACTGAAAAAAGCGGGTCGGTTTTGGTTGTAGGTGCCGGCATTGCCGGGATGCAAGCTGCCCTGGATTTGGCCAATTCGGATTACAAGGTTTATCTGGTTGATAAGTCACCGACCATTGGCGGGATGATGTCCCGGCTGGACAAGACCTTCCCCACCAATGACTGTGCCATGTGAGTGATCTCGCCCAAACTGGTCGAGGTCGGCCGGCATATGAACATAGATCTGATTACGTGCAGTGAAGTAAAAAGCGTTGAGGGTAAACCGGGGAATTTTGAGGTTTCGCTGGTCAACCAGCCCCGATACATTGATCAGGTAAAATGTACCGGGTGTGGAGAATGTGCCCGGCATTGCCCGGTAACCGCTGTCAACCAATACAACATGAAGTTGGATGACAGGCGGGCCACCTATATAGAGTATGCTCAGGCAGTACCCCTTGCATTTGCCATCGATACAGACTCATGTATCGGCTGTGGGTTATGCGAGAACATGTGTGTTGCCAAAGCCATTGAGTATGATGATAAAGAACGCGAAACATCCATCAAGGTGGGTTCGGTTATTCTATCCGCCGGAAGCAAGGGATATGATCCTTCCGGGCTTGATTTCCTCGGATACGAATATCCCAATGTGGTCACGAGCGAGGAATTTGAGAGGATTTTGAGCGCATCAGGACCCTATTTCGGTCATCTGATGCGACCTTTGGATCGTGAAGAGCCCAAAAGCATCGCCTGGCTCCAATGTGTCGGTTCAAGAGATACCAACCGGTGCGGCAACGGTTATTGCTCTTCGGTATGCTGCATGTATGCCGTAAAAGAGGCTATGATCGCAAAGGAGCACGCCCATGGTGAGCTGGATTGCGCCGTTTTTAATATGGATATGCGGACCTTTGGCAAGGATTATGAAAAATATTATTTACGCGCTAAAGATAAAGACGGCGTTCGTTTTGTCAAAGCAAGACTTCATACCATTACCGAAGTCCCGGAAACCGGTGATTTGGTTATACAATATGCCGATGAAACCGGTATGATGAAACAAGAGACCTTTAATATGGCGGTTCTCTCCGTAGGTCTTCAAATTCAGCCGGATACAGCCCAGCTTGCAGAACGTCTTGGTATTGAATTGGATAAATACAATTTTGCAGATACAGACACTTTTGCACCGGTGGCCACATCACGCCCTGGAGTTTATATCTGTGGGGTATTGCAGGGACCTAAGGACATTCCCGGATCTATAACCGAAGCCAGTGCTGCCGCCTGTTTGGCCGGTGCGGAACTGGCCGAAGCCAGGGGAACCGATATTCCCAAAGTTGAAGTTACCGAAGAGATCGACGTTACCGGTCAGGATCCTCGCATCGGTGTTTTTGTGTGCAATTGCGGCATCAACATCGGCGGGGTTGTGGATGTCCCGGCGGTGAGGGAGTATGCCGGAACGCTTCCGAATGTTGTTTATACGGATGAGAATCTGTTTACATGCAGCCAGGATACCCAGGATCTGATAAAAGAAAAAATCGTAGAGCATAAGCTCAACCGGGTGGTAGTGGCATCGTGCAGTCCTAAAACCCACGAGGCCATGTTCATGGAGACCCTCGAAGCTTGCGGGATTAATAAGTATTTGTTTGAAATGGCCAATATCCGCAACCAGGACTCATGGATCCATTCCAAGCAACCCGAAATCGCGACGAAAAAGGCCAAAGACCTGGTTCGTATGTCCGTGGCCAGAGCCGCTGCACTGAGAACCCTTCATGAAAAGGTTGTTCCCATTAACAAACAGGCGTTGGTCATCGGAGGTGGTGTGGCCGGTATGAATGCCGCACTCAGTTTGGGCAACCAGGGATTCAATACGGTATTGGTTGAAAAAGAGGCCGAGCTCGGCGGTTTTTCACGAAAACTTCACCATACCATTGAGGGCGATGATATTCAGGCCTACCTTAAAACGCTTACGGATGAAGTCACCGGCCACGATAAAATCGACGTGTTGACCGAGGCCAAAATTACCGGCTTTGAAGGATTCAAAGGCAACTTTGCCACGGAAGTGATGTTAGGCTCAAAAGCAGAAAAACGCAGGATTGAACACGGCGTTTTCATCGTGGCCACCGGAGCCGGAGAATACCAGCCCAAGGAATATCTATACGGAGAGGATGGCCGGGTGATGACACAGATAGAACTTTCCGATATTCTTGAGAAAAAAGGGGCTGACGGACTTGACAGTGTCGTTATGATCCAGTGTGTCGGTTCCCGAAACGACGAGAATGTTGAATGTTCGCGCATATGCTGTCAGAATGCCGTAAAGAATGCCCTTGATATTAAAAAGCGCAATCCTGACGCTCAGGTCTATGTGCTCTACAGGGATATCCGTACTTACGGTCTTTTAGAGGATTATTATACCGAAGCCAGAAAACAGGGGGTGATCTTTATCCGTTTTGACAAGGATGCAGCGCCGGATGTCAAAAGTTCATCCGAAGGAATGCTGGTGACGGTTAAAGACCATATCCTACAGCAGAATCTCGAGATCAGGGCGGATCTTGTAACACTTAGCGCCGGCGTGGTGGCTGAAGATACGGAAGAGTTGAGCGGGGTCATGAAGCTCAACCGAAACCCGGAAGGATACTTCATTGAAGCCCATGTTAAACTCCGGCCGGTGGATATGCCCAGTGACGGTGTTTTTCTCTGTGGTACTGCCCATGGTCCCAAGTTGGTTACTGAGGCCATCTCCCAGGCCCAGGCAGCGGCCTCACGGGCGGTGACATTTCTTGCCAAAGATGCCATAAAACTCTCGGCCATCACGGCCAAGGTTGATACGGATCATTGTGTCAAGTGCCTGACCTGTGTCCGTGAATGCCCATTTGGTGTTCCTGTGTTTAATACGAACGAGAAACTCATAGAAATCAATGAGGCGATTTGCCACGGATGCGGAGTTTGCACAAGTGTATGCCCGAGACAGACGATTCAGTTAAGCTTTTATGAAGATGATCAAATAATTAGTAAAATTGATGCCTTGCTTGAGGCGGAGGGAATGTGATGGCTGATTTCGAACCGACCATTATTTCATTTTGTTGTGATTACTGAGGATATTCTGCAGCGGACCTGGCAGGTTCCATGCGAATAGATTATCCTGCGAACATTAAGATAATAAGACTACCCTGCACTGGAAAGATTGATGTTATTCACCTTTTGCGAGCTATTCAGAAAGGGGCTGACGGGGTTTACGTTGTCGGCTGTCTCGAAGGAACATGTCATTATAACGAAGGGAATTACAGGGCCCGTGAACGGGTGGATCATGTCCGTATGTTGCTGGAAGAGATCGGTCTTGAAAGTGACAGGGTGAGAATGTATAACCTTTCTTCAGGTGAAGGACCCACTTTTGCAGCCTATGCAAAGGAGATGACCGAACATATACGGTCTCTGGGACCCAATCCATTAAAGGCTTCGGCAAAGGTTTAAAAACGGAGGAGATATTATGGCTGAAGAAGCAATCAAAATAGGCGGCAAAAAGAAGAGTATTTTTCTGGACAAGGTAAAGGAGCTGCTTCCCGAAGGAGGAAATCTCAATCTTTGCCTGACCTGCGGTGCCTGTTCGTCCGGATGCCCGGCTACGGGACTGGAAGATATGGACCCCAGAAAGTTTTTGCGCATGGCTGCCCTTGGTATGGACGAAGAAGTAACAACCACACCTTGGGTATGGATGTGCACCATGTGTACGCGATGCATTTATGTCTGTCCCATGAAAATCAACATCCCCCAACTGGTCTTTAACGCTCGCGCCAGCTGGCCCCGGGAAGAGCGACCCAAGGGTATCCTCGGATCGTGCGATATGGCATTGAGAAGTGATACCTGCTCCGCCATGGGGACGTCTGAAGAAGACTTTCAATTCGTTGTAGAGGATGTGCTTGAGGAATATCAGGAAACCCAGCCTGAATTCAAGGACATGAAGGCGGATGTCAACAGGGAAGGGGCTGAATTCTATTTTAATCAGAATTCCAGAGAACCGGTCACCGAACCGGATGAAATGGTACCGATGTGGAAGATTTTCCACCTGGTGGGTGCGGACTGGACATACGGAACCAAGGGATGGGCGGCTGAAAACTATTGCCTGTTTCTGGCGGACAATGAAAACTGGGAGAAAATTGTAAGGGTCAAGGCCAAAGCCGTAGATGATCTCAAGTGCAAGGTCTGGCTCAATACCGAGTGAGGGCACGAGCTTTTCGCAGTCCGGTTCGGACTGGAAAAATTCAAGATTGAGCACGACTTTGAAATTAAGAGTATCATCCAGTATTATGCCCAGTGGATCAGAGAAGGAAAGCTGAAGGTCAATTCCGACTGGAACAAGGATCTGAAAATAAAATTCACGGTGCAGGATCCCTGCCAGCTGGTGCGAAAGACCTTTGGGGATCCGGTGGCCGAAGATTTGCGGTACACGGTGAAAGCGGTGGTGGGTGAAGAAAATTTTATTGATATGCACCCGAACCGGTCGAACAATTATTGCTGCGGCGGAGGAGGAGGATTTCTCCAGGCTGGATATCCTGAAGAACGCCGGGCTTACGGCAAGCTCAAAGCCGACCAGATTCTGGCGACAAAAGCCGATTACTGCATTACACCGTGTCACAACTGCCATGCACAAGTTCACGATTTGTCTGACGAGCGCGATCATGCATGGCAGACTGTTCATTTGTGGACGTTGATCTGTTTGTCGTTAGGAATTCTTGGGCCCAATGAACGTGAATATTTGGGAGATGATCTTAAAGAAGTTTTGCCCTTTCACCCGGAATCGGCAATGTAGTCATTGGCTATCAGTCATGGGTCATCTGAGATTGGATAACTGATGGGTGATTAATGATAAACGGCTGGCGACAAATGACTGTTGAGGAGGGAAAATGATAGTTGCCAAAAGGAAACCCTTTGAAGAAATAAAAGAGATGATTAAGGACTATAAAAAAGTTCTTAATGTGGGCTGTGGTACTTGCGTGGCGGTTTGCCTTGCAGGGGGTGAAAAGGAGGTCGCTGTTCTGAATGCCGAGATCGATATGGCCAGAAAGCTGGACAACAATCCCGTTGAACTCGGTGCCCAAACTGTGGAGAGACAGTGTGACCATGAATATCTCGAGGAGTTGGACGATATTGTCGGAGACTATGATGCGATTATCTCCATGGCCTGCGGCGTGGGGATTCAGTTTCTGGCGGAACGATTTCCGGATATTCCGGTTTATCCGGGGGTGGATACCACCGGTATGTCTGCCAATCAGGCGGTGGGCTGGTATGAGGAACGATGTCGTTCATGCGGCCAATGTGTGCTCGGAATGACCGCAGCCATTTGTCCGGTGACCATGTGTGCCAAGGGGCTTTATAACGGTCCCTGCGGCGGCACCAATCAAGGAAGTTGCGAGATAGCTATGGATCAAGACTGCGCCTGGTTCAGAATCTATGAGCGCTTGGAAAGACAGGGCCGTCTCAAGGAAATTATAGAATATACTCCCCCGGTAGAATGGAATGACCAGGTTCCAAGGACGTTGATTCAGCCCGGCTATAAAAAACCTGAGAAAGCTAAAGAATCATAATGTCCTCTTAATACGGATAAAAGAGCGTATATTGGTATAAATCCGGCGCATCGGATTATGAGAATAATGATTTTGCAATTAGAGCAGAGGAAGCTGAAATGAAATCAGGAAGCAATTTAGAAAAAGTTTTAAAAGCAGGTCATTTTGCATTTACAGGGGAACTTGGGCCACCCAGAGGCTGTGATGTCGAAGAGGTAAGAGAAAAGGCTCAACACTTGAAAGGGAATGTGGATTCGGTGAACATTACCGACAATCAGACCGCTATGGTACGGATGTCCAGTTGGGCGGCAAGCCTTATCTTGCTTCAGGAAGGCCTGGAGCCCAATTTCCAGATGGTGTGCCGGGATCGAAACCGGTTGGCCATGCAGGCCGATATTTTGGGGGCCTATGCCCACGGTATAAAGAATATGCTGTGCCTTTCCGGTGACCATCAAATGTTTGGTGACCATCCCCTGGCCAAGGGTGTATTCGATATCGACTCCATCCAGTTGATCAATATGGTCAAAATCATGCGTGATGAAGGCAAATTTTTAAGCGGCGCTGATTTGCATGGAACACCTAAAATGTTTATCGGTGCGGCATCCAACCCCTTTGCAGACCCGTTCGAATGGCGGGTCCACCGCCTGGCAAAAAAGGTGAATGCCGGGTGCGATTTTATCCAGACCCAGTGTATCTACAACATGGAAAAGTTCCGGGAATTTATCAAACAGGCCAATGATATGGGACTTACGGAAAAAACCTATATTTTAGCGGGTGTAACGCCCATGAAGAGTGTGGGTATGGCCAAGTACATGAAGAGTAAGGTTCCTGGAATAGAAGTGCCGGATGAAATCATCAAACGCCTTCAGGGTGCAGGAAAAGGGAAAGTGGCGGATGAGGGCATTAAATTTGCCTGCGAACAGGTGGAAGAGTTCAAGGAGATGAAAGGTGTTCACGGCGTCCACATGATGGCCATTGAATGGGAACACATGGTTCCCGAGATTGCCGAACGGGCCAAGGTTCTGCCCAGGCCGGTTGTGGATTAAATCCAAGGGCCTATCGTATATAGCATTACAAACCAGATCTTAAATTTCATGATCCGTTGTATAGTTTAATTCAGCGGATCAATGGTGATTAAAAAATATAAACCCGGTTTTGTTAAAAACCGGGTTTTGTTGTTTCAGCGTTTTTTCCAATCTTTATTTTATAGAAGATATAGACCCCTAAAATGCTGCCGAGTATATCCGCCAATACATCCTTGTAATCAGAAGTTCTATAAGGAACAAAAGACTGGTGAATTTCATCACTGATGCCGTAAAGAGACGATAAGAGTACGCTGAGCATAAATATGAATTTTAGATTATGCTTGATTCGGGTGGTACTGAAGGCCCTCAAAAAAAGAGCTCCCAGCAGGGCATAGACGATAAAATGGAGAACCTTGTCAACGTACGGCCAGTCGGGTGTAATATCAGGTGATGGACGGGAAGACTGGACGAAAATCAAGAGGCAGTAAACTAGAATCGGAAACCAGTAAATGAAAAATTTGTGTAATTTGTTCAAAATTTTATGGTCTATTTTGCGAACAGATCGAATTGATTCGGGATCAGTAACCAGATTTTTTTTATAACCTTCCTGATCCCTGACCCCCGATCCCTTGAAACCTGCCCCTGTCCCCCGTCCTAAAACCCGATTGTCGGACGTCTTTTTCCAAAAAGATCTTCACAGGGTGAATTTTTGGTGACATGATTTTTTAGTTTATTGCACCAGAGCGACTGAAATGTTCGACAGGACCCGTCCAGTGCGTCCAACTTTGCAAAATCCGCATGTTCGCAGCGCAAGTCGCACCATTTTATCTTGTGAGTTGTTATACCGGCGTTTTTTTTCATACCTAAAATCTGCATCTAAGTGCTCTAATTCATAAATACGTTACCGTATTAAAGAATACATGTACTAAGCTAAAAAATATTAAGGTCCAATTTCCTTTCCCGGATGTTCGAAAGAACCTTGTCTAAAAATTCTTCGTGTGAAACACCGAACCTGACCTTGCCGTCAAGGGTTCTAACCGAAAGGCTGTTTGATTTTTTTTCTTTATCCCCGATGGTTAGAATCATCGGGATGTTGCCGAGCTGTGCGTCTCGAACTTTTTTGTTCAGACGTTCGGTTCTGCTGTCCACTTCTGTGCGGAGTCCGGCTTTTTCAAGTATGATCCTCACATCGTTTGCATGGGATACAAGATCGTCGTTAATGGGCAAAAGAATGGTCTGTACCGGCGACATCCACAGCGGAAACTTACCGGCGAAGTGTTCGATCAAGATACCGAAAAACCGTTCTATTGATCCGTAGATGACCCGATGGATCATAATGGGGCGTTGTTTTTCATTGTTTTTGTCGATGTACGAAAGATTAAACCTTTCAGGCAGCGACATGTCGAGCTGGATGGTTCCGCACTGCCAGGTTCTGCCAAGTGCATCTTTGATGTGAACGTCTATTTTAGGGCCGTAAAATGCACCGTCTCCTTCGTTGATCTTGTAATCTTGGCCATACGTGTCCAGTGCCGCCTTGAGCCCTTCAGTTGTTAATTCCCATTGTTGATCGGTTCCGATCGACTTTTCAGGTTTCGTGGAAAGTTCCAAATGAAATCCGAGCCCAAAGGTACTGTAAATCCGTTTCACCAGCCTAAGCACGCCCAAAATTTCTTTTTCGATCTGATCCGGTCGCATAAAAATATGCGCATCATCCTGATGAAAGGCTCTGACCCTGAACAGGCCGGACAGCACACCGCTAAGTTCGTGTCTGTGCACCAGCCCGATTTCTGCGGCCCGAATCGGCAGATCTCTGTAAGAGTGTGGTTTCATCCCGTATATGAGCATTCCTCCGGGACAATTCATCGGCTTTATCGCATATTCTTCTTCATCAACAAGGGAGGTATACATGTGCTCGCGGTAATTGTCCCAGTGACCGCTTTTTTCCCAGAGGCTGCGATTGAGCATGATCGGGGTTTTTGTTTCCACATAACCTGCTATTCTGTGCTCTTCCCGCCAGTAATCGAAAAGACAGTTCCAGATACTGATTCCCTTTGGATGAAAAAAAGGCATTCCAGGCGCTTCATCGTGAAAACTGAAGAGATCAAGAGCAATGCCGATCTTGCGGTGGTTTCTTTTTTTGGCCTCTTCAATAAAGTATACGTATTCATTCAGCTCTTTTTTGGAGAAAAATGCCGTACCGTAAATTCTTTGTAGCTGTGCCTTTGTTTGATCGGCCCGCCAGTAGGCACCGGAGACTTTCATCAGCTTTATGGCTTTGATAAATCCGGTATGGGGAAGATGCGGGCCACGACACAAATCCGTAAAGTCGCCGTGTTTGTAAAACGAAATCGTACCTTCTTCCAGTTCCGAGATCATTTCGAGTTTATACGGCTCGTCTTTGTAAAATTCCAGCGCTTCGGATTTTGAAACAATGCGGCGTTCAAAAGGTATCTTGGCTTTGATGGCCTTTTTCATTTCAGCTTCAATTTTTTCAAAGTCGTCTTCCGAGACCGGTTCCATATCGATGTCGTAATAAAATCCGTCTTCAACTGATGGCCCGATGGTCAGTTTGGCATCTTTGTAAAGATGAAGAACAGCCTGGGCCATGACATGGGCTGCGCTGTGCCGAAGAACTTCCAGAGCTTCGGGATCTTTGGCTGTGATCAGTCTGACTCTGGAATCATGGGTGATTGTTGTGTTTAAATCGACAAGCTCAGAGTTCAATTCCATGGCCACGCAGTTTCGTGCAAAACCATCTGAAATGCTTTTTGCCACATCCAAACCCGTGGGGTTGTTTTCAAAGCCCTTTCTATTACCGTCAGGAAATGTTATGTTCACCATAATATGATCACCTAATTTGGACAACCTGGAGATTCGAAATTTTTTCGTATAAACTATAAATTACAGAACAACGAAAAGATTATTTAGTAAATAAAAAAAGTAAGATTAGGTGAAATAACTTGACGGGTCAAGGGAAAATTGAATGGAAATCGAACCTCAAATAATAGATACGGCAGCTGGTCTTGAAGAAATTGTAAGATCCCTTGAAAAGGAAAAGGTTGTGGCCGTTGATCTGGAAGCAGATTCCATGTATCATTATAAAGAAAAAGTTTGTCTGATTCAAATCGCCACGGAGAAAATGTCTGTTGTGATTGATCCGTTGGTGATAAAAGATTTGTCTCCACTTAAGCCGCTTTTTTCCAATCCGGATATCCAAAAGATTTTTCACGGTGCGGATTATGATGTCCGCAGTCTTTACAGGGATTTCAAAATTAGAATAAACAATCTTTTTGATACGGAACTTGCTTGCCGATTTTTAGGGATCAAAGAGACCGGTTTGCAGGCGGTGTTGAAGGCGTTTTTTAACGTCAATGTAGATAAAAAATACCAGAAAAAAGACTGGTCTAAAAGACCGTTGCCAAAGGAGATGATGGCGTATGCTTCAAAAGATGTGATCTATCTTCTCCGCCTTGCCAGGATGCTGATTCATAAGCTTAAAAAAATGAATCGGATGACATGGGTGCTTGAAGAGTGCGAAGATTTAAGCAAGGTGAGGCCCGTGTTATCCAATGAGGCGCCATTATTTATGAAATTCAAAGGCGCGGGTCGGCTCAAATCAAGAAGTCTTGCCGTGCTAGAAGCCTTGCTGCAGTTCAGAAAACGTGTTGCTGAAAAAAAAGACAGGCCGTTTTTCAAAGTCATTGGGAATGAGTCGGTCATGAAGATTGCAACGGCAAGACCCGTAACGTTGCGACGTCTAAAAAACATAAAAGCTTTGAGTAACAGGCAGATCTCCATGTACGGCAGTGATTTGATAAAGGTGGTGGCCAAGACCTTGAAAATACCCGAGAGTGAACTTCCGGTTTTTCCCTCCCAAAGACCCCCTGTGTTGCCCAACGGAGTGCCGGCAAAAATAAAAACCCTTAAATCCTGGAGAGTTTCGAAAGCAAGCGCTCTTGGCATCGATCCCGGGATGCTTTGCAATAATGCCCTGATCACGGCCATTGCCGTAAAGAACCCCGGTGATGGAAAATCCCTTGAGTCAGTTAAGGAAATGAAAAACTGGCAGAAGCAGGCGTTTGGCAGGGAGATAATAAGGGCTTTAAAAAAGGCCTCATAGAGTCTCTTAACCCAGCAAAACGGTTAAAGATAGCAAATTTTTTGACAAACCCGCCTATATCCAGCTTGTATTGGACGACATTCAATGCACCTTATATCCCAAAGAGGTGATCGCAGCACCCTTTATGGATCAAGATCAGACGAAAAAATTTGTAAAGCGTCTCATCGATTTTCTCAATGACATTTACTCACAAAAGATTCACTGACATCAGATCATAAAACATTCAGACTCATTTTCGTTTTTTATGAGTTTAAGATCATTGTCATTGTAGCAGAGTCAATGTTGCCGCCGCTTATAATGATTCCTGCTCGGCCTTTGGGGATCACGTTTCGACTCAATATTGCCGCAAGCCCGAGTGCGCCTGACGGTTCAACCACAAGCTTCATTCGATAAAACAGAAATTTAACAGCTTCTATGATCGCTGCCTCCGATACGGTCTTCATATCATCCACATACTCAAGTACGAGGGGGAAAGTGATCTTGCCCAAAGACGGTGTACGGGTTCCGTCAGCGATGGTGGGCGGATTTTTTACTCGATGGAGTCTTTTGGTGTAAAATGACTTTGTCGCATCATCAGCAAGTTCCGGTTCAATACCGATGACTCGACAATCCGGATCCATATTTTTTGCAGCAATGGCCGAACCGCTCAATAGCCCACCACCGCCGCAAGGAACCAGCAGGATATCAAGATGGCCGACCTGGTCAAACATCTCCAGAGCGGCAGTTCCTTGACCTGCGATGACATCCAGATGATCAAACGGCGGAATCATAGTAAAGCCGTTTTTTGCTCGAAGACTTTCTGAAAGAGCCTCACGAGTGGTATCCTCAGGGTCATAATCAACAATCGTGGCACCATAATCCTCGGTGGCTGCACGTTTGGTTTCAGGGGCATTGTTTGGCATTACGATGGTGGTTTGAACATCCAGCATCTGACCGACCAGAGCCACTGCTTGGGCATGATTCCCTGAGGAATATGTAATGACGCCAAGCGCTTTCTCTACTTTTGAAAGTTTAGAGATACTGTTGAATGCGCCACGAAACTTGAATGCCCCGATTCTCTGGAGATTTTCACACTTGAAATATATTTCTGCTCCAACCCGCCGGTTTAACGTTCGTGAAGTCATTATCGGCGTGACATTGACATAGCCTTGCAATCTTTTTTTAGCGGCCAGGATGTGTTCAAACATGCTTTCTCCGTTTGTTTGCCTTCTTATTATTTACTATAAATCTTTCGCAAAACCCACTATAAGGTCCAAGTTCCGTAGAAATATTTATCCAAAATACCGCCAGCCTCCTCTTTTGCCCATTTTTCAAGCCCAATTTTTTTTATGCGGCAAAGATTATATACCTTAGTATTGTGCCATTTTTCAGCTTGGTCTCTATAGGGATGAAGATATTCACATGGAAAATCATCGCATTCGGCACAAGTTTTCATTTCAGTGCTTTCGATACATTTGTAGACCCTACATTCCATGGGAAGATGTGCACATTTACCATCTTCGGCCCTGCACCCCTTGCATTTGATTTCCTCGGGCGAAAGGTTAAATAAGCCAGCTATGGTTTCGGCAAGCCCTTGGTCGAACTGTGCCAGATAAAGATAACATTCGAAACAAGGCAATCCACAGGGGGCGGTCATATAATTATAATCTATTTCTTTATCTTTTCTTTTCTCTTTTAATTCTTTTCCCATTTCCCTTACTTTTTGAAAAATCTTCATACTCATGATAAGTGCCTCCTTGTATCGTTCCATCCAGCACGGACTTCCGATAGTTTTTCAAATTCTCTAAAATAGGGTTTTAAATCAGTGACTAGAACCTATCTCATAAACAATCTAAGTACCCATGGCGGTGTTGTGAAACGGTTCAAAATGCTCACATACTGCGTGTATGCTCCGCTTTTTCACCGTTACACGCCTTGTCATGAACCCTAATCTTATTTTTGAGATAGGTTCTAGTGTTCAATAAAATTAGGACGGCGATGATTTTACAGACCCAAAATAAATAGCTATAAGTACAATAAAAACCCCGACCCAATTCGTCAGACTCGTCGGGCGTTGAAAAATCAATACATCCCAAACAAATGCAAGGGAGGGCTGAAGAAGCAAAATAAAACCGGACAGGGAGGCGAGGATAGCCGGTAATGCATTGGTAATTAGCATCCAACCAATGGTTTGGCTAAACAGACCCAGGGCCATTAATGCAAAAAGACTCTGCAGGTCCGGAATATAAAAAGTGTCGCCATTACGAAAAATTTCCAAGGCTAAAAAAGCGGATGTCGTCAGAGAAACCATCATCAAAACATAGAAAAAAGATAAGCCGGCCTGGTCTGACTGAAGTTTGCGAAGAGACAATAAAAAGGCCGCATAACACACGGCGGCGGCAAGACCGAAATAAACACCTATTTTATTTAGCTGGTCTAATTGTCCCCAATCAATACCGACAATCAGAAAAAGGCCAATAAAAGCGAGTGGGATTGAAATCAAAAATAATAAGCGAACCTTTTCTCCGAAAAAAAACATTCCGGCCATTGCGAGGATAAACACTTGGAAATTAGGTAGAATCGTTCCTAACCCAGGTCCTATATACAAAACGCTATAGTGATAGAACACAAGGTCAATGGCAAAAAGCAACCCGCAGATCGAACTTAACAACAAATGTCGCCCACCCTGCCAAATCATTTCACGACGTAATAAGGCGGCAAACAGCAAGATGATACCGCCAAAAAAGACCCGGTAAAAAGCGGAAGCGGTTGGTGTTACATGACTTACTTTAACCCATACACCGGAAAAACTGATCATCACTGCACCAATAACAAGACTTACTAAAGCATATTGGCGTCTGGAGGCGTGCAATATATTTCTAATCATCTTGGTTTTACTGTATTAATAATTGCCGGTTCTTAAAATCTTTGAGGCTCATCCCTTTCGCCAAACTGAATAAAAGCAGAATTCAATCAAAAAATCATCACCCATTTGGGGGGTGTCATGATTTTTTTATTTTTTTCTAATATGGAATGCTTAGACAATTTTGTGACGAGTTGCCCAGACAGCCGCCTGGGTTCTATCGTTAACACCTAGCTTGTTAAAAATGTGAATCATATGACTTTTGACTGTATGCGGACTGATTGAAAGGATATCGGATATTTCAATATTGGTGGCTCCTTCAGCTACAAAGCGAAGCACCTGAATCTCACGGTCTGTAAGATCTGTTTGAATCTCAACTTGATTATCTTTATGAAGAGCTTCCTGTTCCTGTTCAAGATCACCTAACTTTTTCTCAAGTTTTTCAATATGTTTTTTCTGTTTTTGAAGATGGAGTTCACGTTTTGTTGTATCAATTTCAATAGATATAGTCGCTTCAAGGTTTCCTTCCTTGTCAAAAACAGGGTAGGTTGCAATTTCTGATATTGGATCTTGGAAATCAGGGCATTTGTTTGGGGTTGTCTCACTTTTGCTCAAAGCAGCTGCAAAAGCCATACAGGTCGTATATCCGCATTCTTTGCAATTTGTTTGGGGAAGTAGTTTATAGATATCAATGACAGACACCGGGCTAAATTTTCTATAATTCGGCTCGAGGGTGTCTTTTTTGACATAAAGGTCGTTAAGAAAATCAATAAGGCGTTTAACAAACTTAAGTGCTTGATCCTGGTCTATAAAAGGCGCTGCAATGACATCTTTAGAATATAAAGTGCAAAGGATATCCTCTATAGTAAACCGGATATATTCAGGTCTGTCATAATACTTAGCATTTTCAACAGTTGCATTTATATATGGAAACAATTGGGTAACGTCATTATCGAACTTGAAATGAGCACCCATATTTCCTCCAAACATTACGCCCGCTCTGGATAAAGAAAAGCCGGAATATCCCTTGATAATCATTTTGCTTTTATTCCAATAAATTCATGTGGTTGTTTTTTTATATAAGATCTTAAGCCAGCTTGTTGGTCGGGTCCCCTTCATAAACGATTCGTTCTAAAATATCCTTTTCATGGTCGAGTGGAACTCTGCCGGTCAAATGTGCGTAGCACACCTGATCACCGACTTGATTGACGAAAAAAACCTCGACCTCTGCTCGTCCGGATTCCTCGATTTTAGTAATCATGATCGAACAAGTGATGGTATCCCCGAAATAGACAGGCTTGATGAACTTAAAGTTCATCCCCGTGGCGAGCCAGCCCACTTGTCCACCAAATTCGCATATCATTGATCCGACCAATAGACCATGGCAAATCAGGCCATTGAATCCTTTGGTCTCTGCCCAACGAAGATCATAGTGGACAGGATTGTAGTCTCGAGTCATACCGCCGAAAAGCTCGGTCTCTTCTTGAGTGAATGTACGTTTATAGGTGAATGAATCACCCTCTTTCAAGCCATCGATGGCCTGTTGTCGCATAGCGTTAGGCATAGTATCCTCTTTAACAGGAAATTTTCAATATATTATGGTGATATGAGTATCATTAATATGAAAAGTACATTACCTTAGTCAATGGGTGAAATCGAACTATTATCATATTTAAAAATAGAATGTCAGTTTTCGATCAACGTTTGTCATTATATCGTACAATTTTTCACCCAGGATTTCTTTTTGAATTTCCAATGACTTTATTTCATATTCCCAATATCGTTCCCAAATTCGTTTTGTTTGTCCCCTATCCACAAAATTTACGTTTCTTTGATCAATTTGGTGTAGAATAGAGATAAAGGCGCCTATACAGATGAAAAGAGGGAAATACCTGATGAATGGCTTTTTCGAATGGTGATAGATGTTGATTATTCCCATATTGATGGCACAACAACCGCCTATGATTAAAAAAATATCATAATTGTTCCACCACCAGATGTGTCCAGATCCTCCGACTGCCACAGATAGAGGCCAAAACAGCTTAATTCCGCCCCAGGTGAGACTTGGGGTGGGTAAATCCCCCAAAAGATGCATCACATACCCTAAAAACAACGCTATCCAATAGACTCCTATTCGATTGAATATATTCCTTCTGTTGTTATTTTTTGAAAATACAATGACAGGAAGAGAAAAGAGAACGAAAAGACAAGATGTGATAATCAGCCCTCCGACAAGTGAATGAGCAAAATTGTGGTGAGAATACCAATAGTTGCTAAAATAAATATCCCTTCCGTTGTGGGGTAAATGAAAGAACGCTCCAATCGTGCTATCAAAACGTGACCAAAGGCTCATCGAATCAATATCTGGGAGAGCCCCACCAATCCCTCCACAGAAGACAATCACACCTTTTTCCCATATCCTCTTTTTTGAAAGTGAGGCAACAATCGTAGAAATTGCAATCCCTGATAATGTGTGGGTCATTATATCCATATCTTTTCTTTCAATTAAAATTTTTCTTTTATATCATATCATTATGTTGAAAATCGTTTGTAACTGATTCATCGATATTTTATAAACGCCAAATTCCCCTGTATCTTATGGGTGACTTGCATTTCCAAATCATTGAATGTGTATAAAAGTTCATCGAAACTTCGGGAAAACAGTGCTCCTGGTCCGGCAAGCATACTCAAGTAGCGGTTGCTCCAGCGATTGCTCTGCACCAGTGTGGTTATTGCTGAATTTCCACCATCGGTTAATACACGTTTTATTTCTTTCAACGCTGTTTTGACGTCATCTATACAGTGCAGGAGATTGAGCGATATAACGGTATTGAAGATGTTATCCTTGAATGGCAGCCGAAGTGCATCTGCGTGCAAAAAGAACATGTTTTCAGATATACTTCCCTTCAGTTTCTCGAGTCGAGATTTGCCTTTTCGCAGCAAGTTCAGTGATTGATCCAGAAATACAACAGGTCGATTCGAACAATTTGCGTAAATTTCTGATGTGAATGCCAATGACCCGCATGCGAGATCCAGAACCCAACCCTCGGACGAAGAAGCAAGGCGATCTTCACACAAGGTAGCATACTCTTTTATGGAGTATCCCCACATGAGGCAGTTATAAAACCGATTACAGGCGACCCTATCGTAAATCGTAGACGCACCGATGCCGTCATAAGCGCCCGGCGAATCTCCAATTGAATAGACGGAATAAATATCCTTTTCGACGAAATTCAGGTTGACATCTTCTAAAATTATTTCCGACAGTGTGTGAAGATCAGACATTTTTTTGCTTTTCCATAATTAGAGGCGGTTAGCTGGGATTAAATATTCAGTTTTTACCTGACTTAGATACTGCCAATGCGTTTTTCGGACACGAGGAGAACGGATATCTATACAGCATTTTTCACAGAACACTTTGGAATTATGATTGTATTCTTCTCCCACCTCAATTTTTGTTTTACACTTACTACATTTTGTTAGCATTTTCTTTGCACTTTCAGATTTTTGGCAAGAAAGGCGCTGGTCATGGCCAAAGATTCAGGATCAAGATAATATTCCGCCTGTTTCTGAAAAAGGACTGAACAATGTGCAGGAAATTCTTCATCACTATCATTAAAAAGCAAAAGAAGGGAAATTCGTGGAAGGGCATCAAACCGCATAACCAAATCGTATGAAATTTCTATATCGTAGGGCAAACCTCCAAATTTTTCACACGCCATTGTGAGTGCATCAAGTCTTCCTGAAAAATGTTGCATAATAGGTTTTTCAGTATCACTTGCAAAATAGTTTACATTTAAAAAATGAGATGTTTTTTTAAAATCCTTAAAAGACACCCAATTCGTATCATAATGTGATGATTCCGGACACAATAGGAGATATTTTGAAAGGATGACACAAACCATGTAGCCAGGTCTGGTACCTGATTTATCCACAATGCCCTCTTTTGAAACAAAATAATCATTGTCAAAAAAGGGAATAATAATTTGATTTCCATCTTGTTTTATCCTAAGTTTTTCCTTTAAAGATATAAAGTTAAAGTTGGCAATTTGAGCGCAATATTCCATGTAATTTTTTTCAAATATCTCTGAATTTTGGTGCATATTTTACCCCTCGGCAATCTGACAGATACAAATTGATCGCACCCAAGTGCATTATAAGGTTTTGAATAAAATAATAAATATACTTATCCTATTAAGAATAAAAAAACATCACCCATTTGGGGGGTAGGATTGTTTTTTCTTGAACTATCATAAAACTAATCATTCAGTTTAAGTCGTGTGCCTTTGTCAACACTTTCCTGACAGTCTCCATAAAAGCACTCAAGGTTGGAGAAAGCCACCGGTCTTTGTACCATATCATTAAGGCGGCAACTTCCAGTGCTCCTTCATCCCAGGGTAGAGCGGCCAGACGTCCCTTGGAAATATCTTTTGCTACGGTAATTTCGGGGAGGATGCTAATGCCTACACCGGCCATGACGCACTGTTTGATTGCTTCCACGCTGTTAAATTCGAGTGTGTTATCATATCGAATTTTTTCCATCTTAAACGCTGCTTCTACTGTTCTCCTGTAACTGCAATCCACCTTTGAAAAAAGTAGAGTTTCACCTTTAAGATCTTTAGTGTGAACCACTGGTTCATTTATCAACGGGTGGTCGGGGTGGGCCACCAGTATCAACGTTTCGACACCTAAGGCTTCAGCTTCAAGGTCGGCAGCCTGAAACGACTCTGTCAGCAAAAATGCCAGATCGGTGACGCCTTTTCTAAGGTCTTTCTGAAGGCCTTCATGGGTACAGGTGGTGAAATGTAATCGGACCTTTGGAAAACGAGACCGAAACTGCTTGATAACAAGCGGCAACCGATGAACGCCAAAAGTTTCGGGTACTTTGATGGTCAACGAACCTTTCAGCTCTTTGGCGGCAGCCACTTCAGTTCGGGTTTCATCAGCCAGATCCAATATTTTTTCAGCATAGTTCATCAGGCTGACCCCGGCTTCGGTCAGCAAAATGCCTCTTCCCAAGCGGTCAAATAGCTGTACGCCCAGTTCTTCTTCCAAAGCCTGAATTTGCGCGGATATGCTGGATTGGGCATAGTGAAGATGTTGGGCGGCTTGTTTAAAGCTCAGCAATTGGGCCACGGTTCGAAAGGTTTTAAGCTGACGAATTTCCATTTTTTCCCTCCGTTCACTAATTCCGATCGGTTCGATCGAAACAAATCGTTTGACTCGATATCTAATATTTTGTATTCGAATATACCGATAGGCAATAAAAGTCAAGCCTATGTATGGTTCATGAACCCAACAACAAAAACCCGTAACCAATTCCTAAATTGAGCGATTGCCGAGTTTGGTGAAGATGCAAGGCATTGAGATATGCAGCTGTAGTATGCTACCGCAAATATCTCATAACGCAGCAGATTTGATAAAATCGGCAAGCCCAAAGGTTTCAAATCGTGACTTTTTAGGCAAGCGAATCTACACCTAACAGGTGAGAACCTATAATAGTATAAATGTTATGTAATGATTTAAGGTAATAAGGTTTTTTATTGTTTTGTCACTACTTGAAACGATCAATTTAGGTTAATGAAAGGAGAGTGTAATGATCCCCGAGAACTTGAAAAAGAGTTTTATTGATTTTCATAAGTCCATAATATCAAATGATGTTATAGATCCCAAAACGACATTTATGATTGAAATGGGCGCAGCAATGGCCGTAGGTTGTTATCCGTGTATGGAAAAGCTTACCGGTGTCGCCGCAGATAAAGGCGTTTCAGAAGCAGAACTGGGTACGATCCAGGCGATTGTTATGGCTGTTTCCTCTGGCAGGGTGTTCAACCAATACCGGGAGGTTTGCAAAAGACTCGAATGAAGATAATGATAAGGGGGTGATGATTGTGACGCGATTTATGCTGCCCAGAGTGGCGCATTGTACTGAAGGATGCTATATCAAGTCCTGGGTAAGACGTTAAACTGCCCTGAAGACAACAAAAAGTACAACTTGTTTTGCGTCCTTTTCAAGGAAAATTCGTCTATATATAAAGGAAAAGCGAATGACCAGCATAGAAAATATATGGAGAGAATTCAGCGCTAATCTCAGACAGTTTATCCTGAAACGCACTTCAGACGAAAGTATTGCTGACGATATTCTTCAGGAAGTATTTGTTAAGATTCATTCTCGAATAGACACTCTTAAAGATATCCGCAGGCTGCGTGGCTGGATATATCAAATTGCTCGACATGCAATTATTGATTATTATCGAAGCCAAAAGACCACGGCAGAGCTTCCGGAAACAATAACGAGTTTAGAAAATTCTGATATTAACGATGATGTTGATGTACTTCCATGTATTGAGGCTATGGTTGACCGGCTGCCTGAGAAGTACCGTCAAGCGGTTATTCTAACAACATATCAAGGATTAACCCAGAAAAAGATGGGAGAAAAGCTCGGATTATCTCTTTCAGGAGCCAAATCCAGGTCACAAAGAGCCAGAGAAAAACTCAAAAATATGTTGACGGAATGCTGTCATTTTGAATTGGATAGGTTCGGAAAAATAATCGATTATGAACCTAAAGAACAATCTTCTACGAATGGTTGATTAAATCCCGTCGCTTTATAACAAGGCTTTACTACCGACTAATTTTTCAAAGTCACACCTTGTCACCCAATGAATTGACTCGTTTTACTTAAATATTTTCACCTTTCGGGCAAGCCATAGATGTTTATTTGTCATGTTGTCAGATACTTGCATATGAAAGCCTCAAGCTCGTGCAAAATCCAGGTAAATGTCCGAAAGATGTTGCGTCCTTTACAAAAAATCTTCGTCTATTAATAAAAGAGCACAATTCGAATTAAAAGGGGGCATCATGAAACATATCCAAAACGATGAAATAATACAGGAAGTACGTCGGCACTATGCTGAGATAGCTATACAAAAGAAACCCGGTTGTTATTCGACAGCGTCCTCCTGCTGTGAAACAAAACCTTTACCGGCCCCATCAAAAAATCATGAGATCTTTAGATATTCTGAACAGGAAATTTCAAATATTCCTGTAGAATCCCTGATGGGGCTCGGTTGCGGAAACCCGTGTGCAATAGCGGTGATTAAATTTGGAGAAACCGTCCTCGATTTGGGAAGCGGGGGCGGTATGGATTGCTTTCTTGCGGCTAAAAAAGTGGGGAACACCGGACATGTCATTGGGGTGGATATGACGCCGGAGATGTTGAGAAAAGCCCGTAATGACGCAATAAAATACGGGTATAAAAATATTGAATTTCGATTGGGAGAGATTGAGAATCTACCGGTGGCTGATGCATCTGTAGACGTGATAATTTCCAATTGTGTTATTAATCTTTCTCCTGACAAGCCCAGAGTGTTTGCTGAAGCGTTTCGAGTTTTAAAACCCGGCGGACGTTTTACCGTTTCCGATATGATTGCCACAGCGCCTCTGCCTGAAAAAATTAAAAAGGATTTATCGCTTTATGTGGGTTGTGTCGCAGGTGCAGTCTATATTGATGATCTAAAGAAAATGCTAAAGGAGGCAGGTTTTTATAAAATTAAAATACAATTAAATGATGGCAGCGGAAATGATTGCGCCAAAGGAAAAAATCTTGAAGACGTTGTAACATCGGGGATGATTGAAGCGATAAAACTTGTTTGAAAATGGAAAAGCATCCAACTCGTGAAAATTCAGGCTCATGAATTTTCAAGAAAATAATAAAAAAATGAGACGTCCCCCAAATGGTTGATGTTTTTTTGATCGGATTTTGCTTTTATGATTTTGGGTGAGAGGGATTAATTTTGAGGCTTTAATATAGAAAAATATTCTTTTCAAAAATTAGTCCCCAATTAGTTCTAAATTAATCATTGATCCGTAAAAAATGTGTACATAGCACAATTTATTTAAATAAAAGCGGTTGATATGAAACTAACTTCTTTATTTAAAGGCGTTGAAAAAGCAACAATTAAGTTGACAGAAAATCAACTATTTTCTGTCATAGGAAAAGATATTCAGATCCATTGTTTATATGGCGCCCTTTGGATAACCTGGCCAAAAAGGGGTGAAAGAATATTAAAAGGCGGTGAAACCTTTCGTGTTTCATCTAGAGGAAAGGTCTGCATAGTGGCTCTTTCCAACGCTTTTTTTCAAATGAGCAAAAGAAAATGGTATGCCAATACACAAACCCATCGGGCATCGGGAGCAAAAAACGGAGATACCAATATTTTTCCGTTTCCTTTTAAAACTCATGTCTTTTAGGTTTCATATTTATAAACTATATCTACTCTCTTTCACTCAAGATGCTCTATTGTCCTGAAAAATATAAAAAGTTTAAGGTTCATCACATAAATGTATGTCTGAAGTTGTCATCAATAGGTACACAATTGGATTTGTCGTTTGTTTAGCAGAGAGCTTTGTAAAACTATACTATATAGGTGGTTACAAGTTACGAGGTAAAAGGGCAAACAGGAAAATTATGTATACATCATTCAGGGACGCCTCAATGGGAGAGGAGATGAAAATGAAACGACCAATTAGGGTCAATAATATCAACACATTTCTCAAGTCTATGATACTTGGGTTCTTGGTGCTTAGTTTTGCATCGAACCTATATGCAGAGCAAGTGTCTTATGAAATGCCGTCCACCATTGATCGATCCGTCCATTATTTGTTCTTTTTGCATAATTATTATGTAGAAAAGCATGGTCCCAACGGCGACTGCAAGTATCATGATATTGTGAAATCCTTTGCAGACAAAGGCTTTAGAGTAATCAGCGAAGTTCGGTCCGGTAAAATTGTTCCTTCAGAATATGCAAAAAAAATAGTCCGCCAAGTCAAGAGACTTCTGGGCGCCGGTGTCTCGCCGGAACGCATTACCATCGCAGGACATTCCAAGGGGGGTGTTATAACCCTTTGCGTGGCTTCTCAGCTGGGAAACCCGAAAATCGGTTACATCGTAATGGCGGGTTGTGAAATCAAACCGCTTGCACCAGCTTATCCGGACTTTACCCAGCTTAAAGGCGACTTTCTGTCTATCTATGCATCATCAGATTTAATAGCGAGCAGTTGCCACAAGGTATTTTCAAAGGCAATAATTGGTATCTCGAATAAGGAAGTAACATTAAAGAGCGATAAAGGACACAAGCTCTTTTTTCAGCCGGAAGATATTTGGATCGAGCCTGTGATGATTTGGCTAAATCAGAGAAAAAACGATGGGAACTAAACTTTATTTCAAATGCCCGGGCAATGACCCTGTTTCAAGGGCTGTACCGGAGTTGTATATCTGCCCCGATTGCGGAATGGAAGTTGAGATATGGACAGATGAAATTAATGGCAGGTGTACATCCTGTAAAAGGGTATTTTGGAATGACAAAGCGTTAAAAATGGCAGAGAAAAAGCCACCAGGGCATAGTGTACGGTCAGTGCTGAAAGAACTGACGCAACTCGCATGTCAATTGGGCGCAAGCGATGCCAGAGCTATTCCTACAACCGAAATCTCAGTTGAAGAAGATTTGGCGAAACTGTGTCAAGAACCTCGATGTGAAAACCACGGTTTGTCGGCCGGTTGTCCCCCTCATGTTGCAGGACCGGCCGGATTTCGAAAATTACTGAAAACCTTTAAACATGCAGTAGTTTTTAAAATCGATGTGCCTTCGGAAATCCTTCTTTCAAACGAACGCCGTGACATATTCCAGTTGCTTCATGAAATTGCCGCAAATATCGAACAGTTGGCTATAGAGATGGGGCTTCGAGATTCAAACGCCTATGCAGGCGGCTCCTGCAAACAGATTTTTTGCCGGGATCATTCCGACTGCCGGGTTTTAGCGGAAAATGGCGAATGCCGGAATCCACTTTTCGCTCGGCCGTCCATGTCCGGTTTTGGAATCAACGTACTCAAGTTAAAGAAGGTGGCCGGCTGGATGTCGAACAAAACTCCACGGGATGTCGATCCTGATGCGGTTTCCATGGAAACGGTTTGCGGACTGATATTGATCGGCTGATGCTTTTTATCCGGATTATTTTCAACAAACAGACATTGAATATAAAAGAACAAAAACATTGGGATGGGGAAATGCTTGCTGTGATTTCAGGTTTGAACGTTCTGTTAAAGATTCCGACCGGTCTTTTTAGAAGAATATTCTGAAAAACATGCAAATAAAAGCAGAAGCAGAGATTCTGGAAAAGTACAAATATGCTGATCAAATTACAAAATATCAAATATGGATGCGGTTTCCGGCCTTTAGAAAAGCATTTGACGAAATTGATGGCAACGCTGGTAATAAATGGCAAGTACCCAGAGCCGTTCCCCGGGCCGACTGGTATAAAAAGGAGAAATAACTATGGTTGAGAATGTCGTTAAACGGTTCGGGCGCAGAGTGAAATACTCTGACAAGGAGATGGCGCAATTTCTTGAAAAAGGGCATCGAATAAGACATGTAAAACGAGTGTCCAAGGCAGCGCCTCTTTATTCTATTGAAGCGGAAGTCATAAAGTCCAGGCACTGCAACGCCGGGCATATAGAAGGCCATAAATTTATCCTGGATATAGACGGTAATTTTATAACAAGACACTGTCCGAATAAAATGTGTGTGTATTTGGTTTCGCAACTTATTATACCTGTTGCTCTGATTAATGAAAGATTGAGTGAAGGGCATGAACCCGACGATTTTCATTTTATGCGTTACGTTAGATGTCCGGATGTCGGTGTGGAATGTTTGGGATATGGTGAGGTCATGCTCAAAGTTCAGGCGGTTTCACGTGTAAAATAATGAATATTTATCGCGTTTATCAGATAGATGCTTTTACAAAAAATCGATTTGAAGGAAATCCTGCCGGTGTTGTTTCGAATGCCGATGGGCTTGACGAGTCTCAAATGCAAGCAATTGCACGAGAATTAAATAATTCCGAAACGGCGTTTATCCTTTCCCCAACAGAATCTGGCCACGAAGTTTGGATACGTTTTTTTACACCTACAACCGAAGTCCCAACGTGTGGCCATGCAACGATAGCTGCCCATTTTGTTCGTGCTATCGAAAACAAAATCCAAACATGCACCGTTCTTCAAAAGATTGGAATAGGTGTTTTACCAGTAGATGTTATTAAAGAAAAATCTGATTACAGAATCATTATGACACAGGGGAAATTTGAGATTTTTCCACAAATCACAGGTAAAAATAGATCGGATATCTTATCTGCGTTAAACTTAACTGAATCTGATTTGAGCGATCGATGTCCAATTCAGATTGCCTCCACCGGGCACTCAAAAGTCATGGTTGGGATAAATAGCAGGGAAAAGTTGAACTCACTCGTACCTGATCTGCTTCGTTTAACGAATATCAGCAGAGCAATTGGCAGCAATGGTTATTTCGTTTTCACCTTTGATTCTGATGATAAAGACATACTTACCCATGGCAGAATGTTTGCACCTGCAATAGGCATTCCTGAAGATCCTGTTACAGGAAATGCAAATGGTCCGCTTGGCGGTTATTTGGTGTACCACAACATTTTAAAGACATCAGACGGGTCTGTTACTTTTCGGGGAAAACAGGGGGAAGCTATCAAAAGACCAGGAATAGTGACAGTTACTGTAGAGGTCAAGGACGGAAAACCGTTTAAGGTTCAGGTAGGTGGGCATGCCACGATTGCATTCAAAACGGAAATTGAGATTTGATTTTCGAAAAGGAGAAAATATGAGTTATAATAGTGATCCTAAAAGTATAAATCACTTAAAAGAGACGTTTTTCTGCGATTATAATCATAAAGTAATTCAAAGTGCGGCAGATGATCTTGTCCGAGCATCAGAAGATCCCATTGGACTGACAAAAAATATTTTTATGTTTGTCAGAGACAAGATTATATTCGGCGGAGATCACTGGCAAGTGAAGGCATCGGAAACTATAGAGAAAGGTTACGGCGCCTGTTGGAACAAGAACTTGCTTCTGATAGCACTGTTGCGTTATTACAAAATTCCTTCGCGTTTTAAAGCCAATCCAATGAAAAATGATTTTATGAAGCCTGCTATGGGGGCGGCGTATTTGACGGTTTCGAGTCCGTTTTATCATTGTTTTACTGAAATTTATTTAGATGGAACATGGATTGCAATTGATCCGACACTGGACAATAATACATACAATACGTTTTTCTTGCCAAGGAATGTGGATTGGGGAATCGACTGGAACGGCACCAATGACATGCTTTTGTATACCGAGTCAATTGCAGGGCCAGCAGAGTTATATCCGGATATTGACCAGGCACTGCTTTTTAATCTTAACTCGCACTTTTTGTTCAGATATGAGTCACGATTCATCCTAAACTTATGGTTGAAATTCGGGAATAAAAAGATGTGGCGAAAGACCGGTAACGATACTTTTCTTTGCGGAAAAAAACAGATACATTCAAATTTAGCTTTGGAATAAAAAATGGATTTATTGCTCACAATATCAAGCTTAATCGGCATTTTTTTCCGAACGGCCTTACTCACAGATATTTTACCCTATCGTTGCATAAATAACACGTCGAGCATTGAAAAAAATATTATTATTCGAGAGTTTGGGCTGTTCCCGAACCATTTGTTGGATTCTTCATAGGGTTCATTTTTAAAAGGGAGTTAAATTCGCCGTGTTATTTACCCGTTGAGAAAGCCGATAATACCTCATCTCCTTTGTTATCATGGGCTTGCGGTAGACGACTACAGCTTCACCCATGACGCCTCGGATCTGAGGCATTCTCGACTTTTTCAACGTTAGGGTTTATTAATAATTATATCTCTCACTGAAAGGTTGTAAAAATGAAACCGAACAACAAAGACTTGTTTTTGGAGAAAAGGCTTGAGAAATATGATAACTGGTTAAAAGCGGGTGAGATACCCTATGCATCCAGGGTTGTTCCAGTCCGTGAGTCGGTTGAAGCAAAGCAGTGGGTCATGCCGAGCGAACAGGCCCTTGAAATACTTCGCGCTGCTAACACCATTGCACTAACCGATTGCGAATGCAGAACTCACTACAAGCGTTGTGATAATCCGTTGAAAGTCTGTTTTCTTTTAGACGATGTTGCCGTAAAAAATATAGAAAAGGGCCGAGGGCGCAAGGTTTCTCTTGAAGAGGCAAAAGATGTTTTGCGATATGCAAATGAGAAAGGCCTCGTGCATTTGACTTTTTACATGCCCGGCAACAAAATATATGCGTTTTGCAGCTGCTGTTATTGCTGCTGCCATGATCTTCAAATGATGAGATTGTATGATCGAACTGACCTCATCGCCCGCAGCAGCTATGTCGCTGTAACCGACATGGCGGCATGTATGGCTTGCGGAGAATGTATCGACAGATGTCTTTTCGACGCCCGCATCTGGCAAGAAGAAAAGATGCATTATAAACTCGAATTGTGTTATGGTTGCGGTCTTTGTGTGAATGTTTGCCTGGAGGAAGCGACGATACTTAAACAACAGACAGATTCTTTTTAATCTTTTTGGCCCGGATTTTTTTACGGAATAGGGTATTGTATTGGAGTTTCATTATGTCTGATAAAAAAATAGATCTTGATGACCGGTTGCAAATTCTATGTAAAATGTATGAACAAAAAATTCCCTTTAACAAGGTTTTGGGACTTAAGATCGAATCTTTAAATATAGAAGACGTGCGCGTAAAGTTCGAAATGAAAGAAACGTTTGTCGGGAACTACGTTCATGGGATTCTTCACGGGGGTGTTATCTCCGCAGTTCTGGACACCACCGGGGGGTTAACCGCCTCTTTGGGTGTTCTTCAGAATATGAAAAGACGTACAGCAGAAGAGATCGGAAAAAGTTTGGCAAAAATCGGCACCATTGATCTTCGTATCGACTATCTGAGACCGGGCAAAGGGAAATATTTTATTGCAACAGGCTCCATTATGCGGGCCGGCAGACGAGTCAGTGTAACACGCATGGAGCTGTATAACGATCAGGACGTCTTAATCACCGTGGGCACTGGAACCTATATCGTAGGGTAGATTTTTTTCGCCATTGTCGGAATTTTCGTTTAGTTTCGCTAAGCGTTTTTCAGCAAAAGACTTAAAAAAAACATTCACTAGTAGGTTTTGAAATGGCTTCAAATCCAATTTTTCCTTGCTTTAGCTGATAGTCTTCCACATTTCACCAACTATAAAAACTGTATCATTCCCCCTAAAGATCTCGATTTCATCATTTCAGAAAAATATATCTATCATATGAAATTGTTAGTCGGAAATTAGTTCTGATCTAATTGCCATCCTATAAAAGAGAACCGTTGGATATCAGTGAAACGCCGATTTGCTCCAATTTCGATGGTGAACTCTAACTGCTTTGAAGGGGGGTGATAGATATTCGGCAGGAATGTTTCAGCTTCGACGCCATTATTTTGAACTGGAACCAAAAGGAAAAGGTCATAAAAATATTTAGGAGGTAAAATAATGAATACAGTAAGCAAAACGCCGGCAAAGGCGTGGCGAGTTGTATTTGCAGGAACGACCATCAATTTATGCCTGGGTGTCTTATATGCCTGGAGCGTATGGAAAGTCAGAATTGTTGATCCTAAATTCATTGAACTTCCGATTAATCAGGGATGGGAAGTACTAAAACACGCCCAGGCATCCTCCCCGGTAACGCTTTGTATGTTAGTTTTTGCCTTGTTAATGATTCCCGGCGGGAAGATACAAGACAAATATGGGCCGACCATTGCGGCCAGTATCGGGGGTATCGCCATCGGGCTCGGACTGATCATAGCCGGCATGATGAAAAGTTATACCGGTCTGATAATCGGTTATGGGATCGGGGGCGGCATTGGTATGGGAATCGGCTATGCAGCCCCAACTCCGGCAGCTTTGAAATGGTTTGGCCCCCATAAACGGGGACTGGTTGCCGGTTTGGTTGTGGCAGGATACGGCGGTGCGGCACTTTATGTCTCGCCGTTGGCAAAATGGATTATTGACGGCTGGGGCCTTTCGGCCAGTTTCTATGTTCTGGGCATTGCGTATCTTATCGTGATCTGTGCTGCCGCCCAGGTCCTTGCCTGGCCTCCTGAAGGGTATGTTCCCGAACCAGCGCCGGTAAAATCGGAGCAAGATAAATCTGGGGCACCGGTCGCAACGCAAAATGACTGGACTGCCGGTGAGATGACCAAGACCTGGCAGTTTTATGCCTTGGTTGCCATGTTTATCCTCAGTACCCAGTCCGGCATTCTTATCATCACCAATGCAGCTGGCTTGTTGAATAAGGCTGCGACCGGTCTGGTGGCCGGCTGGATACTTGCCTCCTACGGCGGTCTGGTCAATGCAGCCGGTCGAGTGGGTACTGGCAAATACTCGGACATCCTCGGCAGGGACAAAGCCTATATGCTGAATTGCGGTGTGTCCGCTTTGGCCATGCTTCTGATTCCCTATGCCATTTCGACTAAGAGTGTATTTTTACTCTTCTTGCTGGCCGGAGTCGGTTATTGGCAGTATGGCGGCGGATTGGCGTTGATGCCGTCTTATACGGCAGATTTTTACGGTCCCAAGAACCTGGGGTTCAATTACGGACTGGTGTTTCTGGGATGGGGATTTGGAGCGTTCATGCCAAGACTTGCCGGTACGATCAGGGACGCAACCGGGAGTTTCAACATGGCCTTTTATTTGTCGGCAGCACTCCTTATGGTGGCCATTGTACTGGCGTTTATTACGAAAAGACCTGCATATGCCCGTGTCAAGTAGAATGTTTCATGAAAAACGTTGAAATAAACTCGATTTGCCAGAGGCGGAAAGGCAAAGCACCTTTCCGCCTCTCTCAAAAAAATGCCATACATACTTGATCTACAAAATGTTACTCTCGACTATCTGGTTGCCTTTTGCCTGGGGATTCTCTTCTCAGTTACCATCAATGCCGAAGCCCAGGCTTTTGTGGCTCAAATTTTGGGTGATGTGCGTTCTTCAGATAAGACCCGCTTTCATTTTAATGCCTTTCGACATCTTGATATTCTGGGTACCATCGCCTTTTTTATTGCGGGGTTCGGCTGGCCGCGGAATGTCGATGTCGATACGAGTAAATTCAAACACCCAAGGCTCTATAGCGTTATCGTTCAATGTTCAGGGCCTGCGGCAAATTTTATTCTTGCCAGTATCGTATCAAGCTTCTGTTTGATTGTTGAACAATTTTCCATTGATTCAAGGATGTTCAAAATCGTTCTCGGTGTTAATCTCATGATGGCCGTGTCGAATCTCTTACCATTTCCGCCGCTGGCTCTTGGGAAGATACCGGCGACTATTATTCCTGAGCGTTATAAAAGGTTTAAAAAGACATTTTTCCAGGTGAGTCCTTATCTTTTGGCGACACTGTTGTTTTTAGAGCGATCAAGTCAGATCGGAATTGTCAATTATTTTTTGGTGCCGATCTTTAGCCCTGTATTTGGTTTTTTTACAAAATCTTATACTTTTGGATAAGCTGACCCATGATACGGATTTTTCATAAAGACAACTTCTTTTTTAAAGTTAAATTTGTTTTTACGGTGATATTGTTCCTTTTTTTGTTTGTTGTCGCATTTTGTCCAGACTTGTTAAAAGTCTTACAAGAGGCAGCTTCAACTTTTTTAGAAATGCTGCAAGAATTTGTAAAAAGGGACGTTGTAGGCATCGTCTGAGAAACGCAACACATTCAAAAGTTGTCTACTAATCTCCTTGTTCAACATCAAAGAAATAAACCTTATACACCAGTAATTAGTTCAAATTTAGTTCTGAGTTAGTTGAACGGCTATATAAAGGTATCAAATGTTATCAAATATGAAACTTCAATTGATCGTAAACAAAATAGGGAGGATATGATGAAAAAGTTCATTAAAGTTCTGGGTTCGATGCTGTCGATACTCGCGGTCTTTTCTTTTGTAAACCCGTGTTTTGCGCAAGAGGGGGCCACCAAAGAGGAATGTGTGGCAAAAGTCGAGGAAGCCGCAAAATTGGTTAAGAAAATAGGAATACAGCCCGCTCTTGAAAAATTCAAGGATACGAACGGCCCATATAAATGGAAGGACTCTTATGTTTTTTGCATGGATGATGATATGGGCAAGTTGCTGGCGCATCCTATCCCCAGATTTATCGGTTTTCCCATGAAAAATTATAAAGATGCCGATGGCAAGCAGCCTTTTACTAAGGTTCTTGAAGAGATTAAAACCAAAAAGAAGGGATGGGTACAGTACTACTATCGGCCTTCCGGAGCTGACGTACCCAAATTAAAAATTACCTACTTCCTTAAGATACCTGGAGAGAAAGCGATCCTTTGTGCCGGTTATTATGAATAAACTAAACAGCAAAGAAAGGCGTGAATTTCTGAAAAAAAGCCTGGCCACCGGGGTTGCCGTGGGTGGCTCATTTCTCTGGGGCACGCCAGAGATACTATTTGCCAAGGCTGCGTCCTCCGGGACACCGGACCTTGTGGCTGTTAAAAACGGTGAGCCCGATGCCATGTTCAATCAGGCCATCTTTATGATGGGCGGCATGAAAAAGTTCGTGAAAAAAGGACAAACCGTGCTTGTCAAACCCAATATCAGCTTTGCCAGGAAACCTGAAATCGGCGCCACGACCAATCCGCTGCTGGTCAAATCCATCGTAGCGCATTGCTTTGGGGCAGGCGCAAAAAAGGTCTATGTTTTCGATAACGTGGCCTCGAGCTCATACGGCATGGCACAAAAATGCTATAAAGAGAGCGGCATTGGAGAAGCTGCCAAATCTGCGGGTGCGCTGGTGGCACCGGGTGATAATGAAAAATACTACCAGAAGGTGACCATACCCGGTGCCAAGGCGCTGGTCTCTACCGAGGTACATGAATTGGTTCTGGAAGCCGATGTATTCATCAATGTTCCCATACTGAAAAACCATCACTACACCTATCAGAGTATTGCCATGAAAAACCTGATGGGCGTTGTCTGGGATCGAATGAAGTATCATTCTTTAGATCTGGAACAATCCATTGCCGATTTCTGCCTGTTCAAAAAGCCCGACCTGAACATCGTGGATGCCTATCGGGTCATGCAGCGCTTCGGTCCCCGGGGAAGCACTCCGGAAAATGTGGCCCTTAAGAAAACATTGCTGGTATCCAACGACATTGTGGCGGTGGATGCTGCGGCCTCTAAGGTGTACGGCATGGAACCGGAAAAAGTCCGATACATCCAACTGGGACACGATCTAAATATCGGCAATATGAATCTTAATGAGTTGAATATCCGAAGACATGTTATAGGCGGGTAGATGCATTGAATCTCAAAAAGCTTCGTATTACGATCTCTACCACTGTGTTCATACTGTTTGTGCTGGCATTTCAGGGAGATGAAAAGATATCGACAACACTGTCCAACACGTTGCTGTATTTTCAATTCACACCGTCCTTATTGCAGTTTATACACAGCCGGGGTCATTTGCTCGGTCTTGGTTTCTTACTTCTCCTTCTGGCAAGCTTTATCTTTGGTCGGTTTTACTGTTCCTTTCTCTGTCCCTTGGGAATCCTTCAGGATATTTTTATCAGGATTTTCAGAGGCTCTCGAAAAAGGCACGCTTTTCAACGATCGTATCGCCTGGTCCCGTATTGTTTGCTGGTCCTGACAGTTGTCACCGCTATTCTCGGATCGTTTGTTTTGGTCAACCTGCTCGACCCTTACAGCCTTTTTGGGAGAATCGCAGCCCATCCATTCAAATCGCTTGTTCTTTGGATCAATAACATGATGGTCAATGTGTTTGAACAATTCGATATTTATGCCCTGATGGTCAGAAAGCAGCACTATATCCCCTTTTCCATTCTGACAGTATCCATTGGATCGTTTGGCATCGTCCTGGCATTTTCAATCATTTCCGGGCGCGCATATTGCAATACGATCTGCCCGGTGGGGGCACTTTTGGGCATAGTGTCCCGCTTTTCTCTTTTTCGATTTGTCATCGACAAAAAAAAATGCCGATCGTGCCGATCGTGTGAAGGTGTTTGCAAGGCGGGGTGTATCGATATAGATAGGTTGGAGATCGACCCCAGTCGTTGCGTGGCCTGCTTTAATTGCATAGATGCCTGCCAAAAGACGGCTCTGAACTATCAGACACAACTTGCGATCCTCTCTTGGGGTCGGTGGGTACCTTCTAAAAGAAGCTTTCTGGTTAGTACGGCGGCGGTTAGTGGGACGTTTTTGGCAGCGTTGTTTCCTATCCGCTTATCACCCCTTGAAGCTATGCAACGCAGACAGATACCGATTATACCACCAGGATCAAATAGCACTGCACATTTTATGCAACACTGCACGGCTTGTCATCTCTGTGTGAGCGTCTGCACGACCAATGTAATGGTACCGGCCTATTTAGAATATGGTGTTTGCGGCATAATGCGGCCCAAGCTCAATTATCTGCAAGGTCATTGCGATTTTGATTGCAACGCATGCGGCCAGGTCTGCCCCACCGGTGCCATAGCCCCTCTTTTGTTACAAGAAAAGAAACTGACCCAAATCGGCACCGTATCATTGAATAAGGCGAAATGTATCGTGTATGTTAAAAAAAAGCATTGCGGCGCCTGCGGCGAAGCCTGTCCTACCCATGCAATTTTTCCGGTGGAAAAGGGGCTTGTCTTATTCCCGGAAATCGACCTTGATTATTGCATCGGCTGCGGTGCCTGCGAGCACGCTTGCCCTACCAAGCCAAAGGCGATTACAGTAACATCGAAAATTGTTCATTCAAAAGCACAAAAATATGTGCCGTCTGCTTCAACTGTGCAGCCGGCAGAGAAGTCCAACAAGGGTTTTCCTTTTTAATATCAGACGAGTAGATTGTGAAATGAAGCGCTTACAGTATAGGTTTTCGGCTTCTAACAAACCAAGATTAAAGGAGTAATTATGAGAAAAATGGCGATCTGTGTTTTTATACTCCTATGGCCGATAATGGCCAGAGCTTATGCCATGGACGCAATGGCGTACTTCAACCTTGGTATAGAAAACAGAATGACTTACAAAAAGATCAATTACTTTAGCCGGGCTCTTGAGCTAAATCCATCCTTGGCAGAAGCCTATGAAAAACGGGGGATGCTCTATTATTTCCAAGAAAAGTATGAGTTGATGATCAAGGATTTTCAGCGTTTCATCGAGTTCTTTCCCACCAAGGCCTCAGCTCTCAAAATGCTGGGAATTGGCTACCTTAAAACCGGTCTATACAGGGAGGCTGTTTCCAGCTTCACCCGCGCTATCGAACTGGAGCCGGAATTTGCCGGCGCTTATTCAAAAAGAGCGGAGGCTTATCGACATATTGGTAATCTCGACCAGGCCATACGCGATGTCACTATAGCCATTCGTATCGGGGGAGATCAGCTGACCATGTCCGAGGCTTACCGAAATAGGTATAAAATCTACTGGAAGCTCGGTCAGGCTGATAAGGCTTATGAAGATCTAGGAAATGCATGGAGATTGGATCCCAGAGTCTGGCAAATATGGAGAAAAGATAGCGGGAGTTTTAACAATCCGGGATATACAAGAAAAATGGGTCTTATATATCTCATCGGTATTGCAGCGGGACTGATTTTCAAACTGAAGCTCAAACCGCCGGAAAAAGATGAATAATCCCAAGGTTATTTTGGCTTGCAACTTCAATTACTTTTTAGTTTTATTCGGGTGCGAAACTTGAGATACTATATATTGACCTCGGTTATCTTTTGAGATAATAAATAAAGGTAATTACATCTTAAAGTATAGCTATAATGGATCGCTTCACCAAAAAGAGGTTGTGCTATGAAAAAAATGACGTTTTTCTTTTTGATGTTCATTGGTCTGGTGGCTGCTCAGGCCCAAGATATGGAGGCCATGAAGTATTATAATCTTGGTCTTTCAAGCACCATGACCTCAAAGAAAATAGAGTACTTCACCGAAGCCTTGAAGCTGAATCCAGCGTTGGTCGAAGCCTATGAAAAGCGAGGATTGCTTTATTATTTTCAGGAAAGATACGACGCAGTCATCCAGGATTTTGAAAGATATATTGAACTTGCGCCGGCAAAAGCCGAAGATTTTCGGATGTTGGGACTGGGCTTTTTAAGAAGCCGTATCTACTATCAGGCCATCGACAATTTTACCCACGCCATCAAGTTGAAACCGAATTGTGCCGATGCATACGCCGATCGTGCCGAAGCGTATCGGTTGATCGACAGATATAATGACGCCATACGTGATTCCACCAAAGCTATCGAGATTTGGGCTGATCCTGGAACCATGTCCGACGCTTATAGAACGAGGGCCAAATCTTACCTGGCAATCGGAAGAAAGACCGAGGCTTTTGCGGACAATCTAAAGGTTACGAGCCTGGACCCCAAGTCTCCAAGAAATTTGGGAAAAGCGCGACCGATAACCACTATTGGCGCAATGGGCCTGCTTATCCTCAATGGTGCAGTGTTTTTGTTTCTTTTTGAGCTAAAGCCTAACCTGCTGAAAATTGGTAAATATCGTCGCCTCAATATATTGAGTTCAAAACTTCTTGCCCCTCAAGCAGCTGATACCGTTACCAGAGAAAGACTACATCCCTTGTTTGCCGAGATCCCTCAAAAAAGACTTACCACCGTCATCGCGGGAGCAGGATATGGTAAGACGACGTTTATCGCTCAGGCCCACAACTATTTGAACTTGAATACTGTTTGGTACCGTCTGGAACCATCGGACGGGGATTTTATCATTTTTTTGAGTTATCTGACCGCCGGCATCCAAAAATATTTTCCTAAATTCGGAGCCGAGACATGCCGGTGGCTGGTCAAAAAACAGAACTTGAAACAAAGCCGGGAAGCGGTTCTAACCGTTTTTTTAAAGGAGTTGGAAACCATCGCAAAAAAAGACCTGATTATTGTCCTTGACGATTATCATAACATACAATACAGCCGTGAGATAAAATTATCCCTGGACTTTTTAATCACACACTTTCCGCCCGAAGTTCATTTGATTCTCATTAGTCGGTTTGACGTTAATCTGCCGCTGTCTCGATTAAGAGCTGCAAGGCAAACGGTTGACATAAGAGAAGGGGATCTTTCTTTTACAACTGATGAAATTAATCGGCTTTACTCTCAACTGTTCTATATATTTTTAAAACAAGAAAGCCTTGAAATTCTTCGCCAAAAAACAGAAGGATGGGTGTCGGGTTTAATTCTTTTTTATCATGTATTAAAAGGGAAAGGACCTGTCGAGATCGAGAAACTTCTGTTAACACTGAAAGGTTCACAGAAGCTTGTATTTAGCTATTTGGAAGAAAATGTCTATAATTTGCTGACTGACGGGAAAAAAGAATTTTTGATCAAAACGTCTATTTTGCCCCGGATGAACGCTGAATTTTGCGATCAACTACTGAATATACATAATTCACGGGACATATTAAAAGATCTCGAAGAGAATCATCTGTTTACCAACTCTTTTGATGACGCTGATAGATGGTATACCTATCACCAGCTTTTCCGGGATTTTCTTCAGACAAAGCTCATAACCGAACTGGGTTGTAAAACTGTTATAGAACTCTATAAACAAGCGGCTGGACTGCTTGAAAATTTTGATGAAGATAAGGAAGCTATTTCGGATTACATAGATGCAGAATCGTTTTCAAAAATCTGGCATCGCTTAAACAAAAGCGAACCGAAAACAGTGGGGTCTCTTAAATTATTGCCAAATCCCAACCATCATAAGATCAATGATGCTCCTGTTGATTGTCAAAATGCAATTCTGAAATTACAAACACCGTCCTTGAAGGTTTATTTGTTTGGAAAATTTAGGGTGTTTCAGGGAGACCAGGAAATTTATGATAAAAAATGGAAAAGCAGGAAAGCCCAAATGATTTTCAAATATCTTCTCTACCACAGGCAAAAAGGTTATTTGAAAAAAGATGTTTTGATGGAACTTTTATGGCCGGAAGATGACCCGGTTAAAACCGCAAAACGCTTTCATGTCGCTCTTGCATCGATGAGAAAGACACTGGAGCCTGAGATAACCAGAGGGACTCCTTCTGCATATATCTTACGCTCCGGAAGTTCGTATCATATCGATATTGGAGATGAAGGATATGTGGATATTGATAATTTCAAAAAAGAATTGAAACTTGCCAAAAAAAGTAAAGATTCGGAAGAATCAATCGATCATCTTTTGAAGGCCGAAGCGATTTATCGGGGCGACTTTCTCGAAGAGGATCTTTATGTTCAATGGTGTGATGAAGAAAGGGAAAGGTTTAAGGACCAGCACCTTCAATTGCTGGAGGAAATCATTAAATACTATCATGTGAAAAAAAGTTATAAGAAATGTATCGGTTATGTAAAAAAATATCTATCGATGGATAAATACACCGAGGATATTTATCAATTACTGATGACATACTATTCACAAACCGGCAACAAAGCCATGGTAAAAAGAACATTTGAAAAGTGTAAAGACCATATAGAAAAAGAGTTAGATTGTCCGCTAAGCGAGGAAACAGAAAAGCTATATCATGAATTGATATCAGATACCGGATCAACGACAGGTCCTTAACGGGCGGTTGCTAAAATCATTTTTGGCCGGCCTGAAACATTTTAGCCTTTTGAAAATTTAATCATACCTGAAGCTTCTTTGAAATCGATTTGTTTCAAAGGACTAAACTATTACTATAAATTTAAGATTCGCTCCAGTCGATTTCAATGTCTTGTATACATTGAAATGACGAAGCCATTCCGCCAATATCGTTACACGAGGAATCACACCCTTTGAAGACGTACCTCCATTTGGGGATCTGCGGTTAATGGCTGAGTTAAAGGATTGAATTAAGGACACACAATGGCCGAAAAAATAACGTTTTTGTCAGATGAATATGAAATAGAAGGGTTGCTCAATCAAAGGGGTGAAAAGAAAGGCGTTGTGGTTACCCATCCCCATCCGCTTTATGGGGGAGACATGAATAATCTGGTGGTGGAATCCATTGTTCATGTTTACCATATGAAAGGATATTCAACGTTAAAGTTCAATTTCAGAGGAGTCGGAAGAAGCCAGGGGACCCATGACAACGGTTTCGGTGAACAAAAAGACGTTTTGTCTGCCCTTTCATTTCTTGCGGATATGGGAATGGACCGGATAGATTTGGCAGGGTATTCATTCGGCGCCTGGGTGAACGCACATGCCTTACAGAAAGATACCTTGACAAAACAGATGATCATGGTCTCCCCGCCGGTGGGATTTATGGATTTTAAAAGAATTGTTACGATGAATACCCTTAAATTTGTGGTCACCGGAAACAGGGATGATATTGCACCTGCAGATGTGATAGAAAAAATGATTTCTACATGGAATCCTAATGCCCGCTTTGAAATTATCGACGGTGCGGATCATTTTTACGGCGGATACTTGGAGCAGCTTGAGGCGGTCCTGTCTTCTATTTAGTTACTTAAAATTGAATTTCGCGCTTTTTTTGACAAAACTTTTTCCATTTTGCCACAAAGGCACCAAAGCACTAAGAAAAAATAATAAATATATCCTTTGTGTCTTAGTGCCTTTGTGGCAAATATTTATGGTTCCCCGATAAATCGGGATTTTCGCTTTGCTACAACCGGCTTGTCTGGGTTAGGATTAACCGATAAACGATGAGAAAATACGTTCAAGCCAACTGAGTTTGCTGCGATTATTGTCTTCATTGCCAAAATTCCGGCGTTGCCAGAGGACCAGGTTGTTTTCCCACGGAAAAACTGGCCAGGGACGAAAGGGTTTTAAAGCGTATTGCCGAATTTTGGACCAGGTTCGTACATACCTTTGGCCCCGGAGTTTTTGTCGCTCGCATCCGTGGAGATCTTCTTGGAGAACGAGTTTCGGGCTCATGGATTTAATCACTTCCTCCCAACGGCGTTGGGGCAGTACACGCTGGCAGACCACTGCAGCGCATTTCACCCCTATCAGTTCTTCTACGTGGGTTCCAGGGAAAAAATGTGCCGCCTTCCAGAACCGGTTAGGACTTCCCTGATAATAATTTGTCAGCAAGGCGTTCATGCCGTCAGGATCCATAAATACCTCATTCATGTCAGGCCCAATCCGGTCAGCATAATCAATCCCCACATAATAGCTCAGGTTCAGCCCTGCCATCAGACGAAGGTGATTATCGATTCGATTGATCCATCTTCCGCATCCCAGACTGACAATCGTTTTGTGACCATTGGTTTTGAGAAACGTGACAGCCGGTTCATGAAATTCATTTAAAGCCATTGTTCAGAGACGATCTAAGGTTGAAAGTTAACGTTTACGAACGAAAAAAGGTTCTTATCGCGAAGGTTAATTTGAAATCAATACATTTCTCGCCATGAAATGTAAATTGTGGTATATTTCACCAAACTCAATTTAATTTCAATCCATAAATAGCCCTTTTTGCCCGGATCTGCGTTCTCCGAGGGTTTTCCGCTACGGCGTACAGGGGGTACACCTCACCGTAAACCCTTGTAGGGCCTTGATCCGACAAAAATTGCTCATTTATTAATAGGAAACGCACCGTGTCCATTTTACAATTGTGGATGGAAACTATTTAGAAAAGCGGATGCTTTTTTTTTATGAAACGGCCAAAAAGGCATCATGGGATTTGGAAAAATAGTAAAGCTTTTATCGATTCCTTTCTTATTGACAGCTTTGTTTTTTTGGTCCTGCAGTATTTTCAAGACAACCTACAAGGTTACAAAGGGAACCGTAAAGACCACTTATAAAATCACAAAAGGAACGGTAAAGACCACCTATAAAGTCACAAAATTTGCAGGGAAAGCCGCTTATCAAATCGGGAAATATACCTTTATCGTGATCAAGGCGCCCTTTACCTGGCCGTTAATGCGCGGCGAGATCGAGTCCATTGATGATTTGCCGCCAAAAGATGCAATCCGCCAGGGCCGAGTCAAGAAGTCACCTTATGTGGTCAGAGGCAAACGGTATGTGCCCATGTCTGTAAAAGAGGCCAGTAATTATCGGCAAAAGGGAGTCGCTTCCTGGTACGGGTACGAGACACTTCGTCAAAAAGGCGGGCATATGACGGCAAACGGTGAGGCTTTTGATCCCAATGGGTTGAATGCGGCACATAAATATCTGCCGTTACCCACTTACGTTCGCGTTACAAATCTTGAAAATCATCAGCATATCATTCTTCGGGTAAACGACCGGGGTCCTTTTGTACAAGGCCGTATTATCGACCTTTCTGCCGGAGCGGCCAAAAAGCTGGGCTTTTTTAAAAAAGGAACGGCCAGGGTATTGGTGGAAACGATTCAGCTTAAAGGTTAGACTTCAATCGAGGTTAATCTGAATATTTTACCTGTTGTTTATATTATGATTTTTTGCTAAAAGGAATATTCGGGTTCAAATTGGGTTTTTCAAGGCAAAATTTCGGTTCCTTTGAATTAACTAGTGTTCATCCATAAATGAGGATTTTTGTTCAAGATCAAGGCATGCGAAAAAAATAACCACCCCAGTACGATCTGCCGGACCTACGGGGCAGGCAGGCATATAGTTGATATTCCGAGGATTATTTTTTGAGCATAACCCCAGAGAAATAGGCTTCGCATTTCACAGGGCAGGCGCAGAGATCGGACAAAAAGACCATTTATGGACGGACACTAACTAGGGTGGTGCGCTGCATGTTTGTCTTTTGCCATAGCTTTATCCGCGTCGGGTATAGAAAAATCCTTTCCATTAAACTATCATTTTATGTCCTGATCAGCGTTCTTCTGCTGTCCGGATGTTCTTTTTTCATTTCCTCCGCATCGGTCGACATGACAGAAGATCTGTCCCAGGCAATTTTGAACAACAACGATCTTGCCACCGTAGAAGCCGGAGGACCCGCATACCTGTTGATGGTTGACAGTCTGCTGTATCGTAACCCGGACAATGAATCCCTACTTCGTGGGGCTTCGAACATATACACCGCATATACCACTGTTTTTGTTAAAGATAAGATCAGGGCAAAAAAGCTGACTGAAAAAGCGTTGAGTTATGCATTGCGAGCCATCTGTATTCGCAGGCCAAAGACGTGTGGATTTAGAGAGGCAAATTTCCAGGAATTTAAAAACACGCTTTTGTCATTGGAAAAAAGGGATGTTCCGGATCTGTTTACACTGGGATCGGCATGGTCTGCATGGATTCAGATGCATCGGGATGATTGGAACGCGGTTGCTGAAATCTCCAGGGTGGAAGCCATTATGAAGCGAGTCATCGAACTGGATGAATTCTATCAGGATGGGGGTGCCCATCTGTACCTTGGGGTTTTGGCGACATTCCTCCCACCGGCACTGGGCGGCAAACCCGATGTGGGACGAAGACATTTTGAGCGTGCCCTGGAGATTTCCAAGGATAAAAATCTCATGGTTAAAGTCTTGTATGCTCAGCATTACGCTCGCCTAATGTTTGATCAAAAGCTACATGACCGGCTTCTGAACGAGGTGCTTGAAGCTGAAACAGATGTGCCTGGATATACGCTCAGTAACACCCTTGCTCAGCAACAGGCTCAGGAACTTTTGAAGAGTGGGGAGGAATATTTTTAACCAGTGTCCGAACGAAAATCATCTTTTTCGCCAATATCTGTGCCTGCCCTGTGAAATGCAGAGCCTATTTCTCTGGGGTCAGACTCAAATTTTAATCCTCGAAATACTATCAGTATTCCTGTGGTTAAAATTTTCGTCTTCCCCTCCGGGGCGCAGGCCCTATAGGCCGGAGGCTTGATCTTAACGAAAAATCCTAGTTTTCGTTTGAACACTAGCTAATTTCTGCATTGGACACTTAAGCATGTCTCCCCCAATCGTGGATGGACACTAATTAAATTTTGCATAGGAACAATTTATGTCAGGTGTTGAGGTGTATTTATTTATGTAAAATGAAAATTTAACCAAAAATGACAAAAGGTGCTTAAATAATGATTAGAATCATAGTGTTTATACTCATTGTAATGCTCACCGGCCAGGTTCAGGCCATGAGGTTCAAGATCGCTACCCTCTCGCCGGAAGGGTCTGTCTGGATGGAGAAAATGCGGGAAGGTGCAACGGAGCTGGCGCGTAAAACCGATAATCGGGTTAAGATAAAATTCTATCCCGGTGGTGTAATGGGAGATGACAAGGCGGTACTGCGCAAGATCCGTATCGGACAGCTTCAAGGCGGCGCCTTTGTCAGTGGCAGCTTATCCCAGTTTTATCCTGACAATCAGATTTACAGCTTGCCGTTGTTTTTCAGATCGTTCAAGGAGATCGATTATGTTCGTGGGTATCTGGACAAGCAAATTATTGATGGCTTTGAGAAAGGCGGCTTTATCATCTTTGGAATCGCTGAAGGCGGCTTTGCCTACGTCATGTCCACGGTACCGATACACACAGTCGATGATATGCGCCAACAGAAAGTCTGGATTCCAGATAATGATTCGATGATTCTGGAAGCGATCAAAGCTTTTGACATTACACCCATCCCTTTATCCATTGCCGATGTTCGGGCCGGTCTTCAAACCGGCCTCATTAACACTGTGACCACTCCGCCCATAGGGGCTTTGGCACTGCAATGGCATACACAGATTAAATATTTGATGGACGAACCGTTTCTATACATTTATGGTGTGCTGGCGGTGGATCGCAAAGTGTTTAAAAAAATATCACCCGGCGATCAACAAACCTTTCGGGAAATCATGGGTGAGGTATTTAAAGCCCTGGACCGGCGCAACCGAGAAGACAATATAAAAGCCGTGAAAGCGCTGCATAAACAAGGAATAGAATTTATCAAGCCTTCTCCCGAATCTCTAAAGAAATGGTGCAATGACGCTTCAGAAGTCCCCAATAGACTGGTCAAAGCCAACAGGTTATCCCAGAAAATGGTGGACACTCTGGAGAATCTTCTTAAGGAATATCGTTTAAAGGAGTCCAAAACCCATGAATAAACAATCCCGTAGATCCTTTTTAGAGCGTTCGAAGACGATCATTTACCGAGTAGAAGATTCGATTCTAGTGGGGTTACTGCTGTTTATGATCTTCATGGCGGTTCTTCAGATTTTTCTTCGTAATTTTTTCGGAAGCGGCATTGTCTGGAGTGAAGTTTTGGTGCGTGTGCTTGTGCTGTGGGTTGGACTTATAGGAGCAATGGTGGCCAGCCGTCAGGGGAATCACATCAATATTGACATTATGAATCGGTATCTATCGGGACGTGCAAAAGTCGTAGTTAGATTTGTCGTTGAGCTCTTTACGGCTTTTATATGTCTAATCGTGGCCTATTACAGCCTGCAGTTTGTTCAAAGTGAATTTGCCTACGGCGGTGAATCTTTTGCAAAAGTGCCGATATGGCTGTGTGAATCCATCATTCCCTTTGCCTTTATGGTTATTTCGCTTCGTTATTTTTTGTTATCATTTATAAACTTCAAAAACATTATTGAATTCCGAACGTGACCCTATACATATCCGCTCTAATATTAATTTTTCTTGCCATCTTCGGCACACCACTATTTGCCGTCATTCTGGCAGCTTCAATTCTTGGATTTCACTATCTGGGCGTTAACCTGTCGGTGATCGCCATTGAAATTTATCGTATTGCCGATACGCCGGTTTTGCTGGCGTTACCGTTGTTTACATTTGCCGGCTACATGCTCGGGGAAAGCAATACGTCTCACCGGCTGGTAAGGGTCACCAAGGCAATTATTGGATGTATGCCAGGGGGTCTGGCCATTGTCGCCTTTGTTGCCTGTGCGTTTTTCACCGCTTTTACCGGTGCATCAGGGGTGACCATCGTCGCCTTGGGCGCATTGCTCTATCCGGCATTGACCGAGGCTGGTTACCGGGATAAATTCAGCATCGGACTGGTGACATCGTCTGGCAGCCTGGGGCTGCTTTTACCACCTTCGCTCCCTCTCATACTTTATGGAATTATTGCACAGCAGATGAACATCGGGAAAAATGTGGCCATTAGTGATTTATTCCTTGCCGGTATTTTTCCGGCACTTCTTATGGTATTGATGCTGTCATTATATGGTCTGTGGGAAAACCGCCGGAATCCCATTCCTTGTGAGCCATTTTCATCAAAGGACACTGTTGCTGCCCTGCGTGAGTCGATATGGGAAATACCGCTGCCGTTTTTTGTGTTGGGCGGTATTTACGGAGGGTTCTTCGCCATTACCGAAGCTGCTGCGGTGACGGCCATGTATGTTATGGTTGTGGAGGTTTTTATATACAAAGAGATCAAAATTTCTCAGCTTCCCTCAATTATGCGAGAATCGATGATAATGGTGGGCGGGATTTTGCTCATTCTGGGTGTGGCGTTGGCATCTACCAACTTTCTGATCGATGCTGAAGTGCCCATGCGCATATTTAATCTGATTCAGGCCCATGTGACCAACAAAATCGTATTTCTAATTTTGTTGAACATTTTGTTGTTGATACTCGGCGCCATTTTGGACATTTTTTCCGCGCTGGTTATCATGATTCCCATTATACTCCCTGTGGCGGTCAATTATGGGATAGACCCGGTTCATCTGGGCATCATTTTTCTGGCCAACATGCAAATCGGTTACTTCACGCCGCCCGTGGGCATGAACCTGTTTATTGCAAGCTACCGATTTGATAAATCCATCACAGAACTCTACAAGGCGGCTATACCCTTTATGATCGTGCTGCTGGCAGCATTGCTGATCATTACGTACTTTCCGGCGTTGAGCCTTTTTTTGATTCAAAGATAAGCATCTTATATCGCCTGAATCTTGCACGCCAAAATTCGTTGCCCACCGGCATCTTCCGTTATATAAAAGATTGACATTCGTAGTTTTATAATTATTGAATTACATTTTAATGAAAATTAAAGATTTCATGAAATTTTCAAAGAATATTCTGTTTGTTTAAAATTGTTCAAAACTCAGTTTTAATGAAGATCTATCTGAAATGTTTAAGAAAAAAATGAATTTTAAAGATGAAAGGGGGATATTGAATGTCGTTCAGACGGCATTATCAAGAACCGGTTTTAAGGTTGATATTGCCTTGGATGGCCAAAGGGGAATTCAAAAATTCGATAGCGGTCAATCTGACCTGGTCATCACAGACATCCTAATGCCAGGAATAGACGGCCGGGATGTTGTTAAGTACATCCGTAATTCCGATAGACCGTACACTCCGATCATAGGCTTTTCTGGAACACCCTGGCTCGTCGAGAAAAATCAGTTTGATGCTGTTTTCACAAAACCTTTCCCCCTTGAAGATCTGGTGAATTCGGTCCAGCATCTTTCTATGCAAGCAGGCGCCAATTAATATAATTTAAATTGAGCGTTTCAATGACTTAGCAGCGATAGCATTCCTGCTCCCTCCGCGTTCTCCCGCAAAAAGCATGCGGGAGCCGCAGTCTCCCCCACTACTAAGTCATTGAAATGAAGAAGCCACTCAGCCAATATCGTTATACAAGGAAGCACACCCCGTTAACACGTACATAAAATCTATTGCATTTTATAAAATCAAATGTGATAAAATATTTACTAGTGCCGGCCTTCTTTTTAACGTAGACGCTCCTTTTCGGTTCCTCAAAATATTCTGGAATGCGCTACAATTTATTCTGCACTTGATGCGGGGTGGTAATGACGATGACATAGACAGCAGTTATAATAATTCTAATAGATTAGAAGAACTATAGAATTTCAAGTTAATAACAGAGGAGAAAATATATGGCCGTAATCACGATCACCAGAGAAATGGCTACAGGCGGCAGAAAACTGGGACGGTTGCTTGCAAGGAGACTCGACTACCAGTACGTTGACAAATCTCTTTTTCAAAAAATTGCCGAAGATCTGAATGTCTCGGAAAGAACATTGGAATCTTTTGAAAAGAGTCGAGAATATCACATATCCAACACTTTCGCCAAGGCTTTCAGCACATCCTATATAGAGAGAATTGTGGGATACGATAAAAGCGTAGTAGAAGAGGAAGAATATCAGAAAAGCTTGGGAAACCTTATCTTGGAAACAGCCCGGAAAGACAATGTTGTCATTATTGGACGAGCAGCATACTTTTTTTTAAAAGATATGAAAAATTGCTGTCATATTCGTTTGGTTGCACCAATGGATTGGCGAAAAAAATATGCTTTGGAAAACTATAAAATACGCCCGGATCGCGTCCAAAAGTTTATAGAAAAAAGAGATAGAAATCTGCATTGGTTCCGCAGATCAATTTGCGGGGCGGGATTTGACGACTCGCTTTGGTTTCACTTGACGTTGAACATGAACCGAACCTCCATTGAAAAAGCGGTTGAGCTTATCATGTTCGCAGCAAATCTTTCCGGTTAGCTATTCTTTTTAAAATCTGAATAGTTCTTACCCTTGAAACACGGTAATCATCCTGAATGAATTTAATCCGATCCTCTTCTTTGGCAATAAGGCGTATGTGATAGGTTCGGCATAATTTAAAAATCGAAAAATCTGAAGGTTACTCGGGTGAACATGGTGCCTGCGAACAATTTTTGAACAGGGTTCATCGAAATGGTTCTGGATGGGAAAAGCCAGAACCATATCCATTCTTGCAAAATCAGGTATTAATCCTAAAGCGCCATGCGCAGTACCATTCATCGGGATGATCATCCGGCGGACAGCCGATACATTCGGTATGGATTCTTGGATCGACAGATCTGGCAAAATACGTATGTTCCACAAGTCCTCCGGATTTACATGGATAATCGTCAAGCCCTTTGCGTTTTCTTGCAGATTGAACCCGGCATTCATTCATTTGAAAGGTAAAACTATCAGACGCTTCATCTACAATGGAATGCGTGTTGACACGAGCATGAACACGAAAATTGAGGGCCTTTTTTAAACCCTCGAGTCCCGGTTTTTCGGAAAGGTTCAAAAAATTCTTAACAGCCCAGGCTTCAAAAGGGGAAAACTGAGCCCAGCATGAATCATTACATCGCTTGGCATCGTTCATACCTCTGGTAAATTCCACGGCTTGAAACCACACCCCGTCATTGACCACCCAGTTTGCAGCCACACTATCCATAAGTGCCGTCAGTGATTCTTTCGACATGTTCAAAAGCGGCAGCGGAATGTTGTCTTTCATTTCAAACCCAAGAACTTTTGAAAGCCGTTTCATTTGAATGTCATAACCTCTTTTAGATGCAGTATTAAGAATATCGAGAGCCTTTTCCATTCCCATCTGATGTTTGACTTCGTTAAACCATAAGGCATAATGGATGATGATGCGATGGAACATGTCCAGCACAAGCTTGGCGGTGTGTTTGTGATCCAGGTCTTCTATCGAATTGACGTTGCTTAGGTCCAATATTTCTCCTTTCCTGACAGTTCTTTTCAATTGAACTTTTTTCTTCTACAGCTTGTCGGATCAAATGAAAGATTTCGTTTCAGCGATGCTATATGCGGAGAAACTCATTTTATCGGAGTATGCTGGCTGACTAAGTTTCCACTTTATAAACGAGAGATTTCTTCGATAGGCAAGTTGAGTGCCTTTATTTTTTTAAATCAGACACGAAATCCCGTTTGTTTTTAACGGGGGCAGCACAAGGGTTTTCGTTCCCCGCATAGCGGGACAGGAAGACATACTTTCTGTATGTTGCAAACGAAAAACCCGCTGAGAACGCCGCCAATTGGAGAAAGATCCGTTTAGAAAGTGGAAACTAGCCTTCATAAAGCACAGCCAATATCGTCGCTTTCCCTTTTTTCGAAGCGACCAGATGCGGCGTTGTGGACAGATAGTAGGCGCTGTCTCCGGGTTCCAAGTCGTATGTATCCTCTCCGATATCCAGCACAATAGTACCATCTAACACATAGATAAATTCTTCGCCGTCATGTACGGAAACTTCTTTGTCAGGGTTTTCCTCAAGCTGAACGATCAGTGCTTCCATGTGGCGCCCCTTTACTTCCGGGGCCAGGCTTTTATAGATATAAACCTGTTTTTTGCCTTTCTGAGCAGTGGACCGGGAGACGATTTTTTGTTCGTTCTTTCGGGTAACAGAATAGATTTTATCTCCTGTTCCTGAAATCAGACGGCTGAACGCACTGTCAAGGGCCTTGGAAAGCTTGATCACCGTTCCGAGTTGAGGCTGTACTTTATTGGTTTCGATGTTTGACAGAAATTCTACGTCAAATCCTGTCAAGTTTGAAAGCTCTTCTATAGAAAGCCCTTTCTCTTCTCTGAGCATTCTGATCCGTTTGCCGATTTCTTCGACGCCCTCGCAGGTCGCTTCAGAAATATCGCCGGTCAGATCTTCAAAAAAATCTACATTGATGTGTGGGGTCTTTTTGTTGTGTTCCATTTTACGCTCCCATCCCGGATGAATCGGGAAAGTGCCTAAAGTTTGAAGTGATCTAAAGTGCCTATTTGTCCCGTATTAAACGGGGAAGTTGAGGAAGCGCTAACGCGCTGTCATTAAAATATAATTGGCTAAAAAATTTTTTAACCCTGGCCCAGACCGATCACCAACACTTTATATTATAAAAGTTATGTTTGTATTGATATATAAGTCAGATCAATATATTAACAATTCGCACCAGGGCGGGCTTTAGACCACCTTAGCTCACTTTAGGCACTTGTAACTTTTTCTGGTTTGATATCAAGGTCATTATATCAATAAAAAATGTCGAGTGGGATTTGTACTCCTTAGTGAATTGTTTTTCGAGATAATTTATTGGTATCGAGTTATTTCCCTTTCCTTTTAATATTTTTCATGAGAAATTCGGGTTATATTCGTCCAGTCAACCCTTTAGGTATTCTCCCGGTATGCACACATTCCGAGCGGAGTCGTCGGCCGATAATCTTTTCCAACATACGGCCGATGTTCAGCACCCTGTCCACATCAATACCGGTATCTATACCCATTTCATCCATCATAACCACCATGTCTTCGGTGGAAACAAGTCCCACAATACCCGGATCCTCATAATAATATTTTCCGGTACCGGGAACCGGAACGCCGTCCATAAAGTTGGCGGGCTGGCCGCCGGTTCCACCCAGGGTCGATTCGAAATGTGTGATTCCGGATTGAAGCGCAGCCAGCACATTGGCTAGACCCCAGCCCCGGGTCACATGAAAGTGAGCAATATGTTTTGACGGGTCCGGGATGGCATCAAGAATCATGGAATAATACTCATACACTTTGTTCGGCGGTGCAGATCCGTCATGATCGGCATGTTCAATATCATCAGCCCCGATGTCCAGCCATCGCTGTGTAAATTCAACGGCTTTTTTCAACTCCGTCGGACCTTCAATGGGACATCCCCATATGGTGCTCACCGTTCCACAGACTTTCATTCCCGCATCATGGGCTTTTGGAATATATGTTTCGCACATCTTCCAGTATTCATCCAAAGAGAGTCCGGAGTTGGTTCTATGGTGGGATTCGCTGGTTGAGACCATAAACAGAATTCGGTCCGGTCCAAAGCCTTCTTTGCGGGCCTGGATGGTTCGCTCTACGGCCCTTTCCCGGATGGTTATGGCGGTAATTTCCACATCTTTTATTAGATGGCCCACTTTCTTGCTGGTATGAAGGCGTTTTGAAAGCGCGTCGGCATCCTTAAACTGAGGCATCACCTTGGGGTTACCAAAGTTGGTAACCTCTAGGCGTTTGAAACCTGCGAGAATAAGCTCTTCAGCCAACCACAGTTTTGCATCGGTTGGAATAAATTTTTCTTCATGCTGGAAACCGTCTCTGACGGTTATGTCTCCTAAAACAACCTTTTTCGGATATTCTAAATGTGCCATCTTTTCTCCTTGTCAAAACCGAAAGTTCCCAAAAGAAGCCTCACCGATGGGTTTCAACAGACTGACTTCAAGTGCCATGGCAAGCCAGTTGCGAATTTCAGAAAATTTTAGAATCCTGTCATTCAACAGGCGAGCGCCGCAGTAGAACGGATGTGCTTCTTCGTCATATTTATTGATCATCTCTTGGTTGAAATCTTCTTTTTCCGATCCGGTCATCGGATTATTCTGTTTGGCCCGTTTTCGCTCTTCAATGGAAAGCAGGACCCCGGCAGCACTTCTTCCGCTCATGACAGACGTTCTTGCCCGCATGGTGGAAAATAGAAAATGGGGCCTGTATGCTCTACCACACATTCCATAATTGGCTGCCCCGTTGTCCGGTCCGATGACGAGCTGAATACGGGGCACTTGGGCACATGAAACCGCCCTTACCATGTCTGCGCCGTATTTTCCGATCCCCATATGTTCTGATTCTGATCCCACCATGTATCCTGGCGAGCTCTGGACAAAAAGCAGCGGAATTTTCTCCTGACAGCAGCGGATAATCCATTCCGTGGCTTTGCATGCTGCTTCAAAAAATATGATGCCCACACCGTTGGATGCAACGACACCCACAGTGATGCCCTTAAGGCGCATCTTGCCGGTCACGATATTATTTCCCCGGCCCGGGGCATAGTTCTTTTTATACTCAGAAAAGAGACTGTCATCAGCAATAGCCTCAAGAAAAGAATGAACATTGATTCCCTGATGAACGGAAGCCGGCAGGATCTCATAAATGGCATCTTCGGATACTTGTGGCGGTGTTTCGGCATAACGGTGGAGATGAAGTTTCTGGGGAGGTTCCAGCATGAGAATCTCGCGAACGCGGGCAATGGCCTCATCCTGATGGGTGCAAAAATAATCTGCCCCGCCTGAAACCTGAGTATGTACTTTTGCTCCGCCCAGATCTTCAGCGGAGATAACTTCGCCGGTTGCCATTTTTACCAGCGGAGGGCCGCCCAAAAAAGAGTAAGCCAGTTTGTCGATCATCACCGACTGACAGGCCATAAAAACAATGTAGGCACCGCCTGCCGTATTGCCGCCGGTGCTCATAGTAATCTGCTTAAGTCCCATTGCCGACATTCGTGCCATATTATAAAACATGGATCCAAAATGCTGATCGTCAGGGAAAACTTCGGCCTGCATGGGGAGGAAAGCACCGCCTGAATCCGCAATGTAAACACAGTTCAGTCCGCAGTGCTCGGCGATGGCCTGGGCCCTCATATGTTTTTTTAATGTAATCGGGAAATAAGTGCCGGCTTTCACACGACTGTCATTGGCAAAAATCATGGTCCAGTTGCCGTGAATTTTCCCCAATCCTGTTACAAGACCGCCGCAGGGAACATCCATGACCCCGGGGTAATCCATTCCAAACCCTGCGATACCTCCGAGTTCATAAAATTCGGTTTCCGGATCGATGAGTTTATTGACAAGTTCCCGGACCGGCTGTTTTCCCTGCTTTATCAGCCTTTCCACAGCTTTTTTTCCACCGGGCCACATGGCCTGGTAAACCCGTTCATCCAGTTTTTTTTCTTCATTTTCCCAGAATGATCGATTTTCGGCCATAAGATTTCCTCTATTTTCCTTTATATACCGGTTTTCGTTTTTCCTGAAAAGCGGCCAGGCCTTCCAGACGATCCTCCGTTGGGACGGTGACCCAGTATGCATTGGATTCAATGCCCAGGCCTGTGTGAAGATCGGTTTCAAGGCCGTAATTGATGGCATACTTGGCTTGTTCAATGGCAATAGGACCGGCTTCACAGATCATGGCGGCCATTTTGAGACATTCGTCAAGAAGCGATTCCTGTTCGTATATTTGATTGACAAGTCCAATCTGCAAGGCTTCTTGCGCATCTACACGACGTCCGGTAAAGATGAGTTCCTTTGCTTTTCCCCGCCCGATCAACCTCGGAAGTCTCTGGGTACCGCCCGCTCCGGGTATGATGGCAAAACGGGTTTCTGTAAGGCCCATTAAAGCATTCATGGATGCGATCCGAATGTCACAGGCAAGGGCAAGCTCGGTTCCACCACCCAGAGCGACACCGTTTATGGCGGCAATCACCGGCTTGTTCAGGTGTTCAATGGAAGTAAAAAGATTTTTGATGGTAGAAATGAACGTTTTTACCTGAGATTCACTATAGGTGGTTCTTTCTTTTAAATCTGCTCCGGCGCAAAAGGCTTTTTGTCCGGATCCGGTGATGATGACCACACGAATATTATTGTTGAGTTTAAGGGCTTCAATCTGTTTCTCAAGGGCTTGAAGCAATGCAAAGTTAAAAGAATTCATTACCTCGGCCCGGTTTAGCGTCAAAATCGCAATGCCATCGCGTTCTTCTGTCAAAAGGACTTTTTCATCCATAATCAATCCCTCAATTTTCAATCATCAATCAACAATCTTAACCCGGATATTTCAAGTGTCCGAGGCGTTCATTTGCAAGACATTCAAGGGTGCAGCCCCGCTATACAAAGCGGGATAGACCTCCGCAGACTACTGCAAGCCCTTGATAACGAAGCAAATGGGCGTCTCGAACACGCCCGTAAGGTGATTTTCATGAAATATTCGGGCTAACACCCTATATACCTAGAAATAACAATTCTCTGAACCTCGGAAGTCCCTTCTCCGATGTCGAGAAGTTTCTGGTCTCGATAAAATCTCTCCACGTTGTATTCCTTCATCAAACCATATCCGCCATGGATCTGGACAGCATGATTCGCTACTCGACCCATAAGTTCAGAACAGTAAAGTTTGGCCATGGCTGCTTCCTTTTCAAAAGACCGTTGGTGATCTTTCAGCCAGCAGGCCTTATATAAGAGATTGCGAGCGCACTCAATTTCAAGGGCGCAGTCTGCCAGTTTAAAGGCCACGGCCTGGAACTTACAAATGGGTTGCCCGAACTGAACCCTGTTTTTGGCATATTTAAGCGCGGCTTCGTAAGCTCCTTGTGACCCCCCGAGGCCCATAGCAGCAATGGAGAGCCTGCCGCCGTCAAGGGTTGCGAGCATTTGGTGAAAACCGTCTCCCGGCAAACCTAAAATATTATTTTCAGGAATTTTGACATCATCAAAATAAAGCTCAGCGGTGTCTGAAGCCCGCCACATCATCTTTTTATGCATGGGCACGGCTTTAAAGCCCGGCGTTCCGTGTTCAACCAAAAAGCACGTATATTCCGGTTTTCCGCTGGGTCGGGTACCGGTGACCGCCTGAACCGTTACACCCATGCTTAACTCGCAAGCTGCATTGGTAATGAAAATTTTAGATCCGTTGAGAACCCATTCGTTACCATCCTTTACGGCAGTGGTTTTACTGCCGCCGGCATCGGAACCGGCAGTAGGTTCCGTAAGGCCAAAGCCCCACAGCCCCTCACCGGAGCAGAGTTTTGGGAGATACTTTTTCTTTTGTTCCTCTGTACCAAAATAGTATATGGGGCCGATTCCAAGGGAGTTCCCGGCGGCAACGGTGGCTGCCTGAGATCCATCCACTCGTGCAATCTCTTCGACGGCAATGATGTAGGACAGATAGTCCATGTCCTGGCCATCATATTTTTCTGAGACAAACATACCGAACAGACCGATTTCACCCATTTTCCGTGTGACTTCAGCAGAGAACTCTTCTTTTTCATCGAGTTCCGAAGCCACCGGTGCAATCTCACTTTGTGCAAATTTTCGAACTTCTCTGCGGATCATCTCCTGTTCTTTGGTCAGATCGAAATCCAATGTAGCCCTCCTGGTTATTTGTTTTTCCAGACGGGTTTCCGTTTTTCCATAAAAGCGTTAATTCCTTCTATGGCGTCCTCTGTACCGCAAAGGGAAGCAAATAGTTCATCCATATAGTCAACGGCCTGGTGATACGGAATTTCCGACATAGCGTAGACGCCGGTTTTTCCAATCTGTACCGCCAGGGGGCTTTTTTCAGCAATTTTTTCAGCAAACTTCATAGTTTCGGCTTCAAGATCGTCCGAAGGTACCACTTTGTTTATCAAACCGAGTTGCTGGGCTTCAGGAGCTGAAATAATATTTCCGGTGAGGATCATTTCAAGTGCTTTTTTTCGACCGACATGACGCGCCAGGGGTACGGCCGGGCCTAAGCAGATTAATCCCACATTAATAGCAGTGGTTCCGAACCTGGCATTTTCGGCGGCCACCGCCAGATCGCAGGCAAACACAAGGCCGGCGCCATTGGCCACTGCGGCGCCTTTGACCGAGGCGATCACCGGCTTTTTCATCCGGGGCAGGGTGTGATAAAATTCATCCATTAAACTCAGAAATTCTCGGAGTTCTCTGGGATTTTTTCCCTGGAATTCCGGGAGGGAGATGCCGGTTGAAAAATGTTTGCCTGCTGCACGGATCACCACGACACGGACGTCGTCATCCTGATCCATATCCAAAAGAGTATCATTCAATGCTCTGGCAAAGGGAACGTTAAAGGTATTCATCGCTTCCGGCCGGTTCAGCGTAATTACGCCGATCATGTCTTGCTTTTCGGTCAATACGAGGTTTTTTCCCATGATGGACCCTCCTTTTTTTAAAACCTTATATAAATTTTATACCTAAGCTTAGCGTTTCAAATAGTGACAGGGATATAACTAAATTAATTTAAGGCAAAACATTTCATTAATCAAGGATCATTCATTTTATCGATCAACGAGGGCCTTATCATAACAATTTTCCAAATATTTAACCTCAATGGTTGTTCAATAAATGTGAGCGAGCGCTCGGTCACAAGATTAAATTTATGTGTACCTTTGATGACCAAATTTGTCAATAGCTTTATTACTGCTTGATTTAAATGGCATATTTTATACTATTAAGTTTCTTCTTTCATAGGAAAAATCTTGACAGTAAAGATGGGAACATGATACCAATTATGAGCGAGCGCTCGGTCAGATTGGTCCGGCGCTACCTATCCGTCAAATAACGTTTGGAGTTGTTATGGAACAAAGGCATGCAACAAAAGAAATTCCGACTCAAATAAAAAATCCTGAACTTGTGGAACAGCGTCATCACCAGATCGTCGATGCTGCGGTCCCGCTGTTCATCAATCAGGGGTTTCACAAGACCACAACACGACAGATCGCCCGTTCCGCAGGTATTTCCATTGGTTCATTGTATGAATATATCGCTTCTAAAGAGGATATTTTGTATCTGGTTTGCGATGCCATTCATGCCGAGGTCGAACGGGGGGTTTCAGAAGCAATGGCAAGAGCTTCAGACGGCCGCAGTTCACTGGCTGAAGTAATTCGTGAATATTTTTTAGTCTGCAACCGAATGAACGATCATATCCTGCTGATTTACCAGGAAACTCAATCTCTTCCACCCCAATGGCGTAAAAAAGTACTCGAGAATGAAGTTCGCATTACCGGTATTTTCATGGAAGTGCTTGAACGTTTGATTTCATCCGGTGATTTACCACATTTAAGTGATCGCTCCATGGAACTTATTGCACACAATATTTCTGTTCTGGGCCATATGTGGACGTTTCGGCGCTGGTTTCTTGCCCGACATTACAGTATTGAAGATTATATTGAACTCCAAACCGAATTTATTCTTGGAATATCTTGAACCCAAACCGGTTATCAATAAAATTGGAAGATACCTTTAATAGTCAATCTTCAATCGAAAATCTTAAATTTTGCAAGGAGGATGCATGACGATGGACGTTGAAGCTTACAATCCCAAACACCCCATCAGAGTCGTCACCGCAACATCCCTTTTTGATGGTCATGATGTATCCATAAACATCATGCGTCGCATACTCCAGGATGCCGGTGTTGAGGTCATTCACTTGGGACATAACCGCTCTGTTCATGAAATCGTCGATGCTGCAATCCAGGAAGATGTTCAAGCGGTTGCGGTGTCAAGTTATCAGGGCGGTCATATGGAATTCTTTAAATACATCGTCGACCTTTTGAAAGAAAGAAATGTTCCGCATATCAAGATTTTTGGAGGCGGCGGCGGGGTTATCATACCTGAAGAGATAAAAGAGCTGGAATCATACGGTGTCACTAAAATATATTCTCCTGAAGACGGCGCCAAAATGGGGCTCCAGGGTATGATCCATCACATGATAAAACAGATTGATTTTTCTACGGTTAACAAGACCGAATTTGACTTTTCAGCGCTGTCACCGGACAACATGTCCATGGTCGCCAATCTGATTACCGCCGTTGAGCAGGCCAAGGCACAGGAAGACGGCCATCTTGCTTTACTCAGATCTCAAATTAAAAAAAAGATCGGGAAACGAAAAATACCGGTTATCGGCATTACCGGAACCGGTGGGGCCGGAAAATCGTCTCTGACAGATGAAATTATCTTAAGAATTCTAAATGATCTTGAACATATTCATCTGGCGGTCATCAGCAGCGATCCGTCCCGTCGTAAAACCGGCGGTGCGCTTTTAGGTGACAGGATACGTATGAATGCCATCGAAAATCCAAAGGTTTATATGCGGAGCCTTGCTACCCGAGGATCACAGACAGAAATCCCCCATGCCCTGGCAGAAACCATAGACGTTGCGAAAGCCGCGGGCTTTGACCTTGTTATTGTGGAAACAGCAGGAATCGGGCAGGGAGATTCGAGTATCATCGACCTTGTTGATTTATCGATCTATGTGATGACCAGTGAATTCGGGGCTGCCACCCAGCTCGAAAAAATAGACATGCTTGATTTTGCCCACCTTATTGTCGTGAACAAATATGAGAAACAAGGCGGCGAGGATGCGGTGCGCGATGTGCGCAAACAGGTGCAGCGCAACCGGAAGGCATGGGACAAATCTCCCGGGAAAATGCCTGTTTACGGAACCATTGCTTCCAAATTTAACGACGATGGCGTTACGGCCTTGTATCATGGGATTATCGATGCATTGTCTGAAAGAACACAGATCGTATTGGACTCGAGTCTTTCCAGACCTAAAACAAAGACATCGACATCCAAAACCATTATAATTCCTCCGGAGCGAACCCGTTACCTTGCTGAAATCGCCGGCACCATCAGGAAATATCATCGAGAAACCCAAGAGCAGGCAGATGCAGTCCGAAAGGTCTGGCACCTCAAGGAGACCGCAACGGCCCTATCCGGGGATAGTCTTATAGCCGATACATCACAGGTTATAGATCGGCTCAAAATGGAAATTGAAAGAGGTGAAAACACACTGTATTCCGAGACGACCCGTCTACTCGATGACTGGGAAGATATCCAAAAGACTTACACGAAAGACGAGCTTACATACCGTGTTCGGAACCGGGAGATTCGTGTTCCACTTTACACAACGTCATTGGCGCATATGAGAATTCCGAAGATTGTACTTCCCAAGTACAAGGACCCCGGAGAAATTTACACCTGGTTGAGAGAAGAAAATATTCCCGGTCGGTATCCGTTTACCTCCGGTGTTTTTCCGTTAAAACGGGTTGACGAAGATCCCACACGTATGTTTGCAGGGGAAGGGGACCCTGCAAGGACCAATAGACGATTCAAGCTTTTATCTGCTGATGCCAAGGCCAAGCGTCTGTCCACGGCATTTGATTCTGTCACATTATACGGCTGCGATCCGGACATAAGGCCGGATATCTACGGCAAAGTCGGCACTTCCGGCGTCAGTATATGTACCCTCGACGATATAAAAGTGCTTTATGACGGTTTTAATCTGTGTGCACCCAACACATCTGTTTCCATGACTATCAACGGACCTGCCCCTATCATACTTGCCATGTTTTTAAATACTGCCGTCGATCAACAAGTGGATCTGTTTCGAGCCCGAGAAAAAAGAGAACCTTCGAAGAGAGAATACAATGACATTCGATCCAGGGCCTTGTCCGATGTTCGCGGAACGGTTCAAGCGGATATTTTAAAAGAAGATCAAGGCCAAAACACCTGTATTTTCTCCATTGAATTTGCGCTGAAAATGATGGGGGACATCCAGAAGTACTTTATAGAAAACAACGTGCGAAATTTCTATTCGGTATCTATTTCAGGATACCACATTGCCGAGGCCGGCGCCAACCCGATTACTCAACTGGCCCTTACACTGGCCAACGGATTTACCTATGTCGAATATTATCTATCCCGGGGGATGCCCATCGACAGCTTTGCACCCAATTTGTCCTTTTTCTTTTCCAATGGCATGGATCCGGAATATACGGTCATCGGGAGAGTGGCCAGACGTATTTGGTCTATTGCCATGAAGAATAGATACGGCGGGTCCGCCCGGTCTCAGATGCTGAAATATCATATACAGACATCCGGCCGTTCCTTACACAGCCAGGACATCCAGCTTAACGACATTCGGACAACGCTTCAGGCACTTTGTGCGATTTATGACAACTGCAACAGTTTGCACACAAATGCCTTTGATGAAGCCATTACGACGCCGAGCAATGAATCGGTCCGACGTGCTTTGGCTATTCAGCTCATTATCAACCGGGAATGGGGCCTTGCAAAAAATGAGAATTTGAATCAAGGCAGCTTCGTTGTCGAGGAGTTGACGCGGTTGGTGGAGAAAGCGGTCCTTGCAGAATTCGACAGGATCACCGAACGTGGAGGTGTGCTGGGAGCCATGGAGACCGGTTATCAGAGAAGCAAGATTCAAGAGGAATCGATGTATTATGAAAATTTAAAGCATACCGCCGAGTTGCCCATCATCGGTGTCAATACCTTTCGAGATCCTGATGCCGATTTGGAACAATTGAGCGAGTACATTGAGTTATCCAGGGCCACCGAAGGTGAAAAGAAATCACAACTTAAACGTCTGGCGGCATTCAAGAAACAAAACAAAAAAGAAACAGATAATGCATTACGACGTCTTCAGAGCGTTGCGTTGTCAGGGGAAAACACTTTTGAAGAACTGATGGAGGCCGTTAAAGTGTGCACCCTGGGCCAGATTACCCGGGCGTTGTATGATGTGGGGGGGAAGTATCGACGAAGCATGTAAAGTTTCCAGTGCATAAATAGCCCTTTTTCCGATGAGCAGCGTTCTCCGCAAGTTTCCATCCTCAACGTACGATAAGTACGCCTCGGATGAAAACTCTTGTGCGGTCCCCGTTAAACAAACGGGATTTCGTATCTGATTTAAAAAAATAAAGGGACTCAACTCGCTCATCGAATAAATGCCTTATTTATGAGCTGGAAATGTGTTTGGTGCTGTTAATTTATGATTATTCTAAAATTTTTTCAAAATCGCCCCTAAGAAGGTTTTGAAATAGGTCATAGAAAGAAAATAAAAGGAGATAGACATGAGAGAAGCAGTAATCGTAAGTGCCGTTCGGACGCCTTTGGGCAATTTTAATGGTTCTTTAAGCAACGTTGGAGCGACCAAACTGGGCGCCATCGTCATTGAAGGAGCCATCCAGCGCGCCGGCATTGAGAAACAAACGGTAAATGAAATCATCATGGGAATGGTACTGCCCTGCGGCTACGGTCAAAATCCGGCCCGACAGGCGGCTGTTAAGGCTGATATGCCTTTTGGGGTTGAATGCATCACCGTGAATAAGGTTTGCGGTTCAGCATTAAAAGCGGTCATGCTGGCAGCCCAGGCTATCCAGCTTGGCGATGCCGATGTGGCGGTTGCAGGCGGAATGGAAAACATGAGTATGGCACCGTATTATCTTGAAAAAGGTCGTTTTGGTTATCGCATGGGGCCGGGCACCCTTGAAGATCACATGGTTCATGACGGTCTCTGGGATATTGTCAACGATTTTCACATGGGAGTTTCCAATGAGCTGTGTTCCGAAAAGTATGACATCAGCCGCGAAGACCAGGACCGTTATGCCGCAGAGTCGTATCTTCGAACGCTTGAAGCCATCCGTAACGGTCGATTTAAAGATGAAATCGTTCCTGTTGAAATCCCCCAACGAAAAGGCGATCCTGTTATTTTTGATCAAGATGAATGCCCCCGTGAGACGACCTTTGAAGCTCTATCAAAAATGAAACCGGCGTTTAAAAAGGACGGAAGGGGAACGGCCGGCAATGCATCCATCATCAGTGACGGTGCTGCAGCCGTGGTGGTCATGTCAAAAGACAAAGCCAAGGCATTGGGATGCCGGGTCATCGCGACCATAGGCGCTCAGGCATCTTTTGGCATGGATATGAAATACCTTCTTGTGGCACCCATTTGGGCCATTCCAAAATGTTTGAGGAAGGAAGGGATTTCCCTTTCAGATGTCGATCTATTTGAGATCAACGAAGCGTTCAGCGGTTCGACGGCAGCGGTGCTGAAGGAGCTTGACCTGGATCATGCAAAGGTGAATGTAAACGGCGGGAGTGTCGCTCTGGGGCATCCCATCGGTGCCAGCGGATGTCGAGTGCTGGTGTCCCTTTTGCATGAAATGATTCGACAGGACAAAAAGATCGGGGTTGCTTCGCTGTGTCTCGGGGGTGGGGAAGGTGTTGCCATGGTGGTAAAACGATAGGAGAGAAAAATGGACATAAAAACATTCGGCGTTATTGGTGCGGGTCAGATGGGAAACGGTATTGCTCAGGTTGCTGCCGTGAGCGGCTTTGAGGTCATCATGAACGACATCAAGACTGAATTTGTCGAAAAAGGTTTTGCAGGCATTAAGAAGAATTTAAGACGAAGTGTCGACAAAGGCAGAATGACGGATGAAGAGGTGAATGCTGTTCTTAAACGGATCAGAACCAGCGTAGACATCAAAGATATGGGGTCTGTCGATTTTGTTGTCGAGGCTGCCACAGAAAATGAGGCGATCAAGTATCAGATATTTAAAGACCTGGATAAAATCTGTGAATCTCATGTGATTCTGGCAACCAATACATCTTCCATTCCCATCGGACGGATTGCATCCCATACATCCCGCCCGGATAAAATTATCGGGATGCATTTTATGAATCCGGTTCCGGTAATGAAACTGATTGAGATTATCCGGGGGTTGCGAACAACGGATGACACGTTTAAGACCACATGGAACTTGGCTGTAAAGCTGGGTAAAACACCGGCTGAAGCGAGTGATTACCCCGGTTTTATCATCAATCGAATACTCATGCCTATGATCAATGAAGCGGTGTATTGCCTGTATCATGGTGTGGGTTCCCGTGAAGATATCGACATTGTCATGAAACTGGGCGCGAACCATCCCATGGGTCCTCTGGCACTGGCGGATCTCATCGGATTGGATACCTGTCTGGCAATTATGGATACTCTATTCGATGGATTTAAAGATCCAAAGTACCGGCCCTGTCCGCTGCTCAAACGATATGTTGAGGCCGGCTGGCTGGGCAGAAAGACGGGGCGGGGATTTTATGAATATAAATAGTGTCCCTCCATAAATGGTCTTTTTGCCCAATCTCTGCGCCTGCCCTGTGAAATGCGAAGCCTATTTCTCTGGGGTTATGCTCAAAAAATAATCCTCGGAATATTAAACATATGCCTGCCTGCCCCGCAGGTCCGGCAGATCGTACTGGGGTGGTTATTTTTTTCGCATGCCCCTCCGGGGCGTAGGCCTTACGGGCCGGAGGCTTGATCTTGAACAAAAATCCTCATTTATGGATCAACACTAAATAAGGAGGCGATATGGCCAGAAAGAAAGCCGAGGCTGTTGTCCCGGTAGGGAAGAAGATAAGAAAGGAACGATTAAAAAAGAAGATGTCCTTAGATCGTGTTGCCAATGAAACCGGCTTTTCCATTGATTATCTTAAAGCTGTGGAAAGCGGTAAAAAAATTCCGCCGGTGGGCGCCCTTTTGCAGATTGCAAGGGCGATGGAAATAGACTCGGGCTTTTTCCTGAAAGAACAGGAAACGAGCTTAAGACGTCGTATTAAAGCCTATACAAAGCGTACCGAGAATTATGCGTATACAACACTAACACCCGGTGCTGAGAATAAACATTTAAAGGCATTCAAGGTCTCCATCGACGCCATGGCGGATCATAAAGGGGTGGGATACCATCATGAAGGTGAAGAATTTGTTTACGTCCTGGCCGGAAAGATTGAAGTGGTTGTGGGAGATCATATAAACACACTCGATGTTGGAGATTCGCTGCACTTTAATTCGGGGATACGGCACATGTTGAGGAATATCGGAGAAGAAAAAGCAGAGCTGTTGGTGGTTATTTACGGTCCGTAAGTCGGGATACGATAAGGTTGGACCGGAGTTTTAAATTATAAGCCACGAAATACAGATGTTAAAGGAGTCGTCCATGTTTTTTAAGCTGACTGACGAGCAGATCATGATCCAGACCATGGCCCGGGAGTTTTCAAGAAAAGTTGTGGCCCTTGCCGCTGCGGAACGCGATCGAACCAAGGAATTTCCGTCTGAAAATCTAAAGAAGATGGGAGAATTGGGACTCATGGGAATGATGGTTCCGTTTGAATATGAAGGATCAGGAGCCGACACTGTGAGCTATGTCCTGGCCCTTTCAGAGATTGCCTACTCCTGTGCTTCAACCGCAGTGGTTATGTCGGTCCACAATTCCATAGTGTGTGAAAGCATTTACCGGTTGGGAACCGAGGATCAAAAGGAAAGATATTTAAAACCCCTTGCAGCAGGAGATATTATCGGCGCTTTTGCCATGACCGAACCCCACGCGGGATCCGATCCGGTAAGACAGTCGACCACGGCGGTTCGAAAAGGGGATGGATATATTATCAATGGCACAAAACGTTTTACTACATCGGGTCGGAATGCCGGCCTGGTTATTGTAACCGCCATAACAGATGAAGCAAAACGTCACCATGGTATCAGTGCGTTTTTGGTTGAGAAGGGCGCGCCTGGATTTACCGTGGGCAACGACGAAGATAAAATGGGGCTTCGTGCTTCCGATACAACGGATCTTATCTTTAACAATTGCATAGTTCCCGTTGAAAACATACTGGGAGAAGAAGGAGACGGATTCAAAATCGCCATGAAAGCCCTGGACGGCGGACGTATTGGTATTGCAGCTCAGTCGGTGGGTGTTGCACAGGCAGCATTCGATGCGGCTGTTAAGTATGCTAAAAATCGAGAGCAGTTCGGGCAGTCGATTTCAAAATTCCAGGGGTTGCGATGGATCATTGCGGATATGGCCACGGAAATTGAGGCGGCTCGACAGTTGATGCTTTCCGCCGCCGCTATGAAGGACAGGGGAGAAAAGTATACGGTACAGGCTTCCATGGCAAAGTTGTTTGCTTCCGAGATGGTCAACCGGGTTACGGCAAAAGCGCTTCAGATGCACGGCGGGTACGGATTTATTAAAGACTACCCGGTTGAGCGTTTTTACAGAGATGCCCGGGTGTTTACCATATATGAAGGAACTTCCGAGATACAGCGGGTGGTGATTTCCAATCATATATTAAAGGACAAACGCCGTCCCTCACATAGTTCCGGTTAAAAAGACGCTGTTTTCGAAAATTATTCTTTAAAAATTTTGGCTGCCAGGTCGATATCTTCCGGGCAGAAGACAAAAAGACATTTTTCATCGGGTGACGAAACCGTGCCGTAAACATAGTTGATATTGATACCTTCCTCCCCGAACTTATTGGCAATATCGGCAAGGGAGCCCGGTCTGTTTTCAAGCTCAAGTGTCATTACCGGCATAATATCGAAAAGATAATCGTTTTTTGACAACAGATCGATGGCCTTGTCGGTCTGGTCAACAATCATCCGGATCAGAGCGAACTGGGCCGAGTCCTTTCGCATGGAATTGTAGCTGGCAATCGAAGCGATTCGCTTGAGTGATTTTCCCCTGGCCTCAAAGAGATTCTGAACATAGCTGGAGGCATCCTGTATGGTGAGGGCATCGATGTTGATATGTTCATCTGAAAACAGCGATGCCAGTTTCCCGAGTTCGCCGGGAACGTTTTTCAAAAACAATGATATTTCGGTTCTGACCATAGGGTACTCCTGCGTTACAGCGTTAAAAAATGGAGTTAATTTAAGGAGTTTTGAATCGTTTTCCGCAATTCAGCCGATCCGGGGTTGCTGACCAATTTTTTTTCAACAATGCCAAGAGGACTGACCTTCTTCCCATAATATGCCTCGTTCCAATCGTAATTCGCATTCAATATGGCGCCTTCAATGGACATGCCGGCAAAAGCGCCTTTGGATCGTACGAATGAAACAAAGTCCGCCATGACATCGGCTTTGGCACCGCCGCCCACAGGCCCTACAGCGATGGAGGCGTCGCCGCCCAACTTAAAAGAGGATGAATACAGCCTGTTCAGTCCTTTTTGGGTGAAAACCATCATGATAATTTCCGACTTTTCACCGCCGAACTGAATGCCAATACTCAACGATCCAATGGTATAAAAGGCAGGTTGGCTCCAGTCTCCTGTCGTTTTATCCTTAACAACCAGCACGCCCCGTCCTCCGGAGCCACCGATAAACCAAGCACCTTGGAGCAATTCAGGGATGATCAAAAACCCTTTGGCCTTATGCATGTGTTCGCGGAACCAGGCCATGTTTTTATCGATCATGAAACTTTTAAAAATAATCCTCGCCTGATCTACAAGTAACTGCTGTTTAACAGGGTTTTCCGCGTTTACAGGAGTGACAAGGGCTGCGGTAATGGTGATGATGGTCAAAATAACGATGAGTCGCCTTTTCATTTTTAAAGTCTCCTTTCGTCTAAAACAGGCCTATTATGGTTCTTCTCCAATTTAGTTGGAGAAAAGGGTCCAAGGATTCAAGCTTGTACCCTTTGGGATCACACCTACTCAATTGGAGATAATCCATTTATTTTACCATAGTTAACTTCAACGAATCGGGAGATGATCCTAAATTGTTAATGTACAATAAAAAAGTTTATCAAGTTTTTCAATCTAAATTTAAATTCGGACTTGAGCCGGCATCAGCGAGTGCATCTACCTTTCAAAGATTTCGGAGTTCCAGTGTGTGCTTAAATGGTTATTTTTCATGACAAACTCAATAAAAAGCTAATAATTTTCTTCAGGGGGGGGAATGGGTTGAATAATTTTTATTGGAAGCTGGAGTGTTCTTTTAACAGTTTCCAATAATCCTGATCCCACTTTGGAAGGTGGGAGTGTCGTAACTCTCGGATTGTCCAGATGGCCTTTTATTCCAACAGGGATAGAGATTAGCGATTCCCCCAGGATGTCTTTTATCAGAGGTGTTCTTTTAATAAAAAAGTCAATGGTTTTTAAAGGAGCGACCAGGGCAGTCACATCCATTCGCTTATTGACCACATCAATATACCCCTGGCACACGATGTTCATGGAGGTGCCGTCGATGATCATTTCATTCAACACTAATTTTCCATTTTTGATATCAGCTTTAGCACGCATGGAATTATAGGCAAATCCACTGGTTTCGGGATTTGAGAGTTTTCCTTTGAATATTTCGGTGACATTAAGAATGCTGAAAATTTTTATCAATATTCTGTAACTCCTGCCGGCTTGGAAACGGCCTTTTGAGGCATAAAACTTTAAATCACCATTTATATTCTGCATCAATGTTTGGGCGGTTCCCCTTGCTTTAATGTTTCCTTCAAGGTTAAAGTCTCCGACAATTTTTGCGGATCTATCTGAAAAACATAAGACGCTGGGATTTAGCGCTTGATTTTGGGCAGACGGTTTTAAATCGATGGTTAACTCTTGAGGTGTTATTTTCAAAATTCCTAAAGTTGTTATACCGCATACATTGGCATCGGTAATGGAAACTGCTGCGGCCTTGTCGCTAAAACGAATATCGGCCTCAAAGGGTTTCCATGTTAAACTATCATAAGTTAAATTTTCAATTTTTGCTTTTACCAAGCCCCGAACCGGATACATCCATGATTTTTCAGCGGTTTGATCGTCGCTTTTTATAGTGTTTTTACCCAGATCCTGCTTTAGTTGATCCAGGTTTAGAACATTCGCAAAAAATTCCATATCCAATTTGGGTGCAGCAGCCGACAACTTCACATCCCCTTTAAGATCAAACGAGTTGTCCGCCAATGCCAATCTGGCTGATTTAACTTGAACAATGTCCTTTTTTGTTGTCAGAGAAAGGTCGTTTACAACGAACGACGGTTTGGTCTTTCTTGGAAAGACAAGATTTTTTGCTGTAAGTGTACCCTGAAGAGTTGAGTTCAAGGGTTGATCCAAAAGCACGTGGGCATAAAAATCTCCTTTTATTTGTCCTTTGAGGATCGCATTTTTTTCTAGAATATTATCCAGGGTTTCTTTTTGTAAATTTCCGGCAAATAAAACATCCATGATCCGGTTTTTTTGACCCAGTTTAATGGATGCGTTGGACACTTGATCCTGGATGATCAGTTTTTCTATGGTCAATTTTTCGGGGATTACTGAAAAATTTGTTGAAATTTTAAGCCCTTTCTTTACAGACAGATCTCCTGAAAAAGTCGTTTGTTGTTGATTGTTCCAAATAAGATGTGCCGTTGAAACCGATATCGGTGGCTTTAATCTCAGAAGTGGCGATAGGTTAAACGCGTCTTGGGCCCATCGGGTTACATCCGGCCCTATTTCCCCCTGGAATGTCATATCAACAAGGCTTAACCCTTTCAGATAATCTTTTATGGTCCCAGAGACCTTCAAAGATGTATCATGGATACGGGTTTGAAGATCAGTCATTGAAATATTTTCAGAAGTTATGTTAAAATTTCCTTTAGCAGCTGCTAAAGATCCCGGTAACAGCGGTGAGTCTAATGTCAGATTTTGAACCTCACCGGCTATTTGAAACTGATAATTTTCCGGTTCGAGAAACGGGCCGTTTAGACTCATAGAAGATAATGCCAGAATACCTTTGACGTTTTTTAGATCCCGGAGTTTTTCAGAAATTATTTTAGAAGACAACAACCACGGATATATCTCTTTAAAATCAATTTTTGCCCTGCCCGACGCGAATTTCAGGTGAGGTATGTCATCCCAGTTCGTTTGTGCAGAGACTTTGGTAAACGTCGAGTTCCCCATACTTCCGCTCGCATTTTTTATGGAGGTTGTGTTCCCTTTCAAAAAATATTGACCGCCGTTAATTGTCAAAGGATGTGGTAATCGGCGGTAATTTGCAGACAGATTGAATTGAGATACGTCTACGGACACATTGATCGATGCAATGCTTTCTCCCAAAACAAGCCTTCCTGTTGCCCTTCCTTTTAGGTTGTCAACGAGGGAATGCTCTTTAAGGAAGGCCTCATTATGAACCACACGTTTCAAGATAGGAGGAAGTTGTGACAGGTCAGCCTCAAGGGTTAGGTCAAGATGAAACAGCTCATCTTCGCCTTCAAGTCCCAGTTCCAAGCTTCCTTCAAGACACTTCGAGGCCCCCATGCGTGCTTTAAGGTTTTCACCTTTCAGAATACCTTTTGAAATCGTTACATCTCCTGCAACATCCGTTAAATCCAGATCGACTTCGGGAGCAAAAATCTCACCACTTGTTATTTTGCTTTTGATGGTGATGTTTTCCAATTCTCCCAGTTGTTCCATTGATTTCCCATGGGAAGTGAACTGAATGAATGGAACTTTTCCGCCTTTTATAATTTTAAATATTTCATTAACGACGGGATTTTCTCCTACCAGGTCCAGGACCGCTTTCCGGGTTGAACCGACATCCACATCTTTTCCCACCAGTTCCAAATTGATTCTTGGCGACGTCGATGGCAAGGCGCGATGGATATCCAATTTGCCGGACAAATTGAGTCTGGGATAGTTTAATTTGAGATTTGCAAGGGAAAACGACAGCTTGTCTTTATACAAATAAACAGTCCCTTTTAGGGAGATATTTTCACAGAGGCTGGCGTCGCAACGCATGTCCAGGCTGATTTGGTCTTTTAAAACATTGATACTGGCGTTGATATTTTGGAACCAAAAAGCCGGCATTTTTTCTTTGAAAATATTCAACCGAGCTTTTTTTATCTGGACACGCAGCCCTGGTGTTTTTGCTAATACAACGGCCAACATGGCGCCCACTTTTTCTTCAACGGTTCCCAAAGAGAAAGAATTGAGATGTTCGTCTTTTGATTTCGGCTTTCGGTCGAGATAAACTTCTATGTCAGGCGTGTTTAACGTAATTTTGGAATTTTGAAACTCTCCCATGATAAGGGGTAATAGTTTCGGAGAGATGGACAGGGATGCGATAGTTCCTTTGATTGTTTCGGGAATTGAAAAACGGCACTGTTGAACAACAAGTTGAGGTCGCGGAAAAAAAGAAACATGAATGCGTTGAAAGGCTACTTGGCCGTTGATCGCTTCAGAAACACCGGCCTGGATTTTATCTAAAATCTGTTTTTGATTGATGAGTTTATCTGAAGATAAAGCCAAGATGAAAATAAGTGCAACAAAGAAGATAAAACAGGCGGTTATCCAGAGAGATATTTTTTTGAATCGGGTCATTGATAAACGTCGCTTATGGATGGCGGTAACGTAATAAATACAAGATGTCTGTCATCATTATTTTAGATCCTTGTAAAATGTCCCTTTTTGTCCGATTTCTGTGTCAGGTGTTACATCCGGTTAACAACGGGACTCAAAGCCCTGAACCTTCGACTTGAACTCGAACAAAATTTTGCATATTTCAAAGGTATCTATTTATCGTTGCCATCCTTTTTTCTCCATGCATTTATTTATCAATGTCATTGTCATTTCATGATAAAACAACTTTCTCAGAACTAAACCAAAGTCGGGTTCTTCTACGCATGGCAGGATCTTCAATGAATCTGGATCTTTACTTTTGGACTTCCTTTTCCGTTATTTTGACGGTCATTTTTTCTTTGATCGTGTTGCCATTTTGTCTGATAAACAAGAAAATACCATTTTCACCTTTTGGAATTGGGCCGAAGGTAATTTTACCGGCATTCTTACCCTTGTTGGTGAGGGGTTCTCGAGCCAAGAGTTTAAATGGTGAGATGTCTTTTGTAAATGATTGCCCCTCAGGAACGATATCCGGGGATATGGTTAAACTTTTAATGTTTTCAGGTTTGATTCCCTCAAATACAAAAACCCCTATATCCCTTCCGTTATAAAGGTATCGGGTTTTATTCCAATCGATTTCCAGATCTTGACGAGTCTTGTTTACCACCTTGAGTCGAAAACTGTCGAAATAATTTTTATTTTCTGCCAAAGGTTCAAATTGGGCGGTATAATGAGAATTTGCGACAGTTTGAATTTCAGGGGTGCTGATGGAAATCAGTGTCGGCGCACACCCTGTTGTTATAGTTAGCGTAAAACCAAACATTAAAATAAAAACAATTTTCATAGAAGTTCTCATGAGTTCCACCTTTCAATGGTATTTTCCGGGGAAAACCGGACTTTTCGGTTGGAAAAATCCAAATTGTATTCATGCCAATTCCATGTGGCCAATTTATTATGCCTTTCATATTCATGAGCATAACATGAAAAAATCATTTTACCAATACGGAACATGCTTGTACGTGTTCTCGGGGTTTGCTCCCCCGCTTCACTCCGGTGTCTACGTGTCCGGTCATTTCAATGACTTAGCATCGGTGGCATTCCTGCCCCCTCCGCGTTCTCCCGCGAAAAACATGCGGGAGCCGCGGTCTCCCCCACTGCTAAGTCATTGAAATGACGAGGTCACTCCGCCAATATCGTTATACGGGGAAGCAAACCCCGTGAACACGTACATATGTTTATGAAGCTCACCATTTTTCTGTTAAAATATTATAAAATTCAACAATTCCATCGTACAAAGTCAATAAAAAAGCTTGCCTACGTTAAATTACAGGGCATTATTCTTTTTTTCCTTGACCTGATTTTTTTTGGTACTCCTTACTTAACCAATACGGTTAAAACAGATGAAACAGATTTGAAACTTGGATCTATCTGCGAAAAGATGTATACATTATACGCTGTTTCCCTTAAATGAGTCATAGGTGAATGATCATTATGAAATACTTTAAATGGGTCTCAATCGGCATCGGTTCGGTAATTGCCCTTGTGTTGCTCACGGTTTTCGGGATTCAGTTTTACCTGAATACAGAACAGGTTCGGCAGCGAATTCAGGCAAAAGTGAACCAGGCGATTCCCGGCACATTAACATGGAGCCAAAACAGATTTTCCGTTTTAGGCGGAAAAGCGGAATTGAACCATGTGCTGTTAATGGGACTTGAAAATGATAAATTGATTGAATTGGAGCGATTTTCAATTCGCATATCCTGGACCGGGTTTTTAAAAGGGGAATTGACCATTCATGACCTGTTTCTGGAAAATCCAAATGTATCTTTGGTTAAAGATCGTTCTGGAAATCTCAATCTGATTCAGGCACTTTACACTCCAGGGGGTAAACCATCAGAATCTGGTAAAAATGGCGGTCTTCCGTTTAATATTCTTATCCGTCAGCTAAGAGTCATGAATGGTTTCGTTCAGTACAATAGAGCCGAAGAAACTGCCGAGAACCAAACAGATCAAGTGGTGTTTAAAAACGTGAACCTCACGATCAAAGATGGGAATCTATTAAAACAGAGCGGCCGGCTTGTTTGTCAGATTACCGGGGGGAAGATTCAAAGCAAAGGTGTTCGAACCATCATCGATCAATTATCTTTAAAAGCAGATGTTCAAAAAGACCGAATCGATGCACTGCTCCTTGACGTGAACATGGATGGTCTTAATGCCAGCATCACCGGAACTATCGAAAATCTTTTTACAGACAAACCCATTTTGGATCTTAGTTTAAAAAGCCGGGCCTCTCTTTCCAAAATCAAAGATTTAATGACGCTTGGATCCGATTTTTCAGGAGCAGTCCAGGTAAACTCGACCCTAAAGGGGGCGTTAGACAATCCCAATATCGATTTAATGCTCGACTACGAAGGAGGAAAGGTTGCCGGAAACAGGATCGGCCAGATTCATTTGAATTGCCGTCTAAAAGAAAAAAATCTAAACATCGACGACGTCGATTTATATACTCCTTTGGGCAAATTCAATATTAAAGGTGATGTGGACTTTAAAAAGGCCTTTGCCGAGGGGCTGTTAACCTCGGATCCTGATTTAAATGCAATCTTCTACAAATTTTCCATCCATCAGAAAGACTCGCAGCTTGCTGATTTACCGCCGGGAATATCCGGTTTTAAAGGCGTCGCAAGTGCTGAAATTGAGCTTGAAGGCAAAGGTGTTTATCCAAACACGCTTTGGGTTAAAACCGCACTTGAAATTTATATAAAAAAATTGTCCGCCGAAGAAGGACGTTCACCCCTTAATGTCCATGTGAGTGCACAGGCAGATATGAAAAAGGGACGGGTTACCATTGGGAATCTGACCGCCGGTGCAGGCGAGTCCCGGCTTGAGATGAACGGCGATTATTATGTTTCCTCCCATCAGGTGGCGGCTCATTTTAAACTCAAAACTCCCGATCTGACTGAAGTCATGACGAGCTTGGGAATAAACGGCGTGCTGGGCAGCATGAATATGAGCGGAGAAGTCTCCGGAACGGTTAAGGAGCCGTCTATGGATGCTCGATTGAAAGGGGAAAACCTGGGTTTTGAGAACATTAGGTTCGGCAAGGCTGAAGGGAATATCCGGTTTTCAAACGGGCGTTTTTCCCTGGAGCATGGAAAAATCCTTAACGGTAATTCCGGACTCGATATTTCCGGCTCTGCTCGAATATTTGATCCGGGAGATTATAAACTTGTAGAAAACCCTGTTTTTGATGTTGCATTAAAAGGAGACACCCTGTTTCTGGAAGATTTTGTCCAGGGGATGAAGGGCAAGTTCGTCTTAAATGGCCGTGTTAACGGGAGTACGGATCATCCCAAAGGACAAATTGATCTTAGTGGCAAAAATATTGATCTCAACATACAGAAACTTAATGAAATTAAACTTGCATCAACGATTGACGGCCGTCAAATTCATATCGATCCTTTATCTCTTGTCATCGTATCGGGTGAGAAAATCGTATTGAATGGCTGGGTTTCCATGGACAAACATTATGAACTCAACATAGCTTCGAGTGATATTTCAATAAAAAATATTCAAAAATTGACGTCCCTGAAAATGGACAGGGGAAAGATATCTTTTGATTTGGCCGGAAAGGGCGAATTTTCAAATCCCCAATTCAAAGGGAAGGCGGTTCTTGACGATCTGACGTTTAACAACAAAAAGCTGGAAAAAATTCCCTTTAACATCGGCGTTGAGAATCAGACCGCGTATATATCTGGAGGACAAAACTTTACCCTGGATGCAACATACGGTCTTCAATCCCGTTCTTTTTCAACATCCGCTCGTTTTGACCACACCGATTTGACCCCTTATTTACAACTTGTTGGCAAAAAAGAATTAAACGGCGCCATCACCGGAAGTGTTGATGCAAAGGGGAATCTCGGCACACCGATCCAGATAGAAGGGACCACCCGTATTTCTCAACTGGCAATTTTCTGGAAGGATATACCATTGATCAAGGGTGACGATCTTATGATTTTCGTCAACAATGATGAAATGTCGATCCCCGGTATGCGACTATCTCTGGTCGATCAAGGATATTTTACCATCAAGGGTTCCGGAAAATTAAACAAAGATCTTAAGTTAGAAGCCGATGGAAACATTCCTTTTAAAATACTTCCGATGCTTACGAAAGCGTTCTCCGACGCTACCGGTGAAACACGCTTTTCGCTCAAAATGAATGGAAACCTGTCAACACCGAACTTGATCATTAATGCGGATATCAAGGACGGAGGAATGACCATTCCGGGCTTATTTCAAAAACTGCACAACATAAACGGAGGTGTTCGGATAACATCCAACGCTATCGTTCTGGATAGCATCAAAGGGATGCTGGATACCGGAAAATTTGAATTTAATGGCGCCATCGATCTTGACCGATATCAACCGTCAAAAATTGGACTCAAATTAAAAGTTGATAACCTTCCCATTTCGATTCCTGATCTATTGGACGTCCGGTTGAACTCTGAACTGGATATTCGGGGCTCACCGGAAAAGTCTCTGATAATAGGAGACGTTGAGCTTCTTGAGGGGACATATTATAAAGATGTCCGTTTGAATATCATCGAAAGCATTGGTCAAGAATCACGGGAGGAACCTTTGGTGACCTCGAAGATTTCCTGGTCCATTTTTAACAACATGGCTCTTGAATGCAGAATCAGATCCAGAGACCCTTTTGTGGTTGATAATAATATTACTTTATTGTCGATCAAGCCTGATCTTAAAATACACGGGACGGTAAACCAACCCCTTATCAGCGGAAGGGCAGAAGTCGAATCCGGAACCGTATATTTCCAAAGAAATGAATTTAATGTCATAAAAGGTGTCGTTGATTTTATAAACCCGTATAAAATTGAGCCGACCATTGATATCCAAAGTGACGTAAAAATTCGTAAATGGACCGTATTTTTAAAAATTTCCGGCACACCGGATACCCTAAGGTTTGATATGACTTCCGATCCGTCAGAGAGGGAGGAGGATATTCTCTCCTTGCTGATTTCAGGAAAAACAACTCAGGAACTGATTGCAAGAGTAGGCGGTTCATCTTTATCTCCAGAACAGATGCTCGCCGATGTTCTTGCTGAAAGCGTTCAAAAAGAAATCAAGGATGCCACCGGTCTGGATGTTGTGGCGTTGGAATATAATGAAGCAGAAGATGCTGATGAGTCAGATGAAGTAAAAGTTACTGTGGGCAAAGAACTTTCCCGAAGGGTAACGGTCAAATACGGTATGCAGACAAAAAACGCCAAGGTCATCCAGAAAGTAATCACGGAATATAAATTTCTTGAAAAACTGTTAATGAATACCTTCCAGGATACCGAGGGAAATTATGGCGGTGGGATTCAATTCAGACTTGAATTTCGATAAAAAAGATTGATGAACTCGTAAAAAATCAAAATTGAGACGGCAAAGTAAAAAGTTCAAGTTCAAGGCGTCGCGAATTTCGTGGAATGAGGAGTACTTATGTACGCCGCAGTGAACACGAGATGAAGCGCAACGCAGAAATTGGACTTTTTACGAAGTCGTCAAGATTGATTCAGATGACAAAGCCAAAGCAGAAAGACTGGATAAAGATAACCGTATTGTTGTGGATTCTAATGATGCCTATTGCCAAAGACGCCGTATATGCACAACAGGAGAAAGCAGATGAACCCGGGCCCATAGTGTCACGGGTTATTGTCGATGTTCAGGGGATAAAAGGGGATGTGAGCCGATGGGTTGATTTGGTAAAGAATCTAATTTTTATCCAGGAAGGGGAACCCTTTTCGACGAAACGGTTCCAGGATTCACTTGAAGCTTTGAAATCGTCGAAAATATTTAAAGCCATCCATGTTTTCGAAAAATCTGTAAAAGAAGATCAATTGGTACTTCATTTTCAAGTAACGCCCTATCCTCGAGTTAAAGATATTAAAATCAGCGGTGGATTTCCCCTTTTGGAACGAGAAATCCTCAACGCCATGCAGCTCCGTCCCGGAGATGAATATAATCCGGAAACGTTTTCCGCCAAAGAGGCTGCCATTGTCCAGCTTTTCAAGAAAGAAGGATATATTGCCCCGATTGTTGATTTAGACGCTAAAGAAGATCCTGCTGACGGAAACGTGGTGGTTTATATCAATATCGACAAAGGTGATTTTTTTCATATCCGGCGCTTTGAAGTCAAAGGAACCCGCGCTTTTTCTAAGACGCGTCTTAAATTGCGGATCAAAACGTATAAATCGTGGTTTATTCCAGATTTTATGAGGCGTTTTAAGAAAAAAGAATTTGATAAAGACATCAAAAATCTAATTCAGTTTTACCGGAAAAAAGGGTATCCGGACGTTGTCGTGAACACTGTTGTTGATAAAGATGCTAAAATTCAAAATGTTTCTATTTCTTTAAACATTGATGAAGGACCCAGGTATGACATTGAATTTGAAGGCAACAAGGCATTTTGGGATTTTAGGTTAAAGAAAGATCTAATCCTGTTTAAAGAGGGGAATAAGAGGGATTTTGGTCTAAGAAAAAGTATACGTAAAATAAAGGAACGCTACCTTAAAGCAGGATATATGGAATGCCGGATAGAGATGAAATCTGAAAGAAAACAAGAAGCAGGTCAATTGGTTCGTAAAATAGACCTGCTTATTGAAGAGGGGCCACAGTACGTTGTAAATTCCGTCAATTTTAAAGGAAATAATGCGTTTGATTCAAAAAAGATCAAAAAACAGATCTTGACCCGAACACCGGGAATTATCGCAAACGGTGCGCTTGTTCAGGAAACCTTGGAAGAGGATAAACGCGTCATAACGTCTCTTTATCTCAAACAAGGTTATATGAACACGGTCGTGAAGGATCAGGTAAAACCGGATAAAGACATTAAAAAAAGAAAACACAATGTGGACGTCAAAATTGAAATTGAAGAGGGGGTTCAGACACACGTAAAATCATTAACAATCCATGGGTTGAAGGTGTTATCAGACGTTCAGGCCATTGAAGCCATCACTTTAAAAAAAGGATCTGTTTTTCGTAACTATATGATTCGCAGCGATGAAAACAGTCTATCCTCTTTAATTTCTGAAAAGGGTTATCCCCATGTCAAGGTAAAGGGAACTGCGGCTATCAGCAAGGACAAAACCGAAGCTGCTGTGACTTATGAAGTTGATGAAGGGCCTTTTGTGAAAATGGGGCAAGTGGCTTTTACAGGGAATTTTCTCACCAAAAAGCGTGTTATGCAAAATGAACTTGAGCTCGATCCGGGAGAGCCGTTTTCTCTGAATAAATTTTTGAGATCCCAGCGCAATATTCGCGACATCGAAGCATTTGATTCGGTTCGTTTTAATACTTTCGGATTAAAAGAAAAAGCGGACAAAGTAAATCTATCTTTGAAATTAGAAGAGAAAAAGCCTTATTATATTCAAACTGGCGGAGGATATGACACCGAAAGGGGGTTTTTCGCAAACGTTCTGGCCGGCGACCGCAACCTTTTTGGATTAAACAAGGATGTTTGGGCGGGTGGTGAAATCAGCCAGATAGGTTACCGGGGCGACCTGGGCATCTCTGAACCCAGATTTCTGGGGACTCGAATCAAGTCGACAATAAACATGTTTGCTGAAAATAGGGAAGAGTTTAATACGGATTTCGGCACCAGAGAAAGGGGTGTTTCATTATCATTTAACCGAAGGTTTCTTAAAAAGTTTAACGCAGCCCTTTCTTTTGTTTATTCCTACAAGAAGGACTACCCGCGCGATTCTGAACCCATTATTGTCAATGAAGAAAATAGATTTGAGCCCAGAGAAATTCTGACGATAAGCCCCTCACTTTTTTATAATGCAATAGATTCCTATATACGGCCCAGAAAAGGACTTTTTTCTTCTTTACTCTTGGATGTTTCTAAAGGGATCAATAACTCTCTGGATGATTTTTTTAGATATCGTTTCGAGGTTCGAAAATATTATACCCCCATAGAAAACTTAAGTTTTGCCCTGCGGGGTCGGATAGGGGATATTACCCCCTTCGAGGACGCCAGCACCATACCGGAAGACCAGCTTTTTTTCCTGGGCGGCACATCCACTGTTCGAGGTTTTGACGAAAACCTGCTTCGATTTGACGTGTTCGACAAGGCTGTAGGGGGCTTAACTGCAATCTTGGGTAATATAGAGACAAGAATTGATTTGGGACCTAATTTTGAGTTTTCTTTATTTTACGACATCGGCAGCGTCAGGAACGCTATTGTCGACGAAGGTTCGGATGAGTTTCGTTCTTCAGTCGGAGCAGGGCTGCACTATTTTACGCCCATCGGACCCATCGGGATTTATTACGGCCACAAACTGGATAGAAAGCCGAGCGAAAGCGAGGGACGGTTTCATTTCACAATAGGGTTTAGATTTTAAACAGACAATTGACGAAACCAGAAAAAATTGTAGCACTTTAGCCTTTTGAAAGCATTACCTGAAGCTCCTTTGAAATCGATTTGTTTCAAAGGACTAAACTATTACAAAAATTAAGGATTAAACCATGAAAACATATCCTATTCCAATGGTTCCCGGGCCGGTTAAACTACCCCAGGCTGTTCTGGACACATACCAGACCAATTTTGGCTCGGCGGATTTGGAAGCCGATTTTTTGGAACTTTACAACAAAGCAGAAGTCAATCTGAAAATGATTCTCGGCACCGATAACCGGGTCGTCATTCAATCCGGGGAAGGCATGCTGGCATTGTGGAGTGCTTTGAAAAGCTGTCTTCTTCCTGGAGACGGCGTACTGGCCATCGCCACCGGTGTTTTTGGCGACGGAATCGGCGACATGGCGCACTCCATTGGTGCCGACGTAAATAAAATACGTTTGCCGTATAAGGAAACCATTTCGGATATGTCCGAAATTGAGGCAGCCATTGTTCAATTCAAGCCGAAAATGATTACCGTGGTTCACTGCGAAACGCCATCCGGCACCTTAAATCCCATTGCTGAATTGGGAAAACTGAAGCAACGCCATAACGTTCCCCTCCTGTATGTGGATGCCGTGGCCAGTGCAGGGGGTACGCCCGTTTTAAGTGATGAGTGGAACATCGACCTGTGTCTGGGAGGATCACAAAAATGTTTGTCTTCTTTGCCGGACATGGCCTTTTTATCGGTGAGTGAATCAGCATGGGACATCATTCACAACGTCAATTATGTGGGGTATGATGCCTTGAAACCTTTTTATAAGGCACAGGCAACACATTATTTTCCTTATACGCCGAATTGGCAAGGAGTTGCGGGTCTTAACGCCGGAGCCGAGTTGATTCTGAATGAAGGACTGCTCAACAGCTATGCCAGGCATGAAAAGGTTTCAGAATTTTGCCGCAACAAAATAATAAAGATGGGATTGTCGCTTTTTCCGGCTTCGGATGCTGTACCGTCTCCGACGGTTACAGCCGTCAACGTCCCTGACGGAGTTGACTGGACGGAATTTAACTTACAACTGCGACAGCACGGGCTTGTAGTCGGCGGCAGTTATGGGCCCATGGCCGGCAAAGTCTTTAGACTGGGGCATATGGGTACCCAGGCGGATATGGAACTTGTCAAACAGGCACTACGTGTTATTGACGATGTACTGGAAAAAGTTTGACTCAAGTTTAGAACTCTTTAATTCTGCTCTCCGAGGCGTAGGCTCTACGAGCCGGAGGCTGAAATCTTATTTAATGTTACTTGGATAGGTCTCATTCAAGTGAATATCGATGAAAGTGGCAATCGCCATATATTTTCAAAAGATAGAAACACTATCATAATGTGAACGTTAAATTGATGAGAAACTATTGATTTTAACGTATTGATTCGATATAGAAAAGCCTCCACCGAAATGGAAGAAGCCTGTTTAATGGGATTCAGTGGAGGCTTTGAGTAAGGAAAACTGGTGACAGCACTCCTTCAACTCGAAAAAATAAATATCAATAAACCCTGTGTGGGTCAATCGAAAATCCTTGAAATTTTATGCTCATAGTGATCGAAAACGCTCAATTGAAGGATTGATTGTTATTTGCTATTTGAAGATGGAGTTACTTAAAGGTTCTATATCTTTCAACAATGTAAGGACAAAATGATATGATGATTAAAAAAAAATGGATTGGACTATTTTTGTGTTTTGTCTTCATTCAACCGATACTATTTCCCGTTTTTTCAAAAGCCCAGGAGCCTGTAGAAATTTTTTCCCTCAAACAGACCATTGAAAGTGCTGTTAAGGCAAATCTCAGGCTGAAATCGTCCAAAGAAGAAACAGCAGCGGCCTTGGCTGTAAAAAAAGCCCGACGGACGCAATTTTTCCCTACACTTAGCGCATCCTATGAGTATAATCGGTTTGACGCCGAAACAGTAACAAGCGGCATTACGGCGGTTCCAAAAGAACAATACAATTTTGTAACTTCATTCAGTCAACCGATATTTACGGGTTTTTCTTTACTGAGACAGTACGACATCGCCAAACTTGGACTGGATAGAGCCCAAGTTAAGGAACGACTTGTTCGTCAGGATATTATTCTGGACGCAAAAAATGCTTACTTTCAAATCCTGCAGACTCAAAAGCTGCATGACATCGCGCAAAAAACCGTTGTACAGATCAGGGCTCAAAAAGAAGTGGCCGACAATTTTTACCAGGTCGGCATGACGCCGTTGAACGATCTGCTCCAGGCACAGGTTGAACTGGCCAATGCCAAACAGGGGCTTATTGTTGCTAAAAACAATTTGGATAATGCCGAGTCGAATTTTAATACACTGCTTCGAAGGCCTATAAATACACCTGTCGTTCTGAAGGACATTCTTGATTATTCCCCCTTTGAAGAAACCCTTGAGTATTGCCTGTCCGAAGCTGAAAAAAATCGAATTGAAATAAAAATTGCCGATATGGAAATTGAAATATCACAAAAGGAAATACAACTTGCAAAAAAAGACTATTATCCATCAGTTGATCTAAAAGGGAATTATTTTAACTACGGAACGGAATGGGATGTAGATGGGGGCGAAGGCATATATGATCCCAGTGGATGGAATATACAAGCTGTGGCAAAATGGAATTTCTGGGAATGGGGTCGAACCTCATATGGCGTTGAAGAAAAACATTCCCGACTCGCTCAGGCACAGCTCCAAAAAAAAGAGATATTTGATAATATCCACTTGGAAGTAAAAACAGCATACCTGAGGACTCAGGAAGCGGAAAGGGCGATCAAAACGGTGGAAACAGCCATTGAGCAGGCAAAAGAAAATTACAGAATCAACCAGGAACGTTATAAAGAACAAATCTCCACGCAAACCGATGTGCTCATTGCCCAAACACTTCTCACAAGAACCGAGACAAATTATTACAACGCCTTGTACGCATTTAAAATTTCTAAGGCGACGCTGTATCGATCTATCGGCCAGGAAGTTATTGAATGATTGAGAAACAGAGTAAAAGTTCAATAATTCGGATGTTTCACGTCCACAAAAATTACGGCGCCGTTAAAGCGCTCATCGATATCACACTTGATGTTCCAAAAAACGAACTCCTTTTTATCAGCGGCCCCAGCGGGGCAGGCAAAACTTCTCTGCTGAAGCTTTTGTATTTTGGAGAAGCTGCATCAGAAGGACAGGTGTTGATCGACGGTATGAATCTATCAAGGATTTCACATAATCGAATACCGATTCTTCGACGAAAGTTCGGAGTAATATTTCAGGATTACAAGCTGATTCGTACAAAGACTGTATTTGATAATATTGCCATTGTACTTGAAGCAATGGGAAAAAAACGGCGATTTGTTGAAAAAAAAGTAAGGAGTGTGCTCAGAACTGTTGGTATGGAAAACAGCATCCATTCCTTGCCCCCGACCCTATCCGGTGGGGAACAGCAAAGAATCGCCGTTGCCAGGGCCATCGTCGGAGACCCAAAGATTATACTTGCAGATGAACCGACCGGCAACTTGGACGAGGACTCTGCCGATATTATCCTTAACCTGCTCAAAAGATTTCATATTCGAGGTGCTACGGTTATTATTGCAACCCACGACAAAGAACTTATCCGCAAAACAGGGGGCCGGGTCATTCATCTGAAGCAGGGTCGAATCCAAACCATATCAAACAATTAGAGAACGTGTTCTGATGATTATTTATTTTAAGCGGGCCATAAAGGATATTCTTGATCACAGGTTTTTGAATGCTGTGACCATCGCTACCATTTCGATCGCCATACTTATTGCCAGTGCTTTTGCTCTTTTTTTTGTAAATGCAAACGCTATTGTGAACTCCTGGAAACAGGGAATCCGGATAATGGTCTATCTTAAGCCCAACTCCTCTGAATTAAAAGTTGCTGATATCAAAAGAAAAATTGAGGGTATGAAAGGTGTAAATAATGTTCGATTTATTTCAAACATAGAGGCGTTGGAACGGTTAAAAAATCAGATGAAACGGCAGTCCTCGTTACTGGACGACTTGCAAGAAAACCCCTTGCCGGATGCCTTTGAAGTTCGGCTTACAGACGATTTCCAAAACCAGGATAAAGTCGAAACGCTTGCTGCTCGCCTGGAATCGCTTTCGCAGGTGGATGAAGTCGAGTATGGGCAAGTTTGGCTGGGACGATTTACGAACATTCTCAATCTGTTCAGATTAACAGGATATGCAATGGGGGCTCTTTTTTTTGCGGCAACTGTTTTAATTGTCGCCAACACCATTCGCTTGGTGCTTTATTCAAGGCGTGAAGAGGTTGAAATCATGCGGCTGGTCGGTGCAACCGACGGTTTCATCAGAGCCCCTTTCTATATAGAAGGCCTTATCCAGGGAGCACTGGGCGGAATTATCGGGCTGGCAGCATTATTTGTTCTTTTTGTGTTCATTTCATCGAACGTCGATAAAAGTTTAACTTCAAGTCTGTTTGCGATCAGATTTCTTTCTTGGGGGGCTTTCCTTGGAATATTGATTTGCAGCATGTTTGTAGGGTGGATGGGGTGCTTTCTTTCTCTAAAACAGTTCTTAAAACAATAGCATATGCTGCAGTCGGTGTCATTATCATACTGCAATCCCCCGATGTTTGTGTTGCACAATCCGATGAAATCGGAATTGTGACCGCCAACAAGCTGAACGTTCGGTCCCAACCCGGCATTGAAAGTCCCTCTCTGGTATTGATTTCAAAAGGAACGAAAGTCAGGATCCTCGAGCGTCATAATAAATGGCTTAAAATTTTACATGAAGGCCAGATCGGTTATATTCGAAATTTAAAACAATATGTACACATTATATCTGAGGACGGTACAAAGAAAACAGCAAAAACAGAAAATAACAATGGCGACATTGAAGGTTTCGGGAAAGAGGCGAGAAGTATCGACCGTGAGATAGAAAAGGGGACGGCCGAGCTCTTGAGGTTTACCAAAAGGGAAACCTCGATTGTCAACAGCTTGAACGATATTGATCTGATACTTGACAAAGCCAGAAAAAATGCTTCGTCGCTCAAAACAGAGCTTGCTGACTTTGAAAAAGAAATAAAGAAGGCGATAAATACATCCAAAGAACTTCAAAAAAGGATTAAAACCAGCGAAGAATATTCATCAAAGCGCCTGGTCGCTCTTTATAAGCTGAACTGGCTGGGCCAAATATATGTTTTGGCCTCGGCTCAATCCATGTATGAACTTTTTCATCGAAAAAAGGTTTTGGAACAGGTACTGGCGTATGATGAAAATATTTGGCAAAATCTTCTGGACAATAAAGAGAAGCTTGGGCAGCTACTGATCGAGTTGAATGCAAAAAAAAGGGAAAAGCTTACTGTTGAAACAGATTTAAAAAAAGAGATTAAAATTATGTCTCGTGAGAGACAGAATCGTTCACAACTACTTGATGATATACGTAAAAAAAGGTCTTTAAAATTGGCGGCTCTTGAATCTTTGAAACAGGCAGCGGTAGATTTGGATCATACCGTAATATCTTTGAAATCCGGAGCAGATCTGACGGAACCCCAAAATAATATTTCACTAAAAAGCTTTTCCACTTTAAAAGGATTGCTTAATATGCCGGTAAAAGGTAAAATAATATCCTTTTTCGGACCACACCGAAACAAAAAGTTCAATGTGACCAATTTCCAAAGCGGTATCAAGATAAAAGCTGACAGAGGTGAACCCATACGTGCCGTCTATGATGGACGAATTCTTTATGCCAGATGGTTTAAGGGATACGGAAATATGATCATCATTGATCATGGGAATAATTACTACACCATTTATGCTCATGCTCAGGAAATTTTTGCTTCACAAGGAGATACTGTTGAGATGGGCGAAGTTGTGGCAACAGTTGGAGACTCAGGGTCAATGATCGGTCCGAGTTTGCATTTTGAAGTACGTCATCATGGGAAGCCTGTGGACCCGTTGAAATGGATTAAAAAAGGTTAGTCTGGACTTTTCAATGGGCTGAATGAAGGGTATTATAAGAAGTTCGGATTAAAAGGAGAAACTCCATGAATTTAAAGAAAAAACAACAGATTAAACTGTGGTTGGCTTTGCTGATCGCTGTCGTTTTTTGGACCATTGGATCCGGTTTTTACCGAAATCTTTCGGCCGATGGAGCAGAAACATATAAGGGTTTAAAATTATTTTCCGATGTGATCGGATTGGTTGAAAACAACTATGTCGAACCCGTCGATTCAAAAGAATTGATCGAAAAGGCCATCCAGGGAATGGTCCACAGCCTTGATCCCCATTCATCTTTGTTGGCTCCTGATGACTTTAAAGAGTTGCAGATTGACACCCAGGGTGAGTTTACGGGAATCGGCGTAAGTATCACCATGAAGGATGGTTTTGTTACAGTGATTTCGCCCATTGAAGGAACACCGGCTTACAAAGCCGGAATAAAAGCCGGTGATAAAATCATTAAGGTTAACGGTAAAGTGACAGGCGATTTGCGACAGGCTGTTAAAATGATTAGGGGGCCTAAAGGAACTGAGGTCGTTGTTACGATTGCCCGGGAAGAAGCCAAAAAACCAATTGATTTCAAAATTATTCGAGATATTATTCCTGTTGAAAGCGTCAAAGCCATTGTTTTGAAACCCGGATACGGATATATCTGGGTCACCAATTTCAGAGATAGTACAACCGATGACCTTGTTTCAGGGTTGGAAAAACTCGAATCCAATAAAATGCCTTTAAAAGGGCTTATTCTTGATCTCCGTGACAACCCGGGCGGGCTTCTAAACCAGGCTATTAAGGTTTCAGATCTTTTTATTGAAAAAGGAACAATTCTTTCCATTAAGGGACGTAAGGAAAAAAATACCCAAGTTTATAAAGCGACCACGAACAAAGTAAAACGGAATTATCCCATTGTTCTCTTAATTAACGGCGGGAGTGCCAGTGCGTCAGAAATCGTAGCCGGTGCCCTCCAGGATCAAAAACGCGCCCTCATACTGGGAACTTCTTCCTTTGGGAAAGGTTCGGTGCAATCAGTGGAGAAATTGAGGGATGGTTACGGTCTTAAATTGACCATTGCAAGATATTACACACCCAGTGGTCGCTCAATCCAGGCAAAAGGTATTCAACCGGATATCATTATAAAAAGAAGGTTTATTGATAAGGAAGATATGGATGATGTCAGTGGGCGGGTACTAAAGGAAAAAGATCTTCAAAATCATCTCAAAGCGTTGCCTGAAAAGGGTCAAGAGAAAAAAAGAGAAGGAGGCGAAAAAGATAAAAAGGATAAAAAACAGAGCATCGAAAAAACCAAATTTATATACGGCCGGCTTAAGCCTGAACAACTACTGACGGATAATCAAGTGACACGTGCACTTGATATTCTGTTAAGCTATGAAATCTTCAAGGACGTCCAAAAATAAGGTATGGCTAAAAAAAAAAGTCGACGGCCGAAGAAACCGTTAAAAAGATCGGCTAAAGGCAGTATTCAAAAAACGTATCTGCTAAAAGCTCTTACCGGGCTTGGTATTCTGATACTCTTGGTCGTTATCGCCGGTGTTTTGACACACCATTTGATATCGAAAAGATATACTGTGTTGCCGACGACAAAACCTGTGGTCATAAAAACGCCCAGGTTTGAAATCTATCCAAAAAATGAAATACCACCCCATAAACCCATACCGAAAACCAAACCCTCAGTGCCCATAAAATTACCCAAAATCGCCATTATTATTGATGATATCGGCTATGACAAAAATATTGCCCAAAAATTCCTTGATCTTGACGCTGTCTTGACATTTTCCATACTCCCTCACAGTACTCATGATAATAGAATTGCCAGGATGGCTCATTCTAAAGGATTCGATGTGATGTTGCATCTGCCTATGGAGCCTAATGAATATCCATTGATAAATCCCGGTCCCGGAGTTCTTCTCACTTCCATGTCTCCAGATCAAATCATCAACCAGCTCAATGAGGACTTGGACGCTGTTCCTTTTGTCAAGGGTGTAAATAATCATATGGGGTCAAAAATGACGACGATTGCCCCTCAACTCTATCAAATTTTTTCGATTTTGAAGAAAAGACGGCTCTATTTTATTGACAGTCGTACCACTGTCGACACACTTTGCAGACCGTCGGCACAATTACTACAAGTTCCCTTTGCACAAAAGGATGTGTTTATTGATCACATACCAAAGCCTGATTTTATCCGCAAAACAATACATCGGCTCATAAAGATTGCCGGCAGTCATGGTGAAGCCATCGGCATTGCGCACCCGCATACTGTAACCTATGAAGTTCTTCGTGAAATGCTTCCTGAGTTAAAAGAAAAAACGATTCTGGTTCGTGCATCTGATATCGTGCATATTGTAGATTAGTTTTCAGACAGAGCCTACGGGTAAAAAGACTTCATCGCGACAATAATAAACAGGACTTTTAATGTCTAATACTATGGAAACACCGGCGGGGTTAAGCAATAAAATACTTGCCTATTTTTGCGTGTTTTATGTGGCACTGGCACTAATTGTCGACCACAATGGCAAGTTTTCATTATCAGCAAATCACTTTCGATTGGTTTTTTGGTTTGCCATACCTGCGGTTCTTTTTCTACTGACTGTTTTTTTAGCAAAAAATCGGAGTGAGATCTTACACTGGTTGGATGTGAGAGCTATTAGCCGTAAAGAATGGTATGTGGCGTCAGCCTTGATGTTAAGTTTGGTTTTGGTGATTGCTATTATTCCGATAGTTCCCTCTTTAGCCGATTACTATATACCCGGCCGGATAAACTTTGGCCACCGGTTTTTTTGGCTATTGGCCTGGTTTCCCGGCTGGGAGTTGATGCACCGCTGCTTGTTGGCTTATCATATACCGCGTTCATTGCCAAAGTACTCCTGGCTGCTCATACCTTTATTTGAAGGTTTGTATCACTTCAATAAGCCTTGGCCTGAAATGTCGGGCATGTTTGTCTGGAGTGGGGTGTTAACTTTCTGGACGATTAACCGCAAAAATGCTTGCTTGGCGATCTTGGCACACCTGGTGTTGGAGTGTTTGTTGATCGCTTATTTGGGTTTTGCTGCTTGAGCCATATTAATGGAGAACGCTCCACGACTGCGTATATCTCTTTCCAACCGAATGAAACTTGTGCTTTAGCACCCGTAAGCCCGAGCCGTGCCTGAGTTATTTAGAACCATTTATCGCTAAATTATCCCATTAATTGTTTAAGTCATCATTTTATTCGGTTCGGGCTAACGCGTGCTAAAGCCCTTCAAACAGTCATTCGGTTTTCAAGAGAAACACGCAGTCGCTTCGCTGCCCCGAAATCACATGCGTTTGCCCTGTTTCTTAAGAGCAGAGTGCTTGACAGTGCCACGCGCGAATTGTATTCTTTAGTTATAATAGGCCAATCAAAGATGATAACGGGATGACCATGAAGAAAATTTTCAATCCTTTTTTAATGATTGTTATTTCTCTTTCTCTGGCATGTTTTGCTGCAGTTGATGCAGCAAATGCCAAGGACATCCGCAAACCGGTATATGCCGGCAGTTTTTATCCTGATACACCTGAAGAATTAACGGCCATCATCAAACAGCTCGTCAACCAGGTGAAACCGATTCATGTGGATCGACCTCCACATTCGTTTCTCAAGGCGCTCATCATACCCCATGCCGGTTATATCTATTCCGGATGGACGGCGGCACATATATCACTGGTATTAAAGGAAAATCAATTCGGAAGGGTCATCGTTATGGGGCCGGATCATCGCATCGGTTTTCAGGGTGGCGCCATCAGTGATGTATCTGCCTATGAAACCCCTCTCGGGCGGATCCCAATGAATAAAGGCGTGGTCCGGCTGTGCCAAAATAAATATCTGTTTCGGACAATCCCGGTTTCCGACCGGCTCGAGCACTCTGTGGAAGTGGTTCTTCCTTATCTCCAGTATTTTCTAAAAAAATTTGAAATTGTTCCTGTTGTGCTCGGTAGGGGCCGGGATTTGGCTGAAAAAGTGACGGCGGCTCTTGATCCTCTGCTGGATCAAACCACCCTTTTTGTGGCCAGCTCCGACCTGTCCCATTATTTACCTTATCAGGAGGCTGTTGCCAAAGATCGAGAAACCATAGAGATGATATTAAACCTTAAAGCCAATGAACTGATAAAACGTGAGAATGCAGCATGCGGCAAGATACCGATTTTGGTTGTCATAAACATGGCCCGTCGGCACAACTGGCATCCGGTTCTTCTCCATTATTCGAACAGCGGGGATACTGCCGGTGATCGATCGAGAGTTGTCGGCTATACAGCCATCGCATTTTATGGAGGTTTGTCTATGAAAAATCGTATGGATTCCCTTCAATCATTGAATGAGGAACAGGGTCAAATACTAGTGAAACTGGCCCGGCAGACCATTGAGGAAAGGCTTGACAAACGTTCGATCAAAGTTGATCCGGATACTATGATGGACTCTGCTTTTAAGGACAATAGGGGCACCTTTGTGACACTGACCATTAACAAACAGTTGCGGGGTTGTATCGGTAACCTGGATTCCAAAGACTCAATTATGGACGGAATCGAACGAAATGCCATTAATGCCGCCTTTCGTGACCCCCGTTTTCCCCCTTTGAAAGCCGATGAACTTAATCGGGTGGACATCGAAGTGAGCATCCTTACCGAGCCCCAACCCCTGGAATACCGGGACAGTAAAGATTTGCTTTCCAAGTTGCGTGTCAATGTGGACGGGGTTATTCTTCGAAAAGGATCGGCCAGCGCCACTTTTTTGCCACAGGTATGGGAGCAGCTTCCACAGCCTGAAAAGTTTCTTTCCCATCTTTGCACGAAGGCCGGTCTTCCTGCAGATACATGGAGGAAGGGAAATCTTGATATTTTGACCTACCAGGTTCAATGCTTTGAAGAGGAGAAATGAACGTGCAATAACACGGGTGATCATCGCTACGGGTATTTCATCCGTGGTCACCCAACTGTTGATCATTCGTGAATTTTTAGCCCAATTCCAGGGGAATGAGTTTATCATCGCCCTGATTCTCTTCAACTGGCTGATTCTGGGCGGAATCGGCACGATTCTGGCACGCTGGGTCACCCGGGACTTGTGGGCGCCCACCGCAAACCGTCTGGGATGGCTTTCACTGATTCTGGCAGGGCTGCCTGCCGTGCAAATTCTGGCCACTCGGTTTCTTCGAGATGTCTTCTTCATTCACGGAAGTTCGGTTGGGTTTTATCCCATTTTAACCTATTCCTTTTTGATCATTGCCCCCTATTGCTTAATGATCGGTTTTGTTCTTCCCTATAGTCTTTTCGTCATCCGGGCAGAGAAGCCGGATTATCCCGGTGCACGTATCTATATTATTGATAACTTGGGAGATGTATCCGGAGGCGCCCTGTTTTCTTTTGCACTTGTTTTTCTGGTCACCCCTTTAAAGGCAGTATTTTTAGCAAATTTACCGTTACTTCTGACAGCCTGCCTGCTGTTATCTCGCAACTTTTTCAGGTCTCGAATTGCTATTTATCTGGGGACGGGAATGACTTTTATTGTTCTGATTGCCGGTATTTTTTTGGAACCATCATCGCTGTTTCCGCCTGAAGGCAAATTGGTATATTACGAGGAATCCCGCTATGGCCGGATCGAAGTCCAACAAGATCATGAGCAATTTACCCTGTTTGTAGGAGGCGTCCCGCAGTTCGGCAGCCAGAACTTGAGCATGGCCGAAGAAACCATCCATTATCCTCTGGCTCAATTGTCCCGGGTTCAGAATATTCTTTTGATTTCCGCTGAAGGCGGTATGATGACCGAGCTTGAAAAATATCACCCGGCTTCCATCGATTATGTCGAACTGGACCCAAAGGTGGCTGAAGTTGAATTCAGGTTCAAAATGATAAAAAAAATTCCCGGCCTGAAGGTTATATATCAAGACGGGCGATCCTATCTGGCCGATTCGAACAAAATCTATGATGCGATCATCGTCAACCTGAGTGAGCCGGATACATTCCAAATCAACAGATTTTTTACCGACAGATTTTTCGACCTTGCAAGGCGTCATCTGGCCCGGCATGGAGTGTTGAGTTTTGCCATGAAAGGCTTTGAAAATTATCTGGCCGAACCCCAGCGTCAAAAGCTTTCTTCACTTTATAATACGGTGAACGACTATTTTAAGCATGTGCTGTTGCTGCCGGGGCAAAAAATATTTTTCCTCTGCAGCTCCCAGCCGCTCAATACAGATATACCGGCACTTCTGGCTCGAAAGAATATCTCCACTCGTTATATCAAAGGTTATTATTACGGCAATCTGACCCATGAGCGAATCGAACGCTTAAATGACCTCATGGATCCAAAGGCACCTAAAAATCGAGATGATTATCCCCAGCTCATGCGCCTGATGTTTCAGCAATGGTTTGCTAAGTTTTCCACTTCTCCAACCGGTTTCATTGCTGTTTTGGCCGTGGTGTGCATGGTTTACCTCGTTCGGATCAGTGCTGAAGAGTTTGTTCTTTTTTCCACAGGTTTCACGGTCATGGGGAGTGAAATCCTGGTAATATTTGCCTTTCAAATTTTTTTCGGATATATTTATTTTCAAATCGGCCTCATCGTCACCGTTTTTCTGGCCGGCCTTTTACCCGGCGCTTGGGTTGGCGACAGGTTACGCTATAGGAGCAAGCAGACTCTGGCGCTTGCCGATGGACTGCTGATTCTCCTAATGGTTGTGCTGATTGTGGCTTTGAGGCAGGGAAGCTATCGTTTGCCGGTGAGTTTTTTCCTTTTTTACGGTTTTGTGGTGTCGCTGATCTGCGGCTTTCAGTTTCCGGTGGCGCTTTATTTGCGAGGCGGAGACGCTCCGGCGGTGGCCCGGACCTTTTCCGCCGATTTAATCGGAGCTGCTTTCGGTACATTGATTACCAGTGTTGTCTTGATTCCTTATTTTGGAATCATCTGGACGGCAGCCGGCCTGATCGGGCTTAAGATATTGAGTTTAATGATTATCTTCGTGCGTTATGAAAAAAATTAGTCGACGCCAGTTTATATATTGCGGTGCGGGACTCCTTTGTGGCGCTGTATCAGCCAGTACTTTCTGGCCTTTTTCAGAAAAAACAGCGATGGCATTGGGTCCGGCTGATATCCGTGGCCATGTGTTCAAAGGGGATTCGCCCGAGACACTGTGGAAATGGTCCCACGAAGGATTTCTCTATACAAAGCTGGAAAACAAGCTGGTCATGTGTGGTATCTGCCCCAACAGGTGTCTCCTGTCACCGGGGGACCGCAGCGTTTGCCGTTCCAAGGTCAACATGGACGGCATCCTTTACAGTTTGACCTATGGCAATCCATGCAGTGTGAATGTAGATCCCATCGAAAAAAAACCGCTCTTTCATTTCAAACCTCGCTCGAAAGCCTTTTCCATTGCCACCACGGGCTGCAACCTTCGCTGTTTGAACTGCCAGAACTGGGAAATTTCTCAGGCCAAACCCCATGAAGTGCGCCATTACGAGCTTTTTCCGGCCGATGTAGTTAAAACAGCACAACACTCAGGTTGTTTGTCCATTGCGTACACCTATTCCGAAGCCATCACATTTTTTGAATACATGATCGACACCGCGCGTCTGGCCAGAGATAATGGGATATCCAATTTGTGGATTTCAAACGGTTATATCAACCGAAAACCGCTGCTGGAGCTATGTAAGGTTCTGGATGCGGGCAACGTCAACCTAAAATCTTACAGCGACGCCATCTATCGGAAACTGAACGGCGGACGTCTTCAACCGGTACTGGATACTTTTAAAACACTTCACGAACAGCGTATTCATTTTGAGATAACGAATCTGGTGGTTCCCGGATATGTGGATGATGACGAGATGATTAAACAGATGTGTCAATGGATTCTGACAAACCTGGGACCGGATTATCCGTTTCACTTTTTACGATTTTTCCCCAAATATAAACTCGACCGTCTGCCGGCCACCCCACTTTCAACTCTGATTCGGTTCCGCAAACTGGCAATGGCCGAGGGAATCCATTATGTCTATGTGGGCAACGCCGCTTATCCGGAGGGGAATAACACCTATTGTCACAACTGCAAAAAGCTCTTGATTGAACGAACCGGTTATTTTGTGCCCACCTATAACCTGAACGATAATAAATGCAAATATTGCAAAACAGTGATCCCCGGCCGCTGGGTATGATAGGGTACGTGTGTCACGGGGTTTGCTTCCCCGCTTCACTCCGGTGTCTACGTGTCTGGTCATTTCAATGACTTAGCAGCGGTGGCATTCCTGCCCCCTCCGCGTTCTCCCGCGAAAAGCATGCGGGAGCCGCGGTCTCCCCCAC
>CALLDL010000147.1 GCA_937998305.1 uncultured Desulfobacterales bacterium | reverse complement strand
TCTTGATCTGACCTATGCACCATTACAAACATGACTTTTTGAGTATAAAGTGTTGGTGATCGGTCTGGGCCAGGGTTAAGGAATTCTGTCAATTATATAAAACAGTGGAGCGAAGCGACTCCATAACTTCCCCGTTTTATACGGGATAAATAGGCACTTTAGTTCACTTTAGTCACTTCAAACTTGTCCAACTTGCAGAAAAACAGCCCCTTTTCCCGTAAACAGCCGGGATCTTCGATAGGGGCAAACCAAGGCCTGGTCCTCTGGGCCAGGATTTTTTACTGTGCCATCGCCCGTAAGCGTCCAGCCAAAAGACAGCTTCTTCTTTGGGCACCACAAATCCTTTTTTTTCTTTTTTGTTCACACCCTACCTTCCCACCTTCCTTTATCCTATTATTTGGGAATCAATTCCCGATAGGCTTCCTCTATCTCTTTAAATCGCTGTTCTGCCAGTTCTCTAAACTCGTCACCCAGATGAAGCACCTTGTCCGGGTGATATTTATTGGCCAGTTGCTTGTAAGCTTTCTTTATTTCTTCTTGTGATGCATCTTTTGGAACATTCAACACCGCGTAAGGATCTCTTAAGGCATTCCCTTTTTGGAAACGGTTAGTTCCATGGGTGTCTTTTTGAGATGATCCTTTGTTGTGCTGGGACGAACGGCGTTTTTGACGATAAAAATTTTGGAAACCAGATGGTTTCTGGCCGAGAGTTTTAAAAACCCGCCACAGAATATATAAAAAGATGATGTCATCGAGCCAGCCCCAACCCATAAGAAAATCAGGAAGAATGTCATATGGGCTCAATGCATAAATCAATCCAATAATGATCAACAGGATTTTCATTCTCAAGATCCTTGTCAAATAATGGGTTTGGTATGAAGATTTGTTTTATGAAATATAGCATAAAAGTGGAAAATTGTCAGCTTTGGAAAAAAAGTCGCTTTTTGCGAGTGGAAGAGATGAAACAATCATGGCGTGGTATGTGTTCACGGGGCGTGTCTCCCCGTTTCACTCCTGCGTCTCCGTGTATAGTCATTGAAATGACGAAGCCACTCCGCCAACCCGCCTGCCATGCAAGGCACGAGCGGGCAGGTATCGTTACACGGGGAAACACACTCCGTAAACACGAACATGATGTAATATTTGGATGCCCGATGGCGAAGTTATGGCCAACCGGGCATTTTGATCCTTAAAAGCCTGACGTTATTTTATCCGAATTTTTTGCACGGCAATTAGAGAAATCATACTCAAAAATGCGCCGAAGATAAATGGAATACGGTAATCGATGATCCACAACAATCCCCCGACAGCAGGAAGGACCACGGCGGCAATGTGATTGATGGTGAATCCCACCGCCATGCTCGGAGCGATATCCCTCGGGTCCCCCACTTTTTGAAAATAGGTGCGAATGGCAATGGCAAAATTGAAAAAAATATGGTCTAGTATATAAAGTACCGCCACAATCCATTTTGACTGTACGGTGGCATAAGCAAGAAAAATAAATATAAGGCTGAAGTATTCACAAGAAAGCACGGCCCTTTCACCGAACCGAATGATCGACCTGCCGATGAGCGGACTGATGAAATAGTTGATCAGATTGTTGACGACAAAAAGGATGGTAACTTCCTGAACCGTAAAATGAAACTTTTTTACCAGTAAAAAAACGGCAAATGCGATGAAAATCTGGCGTCTGGCTCCGGCCATAAAGGTGAGAAAATAAAACAACCAGTACTTTTTGCGAAAAATCATTTTCTTTCGCTGAGGAACAATATTTTGATCCACTGGGTTTTGAAAAAAACCCCATATCCCTGCAGCTGCAATCAATCCTCCGATGAGCAAATACAATTGAGTGAAATTTAGAAAAGAGGCGACCAAATAGATAAAGATGCCGATTCCGATGTTCGAAGCTGCAGAAAGTGCTCGAAGTTTGCCGAATACCCATGGAGATGTGTCTTTGTCAAAATATTGAAGGGTCAACGATTGATTGGTGGTTTCAAAATAATGAAAGCCGAAACTCATGATCAGGGTAGTTACCAGAAGACCGCCGAATGAAGGGAAAAGCCCGGTGGCGGCCACGCCGATTCCCAAAACCAGAATGGACAGCGCCGATAGGCGATGCTCTTTAATGAGCATGATGACAAACACCGCAAGTAAAGCCAAAAAACCCGGAATTTCTCTGACCGACTGAATGATCCCCACATGATCACCATTCAGACCGACAACTCTAACGGCAAAATTATCGAACAACGTTCGCCATGCCTGCAGTCCAATTGTTGAACTGATGGTCAACACCATCAGATAACGGTACATGGGGTTTTGTTTGATTTTTTTTGTTTTGAGATTCAATGGCTCTGATCTTTAATTATACCTGAAGCGGCAATGTTTTCAAAAGGCGAGAGTGTTATTTACTTTTTAACTCACGTTTCGCATCAGATTATTGCTAAAAAGTCTATGACGTCGCAGGCCGAAAGAGATTCTTTAAAGTAAAATTCGGCAAACAGCTCGAACAACATAGGGTTATCAGGCCTGAGTGTCAAACCTTTTTGAAACAAAGTGTGATGAATGCCAGAAAGTAGGCTGAAATTGCAAGGATCATGATCACGGAAATGCCCAAACCCAGCGCGATTTGTGCAGATACGATGGATGCCAAGACCGACGCGCATCCATTGATTGTCCAGGCGTACGCCCGCTGGGCAGGAAGGTTCAAAATATATCTCATGCCAAGGGGGAAGGGGAGCCCCATTAAGAATCCCGGCGGTATGAGAAGTAACAATGACAGGGTGTAACGCAAAAATTGGTTGAGCTGTATAACGCTATTCATAATGGGATTAAAAATGAAGAACATACACATGAGGATCACGATAAGTGCGGCGATTGCAATGGGAAAGTTTTTAGCACTTATTCTCTGTGACCAATAGCCGCCGAATGCGGAAAACACAAGGAGTCCTGTAATGACGACGGTTAAACTGATCACCGGATCGCCAAAAACAAAAATGTATTCTTTTATAAAGAAAAGTTCAATGAACATAAAACCTGAACCCACGGCAAGAAAGTATAGCATGTGGGAGAAGTAGAATTTTCGATTTTCTTTTAGGGTTGTAATAAAGGGAAGAATCAAAAGAAGAATGGATATCCCTAATGCTTCTATTAAAACAACGGAAACGACAATTTCACCGGACATGAATAAAGAATAAAACCTGCTCCCTGTCATTTTGTAAAGCGCTTTCAGTCGGGACCACTTTAAAAACCGGTAAGGGAAGGGACGGTTGTCAGTCTGAGGAAAGACATCCATGGGGTAGTTTTCAAAATATGTTTTTTCTGTTCCTAACCGGTACGCTTCTGCAAGACGTTTGATTTCGATATAGTGATACGGGGCATCGAAAATATTAAAGCGGTTGACATTTTTCTTTGATATTTTCGGAAGGTAAACAAGATCAAAATTCAGGTTTCGCGAAACATCTTGTAACACGTTGGTATCGTTAAAAGGTTGTACAGATACGATCATGGTAAAGGTGTTCCAGTTGCGCAGAACGGCGATGTGTTTTTCAGGGTTTTTGATTTCAAGGGATCTCAAGCTTTCATGTGCAGTGGCCCAGAGACGAATCGCATCTGACGGTGGCAGTAAAAGTAAACGTGAGACAATAAGAATGCCGTTATTAGAAAGATGTTGAAAATATTGTGTAAAACTTTCAATGGTAAAAAAGTAGTCCTGGGTCAGAGCCGCTGATCCAGGGAGAGAGGTTCCCCAGTTTTCTATGTGTATGATGTCGTATCTTCTGTCAGATCGGGCTAAAAATGTTCTTGGATTTTGGTTGATCACCGGAAGTTTATAGTGTTGCTGAACACGGTTCGCGATCTGGGGGTGTTGCTCGACAATAGTGATATTGACTGTACCTGATGCTAATGCGCATGGAATAGCTGATCCGCCGCCATGCTGAATCACAAGAATATGCTTTGGATGGACTGCAAGAAGGTATCCGGTGTATGGGAGTGTGAATCTGGAGAACTGTGCGTCGTTTTTCGATTTTAATTGATAAAGGAATAAAGGATTGTCTCCATCTCTGAACGTGGTCGTCTGGTCGGGGAGCATGCCTTTGTATTTTAGGCTTAATCCCGGTGCAAATCGGAGGTGAGGGCTTTCAATATTCTCGAATCTGCCGCGTATACTGTTTATGGTTTCGGTGACTCGGGTGTGGGGAAACAGGAGCGTCTGACTGAGCTTCTTGTATGGGGAGGGTTTCACTTTGACAATGGTGTTGCCTCCTTTAACGATTAGTATGCCTGCAATGATAACGATGCAAAGACTGACTATCCGAAAGTATCTTCTTTTTGGGTGAAAAATTCTTCTTGTCAGAATATGACCTTGGGTATAATTTGAGTTCTTTAAAAAAATCACTGCCAAGGGAATGAGTGCTGAAAGAATGATAAGTTTTCCTTCACAGATAAAAGGAAGAAGCATAACCGGAATGATGGCTCCGGATGCCGAACCTGCCATACTCGCGAAATACACGAAACCGGTTTTTTCGGGCATAAAAGCATAAGCAATAGACACAACAAGGCCGGTGAAAAAAAAAGGCAGTGCCAGAAGAAGATACACTGTTAAAAGATAAAGGGCTTGGATAGGTTCCAACGGCAGCCTAAAGTAATCCAAAGGAATTCGATTCAAAACAATAAATGAAATGATGGCGGAAAGGGTAAAAAGGATGGTGAAAATATGGATATTTTCAAAGGAGGAAAGATGTTTTTCCCAGTTTTTTTTGCGGGTATCGATAATATTTAAAAATGTGCCGCCTGCAGCAAATCCAAAAAGCGTGATACTGATGACCATGAAAGACAGATGGTTCCACTGGCTGATGGAAAAAACCCTGACAAGGAGTATTTCAAAAGACAGGGCTGAAAGCGATAATAGAAATACTGCCGTAAGTATCATGAAGTTTATTTTGCCTTGAAAAGCCTGGTCCTTCCCCGCCAAGGCGGGATCTTCGATGGGCCATGCCTGTCCCGCAATGCGGGGGATTCTTTACTTGTAGAAATTCCGAAACGTTCAATTAGGGTCAAGGGCATACCCGGTCATGGGCACAAACAAAACACCGGTAATTTGTTTAACAGTATAGTCCTCACCATGTTTTGTTACAAGGCTCAGGTTCTGGTAGCTGAATGGGTTTCCAAGGGGTAGAATGAGTCTCCCACCGTCTTTGAGCTGTTTTAACAAAGGCGGCGGGATGTGGTCGATGGCAGCGGTGATCATAATGCAGTCAAAAGGCGCTGCTTCGGGCCAACCAAAATAACCGTCTGAATGACGGGTCTTAATATTCGTGAAACCCAATGTGCGAAGGATCTGATTTGCTTTTGTATAAAGTTTTTCCTTGATTTCAATAGTGTAAACTTCTTTGGTGACATTTGCGAGAATGGCGGCTTGATAGCCGGAGCCGGTTCCGATTTCAAGGACGCGTTCAGGGCCTTTGGGTTTAAGGCTCTCGGTCATAAGGGCCACAATATATGGCTGAGAAATCGTCTGGCCCTCACCGATGGGTAGAGGATGATCGGCATAGGCCCGGGAAACAAGTTCTTTTGGGACGAAGCTGTGCCGAAAGACTTCGGACATGGCCTTCAGAACTTTTTTATCGGATATCCCCCGTAGACTGATCTGTGATAGAACCATTTTTTCTCTTGCCTGTTGGTATTGGGGAGTGTCTTTTTGAACCTGACCCATGAGAGATGACGGGAATACTGCAATAACAAGAAGGGCAAGGAGATGTTTTTTCATGGCAGCTTCTTTTCGGTACGTGTTCAATCCATCGAACAGGAGGCTTTGAAACAGCTTCTAAAAAGGATGAAGAACTCTGTAGATAAGGGCACCTATAATGACAATCGCCAATACGATGGTGAAAATCATCTGTTCGGTATCGAATTTCTTCATAAAAAAATTTGGGATAACCTGGACTTCTCAACAGCTATAGCGGTTCAGGAACAAGGCATTTCAGGCCGATTTTTGTTTGATGTTCTTCATGAAAAATCTGGATTAATCTTCTTTATCCAACCCAAATGCGGTATGCAGAACACGAACTGCGAGTTCGGTATATTTTTCTTCGATGACACAGGAAATTCTGATTTCCGATGTACTGATCATCATGATATTTATGTTTTCTCTGGCCAGTGTATTAAACATCATTGATGCTACGCCCGAGTGGTTTTTCATTCCGACGCCTACAACAGAAACCTTGGCTATATTTTTATCACCCAGAACATCTTCTGTTCCAATTTCTTTTGCCACTTTCTTTTCGATTTCCATGGCGGCTGAAAATTGTGCTTTTGGAACCGTAAACGTAAGATCCGTTTCACCTTCGGCGCGCGTATTTTGAATGATCATATCCACAACGATACCCGCTTCAGCAATGGGCGCAAAAATATTGGCAGCAATCCCAGGTCGGTCCTGAACCTTTCTAAGGGTGATACGGGCTTGATCTTTGTCATGTGTCACTGCAGAGACAACAAGACTTTCCATGCCGGCGTCTTCACTAACAACCATGGTTCCCTCCTCTTCGCTAAAAGACGATCTAACATGTACGGGGACATTATATTTTTTTGCAAATCCAACTGAACGAATCTGTAAAACCTTGGCACCGAGGCTGGCCATATTGAGCATCTCATCATATGAAATTCGATCTATCTTTTTCGCCTTATCGCAGATATTGGGATCAGCGGTATAGATACCATCCACATCGGTGTATATCTCACAGATATCCGCACTGAGAGCTGAGGCGATGGCCACGGCAGATGTATCCGATCCTCCTCGCCCGAGAGTGGTAATGTTACCGCTGACATCACACCCCTGGAATCCGGCCACGACAACGATATTCCGTTTTTCGATAAGCTTCATGATATAATCGGCACCAATTTCGATGATCCGTGCATTACCAAAAGCACAGTCCGTAACTACTTTGGCCTGGTGGCCGAGCATAGACAGCGCAGGATAATTCATTCTTTTTAAAGTCATAGCCAAAAGCGCGGCCGTTGTCTGCTCTCCCGTTGCAAGAAGAACATCGAGCTCACGTTTGTCAGGTGATTCTGCCACCTGGTTTGCCATATCGATCAACCCGTCCGTGACCCCGGCCATGGCGGATAAAATGACAACGACATCATTACCCTGGTCAAATGTTTTGGCAACCCGTTCTGCTACATTGTGAATCCGTTCGAGATCGGCCACCGAAGTGCCGCCATATTTTTGTACGATTAAGCCCATATTATAATTTCCTGATATAAAATTGAAATGTCAAATTTATCCAATTCACAAGGTTCGTGAACCATCAGCTGTATACCCTCGGCAAGTTATATTCCTCACGAATTTCCATCAAACCAGAGAATATCAGAAATATTATAAGTGACGACATTAAGTCAAGCAAAACAAGTTGAAACGAATGCCTTGTGCCATCGGCTTATCCTTTTCATACAGCAACTACAAGCCATCTCAAAAATGCAGATTATGTTAAAGGACAAGGCGCGAGCCGATGAAAAAGCGCAGCATTCATGTGAGTATGTGAGCATTTTGAAGAGGTTCGCAACACCGTAATTGGGCGTTAGATGTATTTTTGAGATGGTTTGTAAATATTTTACGGACTACTTCGCAGGATATTTTTTAACAGGTCCGCATTTTTAACATCATATGCAGTGATGCATATTTTACGTGTTTTGTCGCCCTTAAGTTCAAGGTGTATGTTTATGGAATCGGGCAAAAGCTTTTGCTCGATTCTGTCCGCCCATTCGATGGCCACAATGCCGCTAGTGTGGAGTATCTCATAAAGACCGATATCTTCCATATCCACAGGATCTGAGATGCGATAGAGGTCGACATGAAACAGGGGATATCGGCCGGGATATTCATTGATTAACGTGTAAGATGGGCTGGTGATATAATAATCATCCGGAACTTCAAGACCCCTGGCCAGTCCCTGGACAAAGGAGGTCTTTCCGCTTCCCAAATCACCGGTTAAAGCCAAAACTGTTCCACCTGTTACGGCTGTGCCGATAATTTTTCCCAGTTTTTTGGTTTCATCGACGGAACGAGTTGTTATCTGATATTTGAATGTTGATAATAGTTCAGTCATAAAGACACGAAACCCCAAAGGATGAGCCGGAAGTTTTCATCTCCCCGCAATAAGCGGGATCTTCGAGCTGCGTTATTAAGGGCTCGCAATAGCAGACTATGGCTTCACCCTTAAGTGTCCCCGATGACGGGATCTTCGACTTGCATATGAAAGCTTCCAACTCGTGCAAGATTCAGGTAATATGATTCTTTAAATTAATTTTAGGTGTTTTCGGCCAATTTTTTAATCGCTTTGGGCAAGGTGTTCATCACGTCCGTCGCCAGATAGCCGAAGGGCCCTTTGTTTTTGGCCAGAGAATCGGCTGCCACACCGTGTAGATAGACACCAGCATGGGCGGCAAGTTCAGGTGAATGGCCTTGTGCGATAAAGCCGGCAATGACTCCGGTCAGAACGTCTCCCATGCCGCCGGATGCCATTCCTGGATTGCCGGTGGGGTTGATGAAAACCCTGCCGTCTGGATGGGCGACAACCGTTCCGGCTCCCTTCAACACAACATGGACATTGAATTTTTTTGCAAAATCACGGGCATATTTAATGCGGTCTTTCTGAACTTCGGCTGCAGTTGTACTCATAAGCCGTGCCATTTCTCCGGGATGCGGCGTTAGAACGATGGGAGTGTCGAGATCTTTCAGTATTTCGGTATGACCGGCAAGGATGTTCAATCCATCCGCATCAATAACCATCGGTTTAGTGTTCTCTTGAAGCAGGTGCTGAAAAAGCGTTTTAGTTTCAGGGGCTGTGCCTATTCCGGGCCCAATGGCAAGACATTCTTTGTCGGAAAGAAGATCCATAATTCTGTTAAATGATGCTTCACCAAGAATACCTTTAACGGTTTCAGGCAGCGGATTTGTCATGGCCTCCATCACCTGAGCCTCTAAAACAGGGTTTAAGCTATCCGGGATTCCAAGGGTCACTAGGCCGGCCCCGGCCCGCATGGCTGACGTGGCCGTCATGGCAGCAGCTCCGGTTTTGCCTGGTGAACCTGCTATGACCAGAAGATGACCGGTGTGCCCCTTGTGGGCATCCGAACGTCTGGGGTAAAAAACAGTACGGATCAGATCCGGCGTTAACAAGTATTGCAGAGGAGCGACATCGTCTGCAATATGGGGTGGAACTCCGATATCGATGATTTTCAGATTTCCGGTATAATCAGCACCGGGAAAGAGAAAGTGACCGGTTTTGGCAAATGCAAACGTTGCCGTGGCATCGGCCCGGACACAGGTGCCGCATGGCCGGCCTGTATCCGAGTTCAGGCCGGAAGGTATATCCACTGCAAAAACCGGTTTGTTTGATTGATTGATGAAGTTTATCACATCTCTAAAAAATCCTTTCACATCCGATCGCAGACCGGTGCCCAGGATTGCATCAATCCAGATCGCCTCATGACGCATTGCAGTTTCATGTGCTGAAAAAGATTCTGCGTCCGGTATTTCAATAACCGGGACTTCCAGAGGTGGAAGGAGTTTGAGGTTGGCGGCAGCATCTCCTGAGACTTTTTGACGTTCTGAAAGAAGATAAACGGTAACGCTTATTTTCTTTTGAGCCAGATATCGGGCAATAACAAAACCGTCTCCACCATTGTTTCCTCGACCTGCGAATACACCAATCTTTTTATTTTCAGCATCCTTAAATTGTTCCAAAAAAAATTGGGTTGCCCCCCGGCCGGCATTCTCCATCAGAATTCTGCCGGGAAGACCAAACGATTCAATGGTCGAATGATCCATTTTCTGCATTTCATTTGCGGTTACAAGATACATGCGTTACTCCAATCTTTTCGTCCGAAGGCAGTCCCTTTCTTTATTTGCATTGTTCTTTTTTTAGGTTTACTTATGCACGAGGTTTATCCGCCTTAGACAGGCTAAATAGTGCTTGACCGAAAACCCTACTTTTTGGGTCAAAAATTCGAAATACGAAACACGAAATAAGAAACAATGATAAAAATATAAATGTTCAAATGACAAAAAAAACGGGTATTCAATGTGTTAGTTTTGGTTATTTTGTCATTCGACATTCGAATTTGTTTCGGATTTCGATATTCGATATTCGGATTTTGCCGAACATAACTTTCCGTTCAGGCACTAAATAAGAATACCTCAACCCCTCAAATAGTTAAAGGTCTTTGATTAATGTCAACATCTCTTTAACGGCCTTTTCCATACCCACAAGTACCGCCCTTGAGACAATACTGTGACCGATGCTGAATTCATCGATTTCATGGAGGTCTTTGAAAGTTTTTATTGTATTGTAACACAGACCGTGGCCGGCATTGATGCCCAATCTCAACTTGTGTGCAAATTTTGCGGCGTTGACGATATCGGAAAAAGCCAGCTCTCTTTTTTTAGTTGTTTTGGCATCGCAGAATATGCCTGTATGGATCTCCACCATGGTTGCGTTTATCTGGTGGGCAATTTTAATCTGGTCAGGGTCAGGATCAATGAAGATACTTACCGGAATACCGCTGTCTTGCAGCGTACCGACGGTTCCAGCAATCGAATCTTTATACGAGATTAAGTCCAATCCACCTTCGGTGGTCAACTCTTCCCGTTTTTCCGGAACCAGTGTGACAACATCAGGCTGGACATCAAGAGCAATCCCAATCATTTCATTGTTCGAAGCCATCTCCAGTATAAGTTTTGTCTGAACAACCTTTCTCAATATCCTAAGGTCACGGTCCTGGATGTGCCGTCTATCTTCCCTTAAGTGAACCACAATTCCGTTTGCCCCGGCCAGTTCCGCCAGAATTGCTGCTGCCACAGGATCAGGATAGCTGCCTTTTCTGGCTTCTCTCAATGTTGCAACATGATCAACGTTTATCGCTAATCCAGCCATTAATAAACCTCCATTTAAGCGCTTAAAGGTTATTTTTTCATTTATTGCTGCACAACTTTTTATTGTCGCCACCAATACACCAAGGTACGAAGAAAGAATAATAAAGATATCCTTTGTGCCTGCCCGCCATCGGCTTCGCCTTAGGCGAGGCGGGCGGGTCTTAGTGCCTTTGTGGCAAATGTTTTTGATTCTGTAGTCTTACGAGCCGGAAGCCCGCTCATAGGGGTTAAGATTCAATCAATCTCAGAATTTCGTCACTCTTTTTTTCCATCTTGTCAGCTTCCTGTTCAGACTTTTCATGATCATATCCCAATAAATGAAGAATTCCGTGCACCAGAAGCTGTGTAAAACGTTCTTCCATACTGATTCCGATACGTTTCCCCTCTTTCTCAGCGGTTTCAATGGAAATAACCACGTCGCCGAGAAGTTCCGGGTTGATGTTCGAAAACTGGTCTGTGCGCATGGGGAAAGCGATAACATTTGTGGGGCCGTATCGACGAAGATGTTTTTTATTGAGTATTGCGATTTGAGGATCATCAACGATCAAAATAGAAAGCTCTGCGTCATGACAGGCCAAGGCGTTTAAGATGTCTATGGTTTTTTGTTGAATTGTTGCCATCGATATCTTGTACTTTTTTTGCCTGTTGTCTATCAAAACTTTCATTTTTTCCTATTCCGTTGGTCAAAAGTTGTTTCTCAGGATATTCAATGCGATGATGGTGTATTCCATTTAATATTTTATTAAAACTTTTTGCGATGTTATGCAGATCTTTCAGCGTTAGTTCGCAATTGTCCAACTGACCGTCTGAGAAGATTTTGTTTATTATATTTTGTACCAGTCCCAGAATTCTGGCTGGTGTTGGGTTTGCAAGGGTTCTGGATGCAGCTTCAACCGCATCTGCCAGCATGACCAGCCCGGCTTCTCTGGTCTGAGGTTTTGGTCCGGGATATCTGAAATCGTCGACATTTAACCCATTTTCGCCTTTTACCTGCCTTGCTTTATCGTAAAAATAGCGAATAAGGCTTGTACCGTGGGATTGCCTGATGGTTTCAATGATGGCATAACCCAGTTTGTTTTGCTTGGCTATCTCCACACCGTCCTTAATGTGAGCGATGAGGATAAGACTTGACATGGAGGGTGCAAGTTTGTCGTGTCTATTTAATCCGTTAGCCTGGTTTTCAATAAAATACAATGGCTTTTTGATCTTGCCGATATCGTGAAAATAACCACAAACTTTAGCAAGCGACGGATTGGCGCCGATTTCAGATGCCGCTGCTTCAACCATGGTTCCGACAATGACCGAATGATGATACGTACCCGGCGCTTCCAGCATAAGTCTTCGAAGAATCGGTTGATCGAGGTTTGCAAGTTCAAGAAGTTTAATGTCTGTGGTATAGTCAAAGGCAATTTCAACCAGCGGTGCGATGCCGGCTGTAACGATTCCTGCCCCGACACCCCCTGAAAACGCAAATCCCCAATCCCACATGAGTTTAAAGAATGTGGAGCCTCCTATATAAATGTTGATAACCGTAACGAGGATAACATTCAACAAGCCGAGTTTTAACCCGGCCTTTATAAAAACTTTGCGTTCCCGACAATTCTGCATCCAGTATGCCGCCATCAGACTGTTAAGAAGAAAGTAGATGAAAATATCGAATCTGTTTTTAAATATAATCGCTGTGCCGATTGCAATTAACATGGCAATGGGAATGGCCAATTCAATGCCCAAAAACAGACATGTGGTCATGGCACCTGCGGCAAGGGGAATACCATAAGAGATTGAATCAGCGGATATTGAAAAGGGTGTATAACGAGACATGGAATCGGCTAAAGATTCCGATATACTGGAGATGAAGAAAAAAGTGATGAGTACGCTGGCCAAAAAGAACAGGTTTTTGGTGTTGTTGAGATTGGGTCGATTGTGAATGCAAAGGGCATAAATGGTCATAAGGATGCATAGAATGAAAAGTGCCGATCCTATGCAGTTTGTTAAGACTTTCTCATTCTTTACGCCTTCTTGATAGATCTTGAGTTTTAAAAGCTGGTCTTTGGTTACACGCTCCCCCTCGCGCAAAAGCATCTCACCTTCTTTTATCTTGTAAAATATCGGTTTAATTTCCGAATAGGCTTCTTTTTTCCGTTCCTCGGTTTCACTTCTGTTTAGCGTTATATTGGGCTGAATCAGCCTTTGAGCGAAATCTACGATCAAGTTTCGAAGTTCATCAGTCTTGTTTTGAAGAAGGGGATGCCCGATTATTTTGACCATTGTTTTTGCCTGATCAAGACCGTAAAAGTGCTTTAAATTATAGACAAGCATTTCATTTTTTGTTTTGATATCGCTTAAAATTATGCCTCTATCGGTTTCTTTCAGAAGCATCTCTTTATTTGCAACCACGCCATTATCGTATACTTCTGTTAAAATACTGGAAATAAGATCTGAAATATCACTGGAGAAGGCTTCCAGTTCGAGGGTTTTATAATCCGCGTCGCTGACTGAAATACCGATCTTTTCATCAAAGTCTGCCTTTTTTTGCCAAACGAGGTTATGTACTGCTAGTTTGTGTTCTTCATTTTCGGATGAGGATGTTTCCGATTTATTAAGGCTATCGATGCTTTTTATAGTTTCGAGCGTTGCACGAAGATCTTCGAAGGCTTTTTTTGTTTTTTGATCGGTTTTTGTGGAAATGTTTACATCATGATCGTACACCGTCAATACATTTTCTACAGCCTGTTTTCGGCTGGCTTCTGTGGCATTTTTGTCTTCGATTAAAAAATTTTTTACAGCCTTAATATCCCTTGTGGCAACATCCCCAAGTTTGTAAGAATGTTTTTTAATAACAAGATTTGGATACAGCAAAATAGTAAAAATTATTGTAACAGCAACTAGAAGGGCCCATCGGACACTATCACTGTTGTCAATGAGTCTGTTCAAAGATATTTGAGTTTTTACGATGTTCATTGTAATATGGTGTTATTTCTTTTTTTTGGCATCAAGATCTTCATATGCTTTAATGATTTTTTGGACCAATCCATGCCGTACGACATCTTTTTTTGAAAAAAAAATGAATTTTATTCCTTTTATCCCCTGCAATATATCCTTAGCTTCAATGAGCCCTGAAGGTTTATCCACAGGAAGATCAATCTGAGTAATGTCACCGGTGATAACTGCTTTTGAGCTGAATCCTATCCTTGTCAGAAACATCTTCATCTGTTCAGACGTCGTATTTTGAGCTTCATCTAAAATGACAAAAGAATCATTTAATGTTCGTCCGCGCATGAAAGCCAAAGGTGCAACTTCGATAATACCTTGTTCTATCAGGTTGGATACCTTTTCAAACTGCATCATATCGTGGAGCGCGTCGTAAAGCGGTCGGAGATAGGGATCTACTTTTTGGGCCAGATCCCCGGGTAAAAATCCCAGCGCTTCACCTGCCTCCACAGCGGGTCTTGTAAGGATGATGCGATTCACCTTTCCCTTTGAAAATGCTGCAACCGCCATGGCCATTGCAAGATACGTTTTACCTGTTCCTGCCGGGCCTATTCCGAAAACCATGTCGGAGCTTCGGATGGCATCTATGTATTCCTTTTGAGCTTGGCTTTTGGGTATTACAGGGCGTTTTTGGGAAGTGATGTAAACCGTATCCAGGAAAATATCTTTAAGTTTAATGCGATCGTCACTGCTCAAAATTCTGACAGCATATTCGACATCATTTGGATAGATTGGATAACCATCTTTAAGCAGGCCGTAAAGTTGTTTGAGTATCTTTTTCGCCAGGTTTTCAGCAATGCTGTCTCCCTGGATGAATATCGTATTACCTCTTGCGTGAATGGAGACATCTGTTAATTCTGCAATTCTTTTAAGGTTGCTGTTATACTCGCCGAAAAGCTGACTTGCCAGATTAATATCTGAGAAAATTAATCTGGTTTTATTATTTTCGGAAATTACATCCATGTTTCAGGGTTGAGCAGATGCTCTGTTTAGTTTTAAATGTCTCGTAAAGACCTCTATGAGCTATGTAATATTGATGAATTCATAAAAAGTCAAATCTATAATTTAATGCACATGGGGAAAAGAAAATTTCTTGACTCAAAATATTTGCTTTGTTAGTTTTCAGCAATAAACATATTAACAATTACATCTTTTTGATATTGTTGGCAATTTTATTAATTTCGACAATGAAGTGGTTTTGCTCGATATTGCACCGAAAAGAATTTTTTAAGCGCTCATGGTATTTGACGCTTTTTAAAAAATCTTATTTACAAAACCATGGTATCGTAAACGATGCTAACCTGAATATTTTATAGTTCAATTTCTCAAAAATTTCACTCTGCGGGCGTGTCCGAGACGTTCATTTGATGCGTTATCAAGGGTTTACAGTCTCGCTGCAAGCGGGACGACTTTGCCCTCTAATGCCTTGTTGGAGCGAAGCTGAAATCCCGTTATCGGGGCAAATGAACGCCTCGAACAATTGAAATGTCCGGACTAAATGGGAGCACCATGAATTTTTTTGATATCATCACCGTCATAATTTTGGCTTATTGCATCATAAGAGGTGTTTTCAGAGGTCTATTAAAGGAATTGTCTTCTATCATCGGCGTGTTTGGCGGATTCTATGCTGCTTATACCTATTACATGGTAGTTGCAAAACCCCTATCAAAATGGATTTCCAATACCGGATACCTCAATTTATTGAGTTTCCTCATTATATTTTGTGTCGTTTTTTTGATTATCAGCATATTGGGTGTGATTATCAATTACCTGCTTAAACTGGTTTTATTGGGCTGGCTGGATCGTTTTTCCGGCGCCTTATTCGGCGCATTGAAAGGACTGCTTATTGTTTCAGTGTTGTTAATTGCACTCACCGCCTTCCTTCCAAAGGGCTCACCTTTCATTAAAGATTCCCTGCTTTCTCCCCATATAACGCTAATCTCAGAAAAAATGGCCAAGGTTATTTCCAAAGATATGAAGCACGCTTTTATGGCCAAGATATCGGAATTAAAAAAGATCTGGAAAAAACATTAATCATTCAAATTTGATGAATTCGTAAAAAGGTCGCTTATTTGACTTTTTACGAGACCATCAAGTTTTGCACCCTTAATTATATAAAAATCGGTTACAAGGAAAACTGAAATGGAAATTGAGGCTATCATCGATCTGATTGAGAAGTTAAGGGGGGAAAACGGTTGTCCCTGGGACAAGAAGCAAACGCCGCAAACCATTCTGGCGTATCTGATGGAAGAGACATACGAACTCATGGATGCAGTTGAATCCGGCGATCCGGCGGAAGTCTGTGGGGAACTCGGGGATGTATTGTTTCATATACTTTTTCTCGTCAGTCTTTACCGGGAGAGGGGTCATTTTAACATCAAGGACGTAGTCGATCAAAATGTAAAGAAAATGGTCCACCGGCACCCCCATGTTTTTGGCAATGACAACGTCGACAGTGCAGATGAAGTCAGCAAACGGTGGTATAAAATTAAAATGGAAGAAAAAGACCTTTCTTCGGAGACGTCAATTCTGGACTCCATCCCTTCAAATCTTCCGGCCTTGATGCGTGCTTACAGAATTTCCGAGCGGGCAGCCAGAACAGGATTTGATTGGGAAGATATATCCGGTGTTATGAAAAAGGTCGAAGAAGAATGGTCTGAGTTGAAAACAGTGTTGAAAAAACAAAAACAATCTCCTAAAGATCATACCCGGGTGGCGCTGGAATTTGGTGATGTTCTTTTTACACTCGTAAATGTATCCCGGTTTGCAAACATTCATCCTGAAACTGCGTTGAGAGATTCCACTAAAAAGTTTGAAAGGCGCTTTAGATACATGGAAAAGCGGATTTCAAACGGACAAAAAGATATACGATCGGTTTCTCAAGAGGAGAAGGATGTTTTGTGGGAGCAGGCTAAAGACAGTATCGATTAAGGCGATCTGCCAATACTTTTCATTATGCACAAAATAATGTGCACACTTGCACATATTTTCGTGCACTTTTCAAATATTTTTCATAAAGTGATTCACCCTTTCACCCTATGTTTATGGGACCCAAGACGATTATGATTCTTGTCTTGATTTGCTGAAGCGCCCATAAAATAAGGATTTCAAAGTCCTACCCACCACATGTTTTTATAAAAAAATTTCTAAAGCCAGATTCTGGCATAAATATTGAAAATAATAGCGTCCAGGTTCAGCGCATATCAGAGATGGTCACTCTAAAAATTTTTAATCAGGTCGCTTAAAATGAAATTGAAAAGATACATCTAATTTTGAAAGATCAATTCAAAAAAATGAAAATAAAAGAGAAGGAAAGCATCATTAAAATTATCATCCTGGGGGTGATACAATCTGCCATCATTATAGGAATTGTTGGTTGTACAGAAATCGAAGGTTTTTCTCCGATTGTTTGCTGGAGTGTAAAAGCGGGCGCAATATTTTTTTTAATTGTCACGTCAATTTTTCTGATTAAAGAAATTATTAAACTTTTCAGCTGATACTCCTATACTGCGAAAAAAGAGAAGAAGGCCTTATATATATTTTCCGATGAAAACATCATCTATTCTGTGAGGTCCGACACACTTTTGACCCTGAAGAAAAGGGTCTTGCCTGCTTTTTCAATCATCCGGATGTGTTGCAGTTCTTTTCTCACCGGTTTTAAATGAACGGTCATTATTAAATCGTTCCTTAATTGACGACATATTTTTGCATTGAACTTTTTTCGATAATAGGGTGCCGTATCGCCGGTGGGTTTGATGGTAAAATTTTGGATCTTATCTTCAAAAGCGGTTTCAAAAGCAATGGCCATCATCATTTCATCCAAATTCCATATCTCCTTTTTACCTTTGTTTCTATAGCTGATGTCCACGAAAAACCCCACCTCATGCTTAGATCGAAGATCCTTTAGCGGCAGTAGATCCGTTTCGAAATGTTTTCGAAATGAAGTGGAAAAAGGCAATCCGATGATCGGCGATCGGAATGCCGACCCCAGCATAATGGATTTTGAAGTGTCAAAATCAAGATAGGCGATTTGCTTTAAAGTATTAAGGTCAAACACATCGATCAGGCAATTTCCTCTCAGCGTGAATACCAGGTCAACCGATACGGTTGAATGAACGGCAAACCCCATTTGCCTTAAATCCCGGTAACTAAAAGTATGCCATGTGGAGTCTTTCATTTCTGGTTTCGGTATAAAAATCACTTTTTATCATGGCGCCGAATGATAATTCGCCAAAGACATATTTTGTCTTAAAAAATTTATGTGTTTAAGTCGACTAGTGTTTGATAAATGTTCCGTTTTGGTATTCCTCAAAAGCCACCCGCAATTCTTCCTGGGTATTCATAACAATGGGACCTCGCCAGGCAACGGGCTCGCCGATGGGTTTTCCCGAAATCAAAAGAAACCTGATTGGTTCATCATCCGTTGATACCCGGACAGATTCTCCATCGTCGAACAGCACCAGCATTTCGTTTTCGATGAAAGGTTCGCCGCTCATATCAAAATAACTGTTTCCCACCACATCAAAGGTAAAGGGTTTCTTCTCCTGGCAGAAGTATCCTTTTCCATCTATTACATAGGCAAACACCGTATGCCCTGCTTTTGTCGGATGCTCGTATATTGAATTCGCGGGAACATGTATGTCAAGATATTCCGGATCGATGACAATGTCCTGGACCGGGCCCGGCGTGCCGTTAACTCGGCCGCAGATGATTTTGATCTTGGTTCCGTTTTCCAATTGAAGCTCCGGGATTTGGCTCGATTTTATTTCCTGGTAACGGGGATCCATCATCTTGTGGGATGCCGGTAAATTCGCCCAGAGCTGAAATCCCAACATAATGCCATCGGGATCGCCTTTGGGCATCTCCTGGTGAATAATACCGCTTCCCGCCGTCATCCACTGGACATCCCCGGAGTCGATTATACCTTTATTTTCCATGCTGTCGCCGTGTTCAACAGCCCCTTCAAGAACATAGGTGATGGTTTCGATTCCGCGATGGGGATGCCAGGGGAATCCTTTGATGAAATGCTCAGGAGTCGTTGAACGAAAATCATCCAGAAGTAAAAAGGGGTCGAACTGCGGAACTTCACGAAATCCGAGTGCCCTTTTTAGATGGACGCCGGCCCCTTCGATGACAGGTTTACTTCGAAACACTTTACGAATATTTCGTGTTAGACTCATTTTATACCTCCTTAAAACTTAAACAAAAAAACACCACTGTTATACGCATAAGTTAAACCATGGTAAATAATTGTGTCAAACCTTTGTTTTTAAGAGTCATGGGAGGATTAAGGTTGAAATTGTAAAGGAGCAGAGCTTATCAGCTCTGCTCCTATTTTTTTAACATTGTAGGGTTATCCTGCGATGTCAACTCCAGGATCACATCCAAGTCTGGAGACGCTCAGACATTCATCAAAATATCTTTTAATGGTGTCGACATGACCTTCTTCTCTTTCTGCATCTGTTTCAATGTAATTATGTTCTTTTTCTGTGAAGTTCATAGGATCACCGTCCTTTCTTATAAATTCATTAAAGTTTAATGTTTTTTTCATTTCAATTGCATTTCAATCGATAAATTTTTTTCGTCCTTAGTCATAATAGTTATCATATTTTCATAAAATGCAATGTGGGCAAAATAATGGTTTATCGACAGGTAAAAACTATCAATTTTATTTTGCTTTGACAATCTTTATGGATTGAATTCAGCAGAAATATTAAATAGTTATATATTTTATGATTTATCGGGGCTATGACATTGACATTAAATAGGATCTCAAATTTATCTGTCTGTTTTTAAGACCGAATTTTTTGCGCAGATTTTTTCGATGAAAATTGACAGTGGTTTCGGATATGTTCAGTATATCTGCAATTTCCTTGCTGCTCTTTCCGTCTTTGATCAAGGCGACCACTTTTATTTCCTGGGGGGTCAGAATAATTTGGGCATTTGAAAATTTTTGAAGGAGCGGGGAAATAATATCTTTCAGATGATTTTCAATGATTTCAACGAGGGTCTTATTTCTGGGTTTTAATGGAACTCCCTTTAGCTTTTCAACATACGGCAAAACCAACTCCTTGACATTGGTCAATACATTTCTTTCAAGCTCCAGTTTGTCGTTTTCCCGATGTTTGATCAGTACTTTCAGCGCAATATTGGCTTCCTCAAGGCTTTGCTTCTGTTCTTTGAGTTCTTCACGGCTTTCTCTTAACGCCTCTTCGACAAGTTTCAAAGCCGTTATATCTTCATGACTAATGATCACCCGGACGGGTTTCGTATCAGACATGCGGATGGCTCGCATGTAATACCAATGTTTGCTGTCCTGAGAATGGCAGGGATAATCAAATAAAAACTCCCGGGTATGGCCTTGGATAATCTGCCGAATCCCTTCTGCGATGTTATGGGCATCTGACGCATCCTCTCCTGTGGAGGCATTGCAGACTTCCAGGTAGTTGATTCCTTTATAGTCAAAGTCTTCCGGCATGCCGTTTTTAAACGAATAGGTATTCCATGCGCGATTGGTTTCAAGGATCACACCGTTTTTGTCCAGAATGGCGATGTGTGCAGAGAGCGAATCAATCACAGCTCTGGCCAGTTCTTCGGAAAAACTCAAGGGGCCAATGTCGGCGGTTGTTTCCTGCGGCTGATTTTTCATATGTACTCCTTGATTCGAGCAATCAAAATATGTCGTCTTTTTGTGTATACTTTGTATATTACTCTAAAATAGAGGTCATTGTAAAGTGGAACATGAAGTGTAGAATAACGGAAGCCGTACGCGAAATCGTCACCTCGGGTATTCAGGTTTTGAAGAGATTATTCGATGATGTCTTTTTGCTGGAGTTTTTTCCTCAAGTTTTCAACACGATGACGATTCACACCGAAATCTGAATAGCCGGTTCTGGAGGCTGAGCGAATGTCAATAATGCCGTTAGAGGGGGTTAAGTGGAGCGTGAGATCATCGACAAATCGAAAAATCATGCTTTTGCATTCTGCATGAATATCGCTGCTACTTGTTGAAACTATTTTTGTTCGGGGCATTGAGCCAACTGTTTTTTCAACAATATCCCAGCTTGTTTCAGGATCTTTTTTTAGCTTAAAAGGTTCGACTTTATATTTTGGATTTTTGGCTAATGACGACACGCAGTTGGGTGTATCCGGACAATCCAAGAACCCTGATGATTCGCTATTGTGACGTTCCGTGGGGTTCCCTGAACATCCCCATAAGATCGTAACAAGCATTAAAGGCCCAATGGAAACCTTGATCATTTTTTTCATTTCTTTGCCATCACATTTAAGAGAGCCATTTCGCAATCAAAAAACTTATCGAGGCGACCATGGAACACAGAAAAACGCCCCACAAAATATCGACCATCACCACCTTTAACGGCCAATTCTTTATGGTGGCCATATTTGTCAAATCGTATGTTGCGTAAGTGAAAAAACCGTACAAACTGCCCCACAACAGCGCTTTTCCCAATGAATCTTTTTCTAATGCCGGCACAACAGCAAAAATAAGAATACCTACAATATACAGCAAATAAAAGCTGATTGCCGCCGACCAGTTCACATCCGGACTCAGTATAAATCCAAGATGGTTTCGATAAAACTTTTTTGCAACAAATCCCAGCCAAATAATATCAACGGCAAAGAATACCGGTACAGTCAATGCATAAAGTTTTAGATAGAAAATAATGTTCATTATGTCACCCCTATGGCTTACCCGGAGCTGAATTCATGAGACTTACTTTAGATCAATAATTTTCTAAATATCAAAGTAAGCATTTTTAGGTCGTTTATCAATGGGCTTTGTAAAAATTCCAAATATCAAATTCCAAATATCAAAAAAATCCCAATGACTAAAATTCTAAAATCCAAACAATTTGTCGTTCCGGAAGGTTTTGGTCATTGGATATTGGAATTTGAGATTTATTTATAATTTGGTGCTTGGAACTATTGATTTTAGACACAAAACTCCAAAGCAGGGCCATCTATCTCCGACTTGGCCAGAGGATCAGATTTTTAATGTAACAAAAAATCGATAGGTATTACCTATTACTGTACGCCAATTTTACTCATATTGAATATTCCATAACCGTGAATATAGTTAAGCAGTATGTTAATATTTGATTTAAGAAATTGGTGATTTATTCAAACAAAAAACAGATTGAGGAAAATATTCATGAAACATATCGTATATATTACCGCAATTATCATAGTGATAACATTAATTGGTGCCACACCCAATGTCAATGGAGCAGAAATCGAAAGGGTACACTTTGAGAACACCTACGAGACAGAAGGGCTTCAAATGAGGATTCAGGGTGCGGGACTGCTTCGGTATCTCGGTTTTATCAAAGCCTATGTCGGTGCGCTTTACCTGGAAGAGGGGAGTTTAGTAACGGATGTTCTTTCTGACAAACCCAAGCGCTTGGAGGTTGAGTATTTCCATGCCTTAAAAGGAAAAGATTTCGGGGTTACCATAAACAAAGTGATTGCAAAAAACACGGATGCACTAACCTTGGAAAAAATTCGACCAAAAATTGATTACCACAACTCACTTTATGAAGATGTCCAACCTGGAGACCGGTATTCACTGACATATATCCCGGCAAAGGGCACAGAGCTGGCATTAAACGGAAAAACCAAGGGCATTATCAAAGGTGCTGATTTTGCGTCCGCGATCTTTTCGATGTGGTTGGGGGAATTCCCCATGAACAAACCGTTTAAAAAGCAGTTGTTGGGGTTAAAATGAAAACTGTATCCCGAAAAACTGTTCCGCTTAGTAAAAAGATTGCTTATGCTGCACCGGCTTATGCCCTTGCAGTGGTGGGAATACCGATTTATGTTTATATGCCAAAGTTTTATACGGATATTATCGGGGTCAATGTTGTGTTAATGGGCTATATTCTCTTGAGTGTTCGAATCTTCGATGCCTTAACGGATCCGGCCATAGGGTACATTTCCGATCGAATCAAGACGCCGTTCGGCAGAAGACGGCCGTTTATCGCAGGAGGGTCTTTCTTCGTTTCATTGTCAATGTACTTTTTATTCAATCCTCCAGAAGCGTCTTCATCTTATTCTGCCCTATGGTTCGGAGGTTGTATCTATGCGTTGTTTTTTTTCTGGACGATGGTCAGTGTTCCTTATGAATCTTTGGGCCCTGAAATTACCTTTGACTATAATGAACGGATTTCTTTATTTGGCGTGCGGGATGGTTTTTTGATTGCCGGAACACTTGCTGCTGCAAGTTCTCCGGCCCTGGTGGAATGGCTGTTTAATCTCTCAAATACCGCTCAGGGAGAACGGGCCAAATTTTTCTGGATTGCCATAATTTATGCGCCCTTCGTTATCGGTTTTTCATGGTGGTGTGTGTTATCAATAAAAGAGTTACCTCCCCAAAGTGTTAACCGTCCCGTAGGGCTCATTAAGGGAATACGGCAGATGGGTCGCAACCGACCGTTTGTCATTCTCCTCATTGCATACACCATCAGTGCCATTGGGAATAATTTACCGGCCACGTTGATTCTTTTTTACGTAGAGTATGTACTACAGTCAAATTTGGCAGACTTTTTCCTTCTACTATACTTTGTTACCGGTATTGTTTTCCTTCCTGGATGGATTTTGATATCACGAAAGATCGGTAAAAAACCTGCATGGTTGACGTCCATGGCCATAAATACGGGCGCTTTTTTCGGTGTTTTTTTTCTTGGTCCGGGAGATGCAGTGATCTACGGGATACTGGTGTTTTTATCCGGGATCGGTTTCGGTGCCACCTTGGCGATTCCATCCGCCATACAGGCCGACGTCATCGACTATGACGAATTGTTAACCGGTGAAAGGCGTGAAGGACAATATATCGGTTTGTGGTCGATTTCAAAAAAGTTCGCAGCGGCAGTCGGTGTCGGAGCCGGACTTTCAATTCTTGGTGCAGCAGGCTACACGCCCAATGTGGAACAATCTGAACAGGTAAAATTAGTATTACGAACGCTTTATGCATTGGTTCCGTCTGTTTGTAACTTGATTGCCATTTTAATCGCGCTGGCTTATCCAATCAGCAGCAAGGTTCATGAAAACATACGAAAAGCCATTGATGATCGAAACGACGGCATCTTAGTGATCAATCCCATAAAACCAATGTCTTCGACGGTCTGATTATAGAATTTAAACTTCGCACCCGTATATTGATAAGTAACCTCTGAATTAAGAAACAGATAGAGAGATGAACATGGAACATCTAATTTTTATATTCAGCCTCAATTTGGCTGCCGTTATCTTGATGATGACTATCGGATGGCTTATCAGCCTTGTTCTTAAAAATGTCACGGTGGTAGATAGCTTGTGGGGGTTGGGATTTGTTATGATTGCCTGGGCAACCTTTTTTTTAACGGAGGGTTTTTTAGGACGAAAGCTGTTAATCGCATTTCTGGTAACACTGTGGGGTGTAAGGCTTAGTATTTATCTGACGTGGCGCAACTGGGGAAAGGGGGAGGATCCCAGATATGGTTTGTGGCGTGAAAAGAGTGGCAAACATTTCTGGATCGTAAGCCTTTTTAAAGTGTTTCTGCTCCAGGCTGGATTTTTGTGGGCCATTTCCATTTCAATTCAGTACGGCGTGGCGTCGAAGACACCGGAAATGATCACCTGGCTGGATCTGTGCGGTTTAATCCTTTGGGTGGTGGGTTTTATATTTGAAGCTGTTGGTGATTGGCAGTTGGCGGTATTTAAATCCAACCCCGTCAATAAGGGAAATGTCATGGATAGGGGATTGTGGGGATATACCCGACATCCCAATTATTTTGGTGAATGTCTCATGTGGTGGGGGATTTTTCTCATTGCATTTTCAACACCAAACAGCTGGTGGACCGTTTTGAGTCCTCTGATCATTACTGCGGTGCTGCTGAAAATGACAGGGATTCCTTTAACCGAAAAAACCATTGTAACCCATCGGCCGGGTTACAAAGAATATATTCAGCGTACCAACGCGTTTATTCCCTGGTTTCAAAAAGCAAAGAAAAAATAAGGGTACGTGTTTACGGGGTATGCTTCCTCTTGAAAATTCAGGTTTTTATGTGGAAAAAACAGGTGCGTTGATCAGGCCAGAGGTGGAAGCACAGGTTCCCGTCGACACATAGGTTTGGTAAACAGCATCTGAACATCCCCGAGATATCTTTCCGCAAAACCCCCCTCACAATAGCAAAGATAATATTCCCACATTCGAATAAAAGTATCCGAAAATCCCATTTCACGAACGTCATCAATGCGATCAAAAAATCGTTTTCGCCATTCGGCA
>CALLDL010000146.1 GCA_937998305.1 uncultured Desulfobacterales bacterium | reverse complement strand
TCGATCAGAGAAACCGGATTAATTACTATGTTTGTAAATTAAAACATGCTCGGCATCCTGAGAGTGCCGATAAGTTTATCGAATTCATAAGATCTTCAGATGCCCAGCAAATTTATCAAAAATACGGGTTTCTGGCTCACCTATAAAATCGGTAACACTTTAGTCTTTCGGGAACATGACCGCTCATTTTGAATCGATTTGTTTCAAAGGGCTAAACTATTACTAAAATCGAAATACGATTTCATTTTAAGTATTAAAATGATTCGCTATCTCTCACCAGCATTGTGGCCGGATCCAGAAGCAATGTGCGCTGGTCGGAATCAGCGGTTGCGCCCTTTAGTGTTTTTATGTGGATTTCTTTGCCTTTGGGTTGGAGCTGGATGACAAGGTCAAACAGATCGACAACTTCCAATATCTGAGCCGGCATACCGTCGGGACCCGGTTCTTCATGACGATGGGTCTTTACACTAAACCAGACATATAAGGAATGTTTTTTGGCAAGGCGCTTGAGATCAGAAAGAGATGTTCTCACATCTTCTTCAAAGTTAAAACCGTCGATAATGATCACCTGAGGTAAAAAAATATTCTGTTCTATTAGGTCGGTCAACCTTTCTTCGAGTTTGGAAGTGCTGAATCCTTCAACTCTGAATGTCATGATAAACCGATGGGGAAGAATGGCCTCCCAGATCGGATTCGTTTCTATTGATTCGTATTGTTTCGTAAGATGGTTGAAGACCTCTTTATACCATAGCGTAAGTTTTTTAACCGGATCATCCAGGCTGATATGAAGAACATTTTTGCCCTTTAAAATGGTGTTAAGGGCAAGCTGAACCAAAATTGCTGTCTTGCCAACTCCTGCTCGTGCAAGCACGGCCCCAAAGCCGCCTTCAAGGAGAATGTCTCCGGTTTCGTTTTCCAGGAATCTTAAGGGATTCTGAAGGATCAACTCCTTTTTTAGCATAATCTTTTTCCTTTTATGGTTATTTATTCTTTTTTTCTTGTTCTCTCTTTTTGGCCAGTTCCTCAGCAATGGATTTCGGCACCTGTTTGTAGGCGTCCAATTCCATGGTAAATTGGGCTTTACCCTGTGTCGACGATCTCAAAACAGTTGAAAAGCCGAACATTTCTGCAAGGGGAACCCTGGCTTCAATGACGCAAAACGGACCTTCTTCCTGGGATCCAACAATGATGCCGCGCCGTTGATTCAATAGGCCCATGACAGCACCTTGGAATTCCGTCGGTGTTTCAGCGGCAACTTTCATGATCGGTTCAAGGATGGCCGGTGAGGCTTTGGAATAACCTTCACGAAAAGCACTACGGGCTGCGGCGATGAATGCCATTTCAGAAGAATCGACAGAATGTGATGCCCCGTCATTGATCACCACTTTAATGCCGGTAACGGGAAATTCCATTTTTGGCCCTTTGGCCATGGATTGCTTAAAGCCCTTTTCGCATGAAGGGATAAACTGGGTTGGAATCTTGCCGCCGATGATTTTATTTTCAAAGATGAAATGTTCATCAGGGGAGGGTTCCATGTAGCCGGCCACTCGTCCGTATTGTCCGGCGCCTCCGGTTTGTTTTTTATGGGTATAATTAAATTCCGCTTTTCGGGTGATGGTTTCTCTATACGCCACCAGTGGATTACCGGTGGTAACGTCCGTTGCATATTCACGTCGCATTCGTTCTACATAGACATCGAGATGAAGTTCTCCCATCCCTTCGATAATCGTTTCATTGGTTTCATGGTCAACATAGGTTTTGAAGGTGGGGTCTTCTTTACTGAACCTGTTGAGGGCCTTGGACATATTTATCTGGGATTTATTGTCTTTCGGAAAAATGGCAAGTGAGATAACAGGTTCAGGGACAAACATGGATGTCATCGTCAGGTTGAGCCCGGGATCAACAAAGGTGTCACCGGAGGCGCACTCGATTCCAAATAGGGCTCCGATATATCCTGCCGGAATGGATTCGATGTCTTCCATTTGTTCTGCGTGCATGCGGACGACCCTTCCAACCTTGATCTTCTTCCCATTTCGCACATTGACAATGGTATTCCCTTTGGAAAGAGATCCCTGGTACACCCTGACGTAGGTCAATTGACCATATTGTCCGTCCTCGAGTTTGAAAGCCAGGGCAACCACCGGTTTATTCATTTCATTGGAAAGAATAACAGAGTCCTCGTCTTTATCCAGGTCTAAGGCCGTATTTTCCACTTCCGACGGGCAGGGAAGAAAATTCACTACCGCATCAAGGATCGGTTGAACGCCTTTATTTTTATAGGCAGATCCAACAAAGACCGGTGTCATTTTGCGAGTCAGTGTACCGATTCGCACTGCTGAGGCAATCATATCCTCCGTGATTTCCTTTTCTTCAAGAACAGCTTCCGTAAGTTCATCTGAAAACATCGAGGCCGCATCGATCAATTCTTCACGCCGATTCATGGCTTCATTAAGAAGATTCTGTGGTATTTCTTCAATCCGTACGTCTTCTCCATTGGGTCCGTCAAAATAAATCGCTTTCATGGTCACAAGATCAACAACGGCTTCAAAATCCGCCTCGAGACCGATGGGGATCTGCATGGCAACTGCATTGTGCCCCAGCTTTTCTTTAAGTTGATTAATGACACGAAAGGGATTGGCTCCGCTTCGATCGCACTTGTTGATAAAAGCGATACAGGGCACCTTGTACCTTTTCATTTGCTGGTCAACGGTAATGGATTGGGACTGAACACCGCCCACAGAACATAAAACGAGTATGGCGCCGTCAAGCACCCTCAGAGACCGTTCAACTTCTATTGTAAAATCGACATGACCGGGGGTGTCGATAATATTAATTTTATAATCCAGCCATTCACAATATGTGGCGGCAGAAGCGATGGTTATTCCACGCTCCTTTTCAAGTTCCATTGAATCCATGGTGGCGCCCACGCCGTCTTTCCCTTTGACATCATGTATTGCATGGATTCGTTTTGTGAAAAATAGAATTCTTTCAGTGAGTGTGGTTTTGCCGGAATCGATGTGGGCACTGATTCCGATGTTTCTGACTTTATGGATAGAATTTTTCATGGTATTTTTAAATTTGGTGTTTTGATGATAAAAATTATGTTGCCCGATTGTTCAAGTTAAGGGCTTATGGAACAAAAAACCCCTCATTCAGGGCATTTTCGCCCCATAGGGGTATATGTTTTAATATTATCCCAATAAATATTGGCGAAAAGTAATTGCGAATATGAATTTGTCAAGCAATCTTGTCTAAAAAGCAGAGAAACGTCAAAGTATATTTTAACTGATTTAGATAGAAGTGATTTGCTTTCCTGGATACGGCGCCAAAATCCCAAATCACAATACTCAAATTACAAACAATATCAAAATATCAAATTCCAATGACCAAAACATTTCAATTAATTATTGAATGTTTCGCCTTCATTCTATCTGTTTTGAATTTTGGTTATTGATATTTATTTGAGATTTGTATTTTGGTGCTTGGAATTTCCATAAGCCAGCAACTTTTTTTATTCCAAGCAATTACCTGTTTAAATGACGTGGACCTGATTTAGAAAAAGTATCGCTCTACCATTCGCTGGTGAGCTTTCGTTCTATGTTATCCCATCTCGAATTTAAGTTTTTAATCACATCTATTGCAATGTCCAGATGGGTCTCCATGTGGTTAGAAAAAATATCGTCCTGCATCTTCTTGTCTTTTATGCCTCGTTTTTGCAACGGCATATCTGACACCAGCATCACAGACCCAATGGGGACTTCATAATGATAGGCCACAGAGAATAGGGTCGCAAGCTCCATGTCTATGGCAAGCACCCGCTGCTGCCTTAAATTACTCACAAATTCTTGGTCGAATTCCCATAGACGCCGGTCTGTGGTATATACAATACCGCATTTGGGAGACAGGTTGAATTTTCGAAGGGCTCCGATACAGAAAAGATTCACCGAAGAGGTGGGTATGGCGGGAAATTCCGGCGGCAGGTAATGCCGGCTGGTGCCCTCACCACGGATGGCTGCGGAGGGAATGATGAAGTCACCGATCTCAAGGGTATCATCTATTCCGCCGCACATCCCAAGTATGACCACAGATTTGAGATTTTCAAGGTAGGCAAGACAGTTTATGACCAGAGCGGCCTGGGGAGAACCGATGCCGAAGTCTATCATCGTACAATTCATGGATTTCACGTTGACAGTGCGGAAATTACCTTCGTGAAAATCCCCTTGAACCTTTTCATTGAATCGGTTTACATACTGTTTAAAATTCGTGATAATTACATGATCGCAAAAATCTTCAAGTGCGCAATTTGTATACCTTTCCAGAGTCTGCCTGATATATTCGTGTTCCTTGAGTGCCATTTGCGCTCCTCTGTATACCCTAACCCGGCCAGGCCGGTTATAGTGAAGCAAAAATCCCGATTTATCGGGGAACTAAAAATATTTGTCACCAAGGCACAAAGATACGAAAGATTTTATTATTCGTTCTTAGTGTCGTGGTGTCTTTGTGGCGAAAAGAAAATAAATTTGCCACAAAATGAATAAAAACACAATTAAAATACTAACTGAAAGATCTGTATCGATAAATGGTAGAGCCGGTTAAATCGTTTTCTTGTTTGAGA
>CALLDL010000145.1 GCA_937998305.1 uncultured Desulfobacterales bacterium | reverse complement strand
TATAACTGATTATTTCCCGGATATGGATGACGGCCCATGGTTGTCAGAGATCGCTATATGGAGAATGGCGTGGAAGCTTGCTGAATCAAAAAAATCCGACATACCCGATATTAGCGCCGGTGATCTGGTGAACGTATACGTTATCGACCATGAGGGTAACCCGGTGAAATATTATGCTACCGGTCAATTTGAGGTTTTCAATCGGGTTGATTTTAAAAAGTAAGTAGAGATAGTTGAGGGTTCGGTGAGTTTGCACGGTTTGAAAAAAAGCCTTATCCATAGAGCGATTTAACAAATAAAAAAAACACAACCTCTGAGATATTTTTGATCATCGCTATGGACTCGAACAAGCTCTTATATTTTGTCTGGATTGTCATTTCGACCAAGATAGCCGATGAAAAGTGGTGTGACGAGGGCAACCGCCCTATGGAATGGTGTCCATGAACGTCATATTCGTACTGATTGTTCTGAGTGCGTTCTTATTTGCCGGATGGCAGCAAATTTTCTTTGTTTCTGTGCCGGGTTCATCGTCCGCCATGGAGATTCTCTCCAAAGCGATGATCACATCGGCCGGCGGGGCCGTGGAACTGGCCATCGGCCTGGTGGGTGTTATGGCCCTGTTTCTGGGGCTGATGAAAGTGGCTGAAGCCGGCGGAATGCTCACCATTTTGGCGCGGCTGATTCGTCCGCTGATGGTGAAGCTTTTCCCCGATGTACCGACGGATCATCCGGCCATGGGAGCCATGATTCTGAACCTTTCGGCCAACATGTTGGGGCTTGGCAATGCCGCTACACCCTTTGGCATCCGGGCCATGCAGGAGCTTGACAAGCTCAACCCTCAGCGCGGAACAGCAACCGATTCCATGGCTCTGTTTCTGGCCATCAATACCTCCAGTGTGACCCTGTTGCCCAGCGGGGTTATCGCCCTTCGTGCAGCTGCCGGTTCGTTAGATCCGGCCGCGATTTTACCTACCACATTGTTTGCCACCATCGGTTCAACCGCTGTTGCTGTTGTTGCAGCTAAAGTGTATCAGAGACTACTGCCGCTCAAAGTTGATGCCGAAGCTTCTGTGCAGCAGGTGGCATCAGATGATGGGGAAGAAGTGCCGCTCAAAGACGCTGCCAAAGGATATCCTTTGTGGGTCAGTCTCGTGGCTCTTGCATCCCTTGTGGCATTGATACCCGTTTCCGTGATTTATGGACGGTCCATATCGCCGTGGATCATTCCGGCGCTCATGGTCGGGTTTTTAGGCTTCGGTCTGGTGCGTCGCGTACGCGTCTATGAAGTGTTTGTTGAAGGCGCAAAGGACGGTTTTAAGGTGGCTCTTCGGATCATCCCCTATCTGGTGGCCATCCTTGTGGCTGTGGATATGCTCCGGGCAAGCGGTGTGTTAGGGGCCATGGTCGGTTTGCTGAGCGGCATAACCGGTCGTTTCGGCCTGCCTGCCGAGGCTCTTCCCATGGCGTTGATGAGGCCTCTTTCCGGATCGGGGGCATACGGTATTCTGGCCTCCATCATCAACGATCCGGCGATTGGTCCCGACAGTTACACCGGCTATCTGGTTTCAACACTCCAGGGATCCACCGAAACGACCTTTTATGTGTTGGCCGTTTATTTTGGAGCCGTACAGGTTCGTCGTATCCGTCATTCTCTGGCTGCCGGATTAACGGCAGATATAGCCGGTGTGATCTTTGCGGTTCTGGCCTGCTCGTTTTCTCTCGGATAGAAAAGTTCGTTTATATTAAATTATTCGTCTTTTTTGGGGGACTTTAATTTCAAGCCGAAGATGAACACAAACGCCATACCGATCATACCGATCAAACCCGCCCTTCGCATATCTTCAAGGTCAGCATATCCTGATACATATCGGTAAAAGAAGTATCTGGGGTCGATTTGAGCTGCCCTTTTGAGATCGGCGTTGGCCAATACCTCTTGATCCAATTCCAGGTAAGCTTTGGCCCGGGTTCTATAAACATCTGATAAAATTCGCAGATCACCTTCCATGGCAAGAGCTTTGCTTGAATCATCAATGGCTTCGTCCAGTTGACCAATCATGCGGAAAGCCTCCGCCCGGTAACCAAGCACCCCCTTCATTTCCGGCTCCAGATCGAGGGCTCTGTCAAAGTTGACAATGGCCTTTTCATGGTTGTTGATTTTGAGATAAGCCATTCCCAGCATCCGGTGGGCATCTGCTTTGTCGGGTGCCAGTCGAATGAAATGGGTAAAATCCTCAATGACCTTGTCGTATTTTCCCTGAAAATAATAATGCAGTCCGCGTTTTTCATAGGCAGGGGCAAACCTCGGGTTCAACTCTAAAGCTGTTGAAAAGTAATTGATCTTTTTATTGGCCATGGATGTTTTCAATCCCAAATCAAAGTATTCAATGGCACTACCGTCAAAGGCGTAAACATTCTGAACATGTGTTGTCCACGCTACTGTCACCAGGAGAATCAGTATGCTGATGTATATTTTTTTCATATCCTTAATCTTCCTCAATATATTCCTACTGAATGCCCATTTTACGTTCTGGAACCGTCAGCGGTGTTTTTAAAATATTTTATAAAAAACAATGTCCTGAGACATGTGTATCATTTCCATCCGATAATGTTTTACTCGTTCATTTTGCTTTACATATAAAGTAATCCCTTGTTCGTTGATTGCAACTTTGAACCAAATTTTTACTATAAATATTATTCAGCAAGATGAAGCTTGAATGTTTATATATATTAATGTGTTATTTAAGAAACCCTCTGTAGCTTTGAGTATACATTGTGATATATTAAATTCTGAATCATCATGGAGAATATTACAGTCAATAAATTTAAATCCGTTTTCCAATAATGTTGTTGCCGACTGTAAATACATAGTAGCAAATTTCATTCCAAAAAAACTTACTGAATAAACATTTTTTATTTCTTTTATATTATCAATCGGTTGTTTTTGGGTCATGGAATTTTCAACCTAAATTGAGCGATTGTCGAGTTTGCCGGTCGTAAGATCCCGCCTTTCGGGGAGATGCAAGGCATGAGACATGCAGCCGTCTGCTACTGCAAATGTCTCATAACGCAGCAGATTCGGTAAACTCGACAAGCCCGATGGGTTTCAAATGGTGACAATTTTTTGCTTAAATAAATCCACCCATTAGATGAGGCTCATTAGCGATTTAAGAATTTATATTTATTTATAATCATTACTTTTTTATAGCCCTGTCACTATTTGAAACGCTCAGTTTAGATTCAAGATATTTCACGTAAATATGAGCCGAGAGCAGGCGTGAAAATTAACAGTTTGTAGGAAATTTTGACGGTGTCTCATTAAGTATTGAGGATCATCTCCTGATTAGTTGTAGTTAATTAGGGTAAAATAAGTGGGTCATCTCCAATTGAGTCGGTGTGATCCCAAAGGGTACCAGGGGTCAAGGATTCAAGGGTTCAAGTGAAATGCTAAAAAATTACAAAGATTTGAAAGTCTGGCAAAAGTCATACGAACTCTGTTTAGAGATATATAGAATAACAGCAAAATTCCCAAAGGAAGAAAGATACGGTCTAACTTTACAGATAAGAAGATCTGTTGTGTCTAATCCTTCTAATACTTGCCCTGTTAAATAGCTTGAGGTGTTCATGTGCTACTACACTTACGTATTGCAGAGCGAGAGAGACGGTAAGCTCTACGCGGGCTTTACCAAAGACCTCAAGCTAAGATTGGAAAAACACAATAAGAGCTTCGTTGAATCCACCAAGGATAGGGTCTCTCAAGCTTGTTTATTATGAGGCATGCCTTGATAAAAGTGACTCGATTCGTCGTGAAAAATATTTCAAGACATACAATGGTAAAAGGTATTTAGCTAAGAGGATCAAATCTTATTTAACAGGGTAAACAGAAGGATATTCAAGAAAGACATCGCAGAAATCGAAAGAATGTTAAAGGCGCTGATAAAGTCTTTAGAAAACAAACCCTTGAATCCTTGACCCCTTG
>CALLDL010000144.1 GCA_937998305.1 uncultured Desulfobacterales bacterium | reverse complement strand
GGGCCAAATGAGAAGAAGGCAATACGCTTCTAATATCGCGATCCGTGACGATTCCAATGAGGTGATTATTCTCATCGACCACAGGAAGATGGCGAAAGAGATGTTTTGACATTTTTTCCTGTGCTTGTGAGATATCAGCATTTTTGTCAATGGTAACAACATTTCTGGTCATTACTTTGCTGATAAACATTTTAGCCTCCGATAATTAAAAATATTGCCTAACAGGGTTGTGACGAAATTTATGTATTTGCAGTAAAACGTTTTACTTTCAAATAGTTAATAGAACTTTGACATGGTTTGCTGCCAGTTCCGGAAGTCGCTTAAGGCAGTATCCCCCCTCAAGTACGGAAATCACTCTCCCGTTTGAGTAAAGTGCGGCCAGGGCGACGATCCTTTCCATTATCCTTGTATATCCTTGTGTTGACAGGTTTATATCTGACATATCGTCGTCAACATGGGCATCAAACCCTGCCGATACGATGATCACTTCAGGACTGAATGCTTCCAAAACCGGGATGAGGTCTCTTTGTATAAGTCCCAGGTATTCTTTGTCTCCATGACCCGGCAAAACCGGGTAATTTCGTGTCGATCCGGTCCCTTCACCACTTCCGGTTTCAAAAGCACGCCCGGTTCCGGGAAACGCAAATGTCGGATGCTGATGAATGGAGTAGTAGAATACATCGGGATCTTCTTCGAAAATGTGCTGGGTGCCGTTACCATGATGAACGTCAAAATCGACGATTCCAACCCTTTGTATGCCCCATTCTATTTGTAGATATCTGGCGGCTATTGCAACATTATTAAAATAGCAGAACCCCATGGCCTGATCATATTCCGCATGATGACCAGGGGGTCTGACAGCGCAGAAAACATTGTCCAGTTTGCCCATCATTACCCGGCCTGCGGCGTCAAGTATGCCGCCAACGGCCAGAAGGGCAGTCTCAAAAGTTTCGGCGCATATCTGGTTGTCCGGATAGTCAAACATTGAATTGCCCGAGCGGCAAGCAGCTTCAAAACGTTCAATATAATTTTTTGCATGGACGGTTTCGACCCATTTTAAATCCGCCCGACTGGCCTGGATTATGGTCAGCTTTGAAAGAAGATCGGCATCTTTTATCCCTTGATAGATGGCCTTGAGTCTATCGGGCGTTTCAGGATGGTCGGGTCCAGTGTCGTGGAGCAGATATCTTTTATCATACAAATACCCTGTTCTTTTCATTTATTTCAAAAGGGGCTATGGAATTATTTTATCGAATATTTCAAATGCAGCCTTAACCGCTTCATTGTCTTCCGGAATTTCAATGGTCGGACGCCCGTTTAAATCATATTCATATACGTCGTTATCTTCAGGTATGGTCCCGGCAATTTCAAGGCCATTTTTTTTAACCATATTTAAAACCGTGTCAGACGGAGCGTCTTTAACCTGGTTTATGATGAGGTAGCTTTTGGAGACACCGATGTTCAGATTTTTTGCCAAATCATGAATTCGAACGGCCGCTTGGAGGGCGCGACGGGACGTGTCAGAAACAATGAGAAGAACGTCTACGTTGCTGGTGGTCAAGCGGCTGATATGTTCCATTCCAGCCTCATTATCCATAACGATATAAGGATAGTTTCCGGTCAGTTTTTCCAGAAATCCTGTCAAAAGCGTGTTTGCAGCACAATAACATCCCGGACCTTCAGGTTGTCCCATAACAACGAGGTCGAATCCATCGTCCTCAACAACCGCCTGCTGCAGTTTCATGTTCATGAAAATGTCCTTTGTCATTCCGCTGGGCACGATTCCTTTTTTCATTTCTTCACGGGCGTTGCCAAGGGTATCTGAGACTTCAAGGCCACAGACTTCATTTAAGTTTGCGTTACTGTCGGCATCCACTGCAAGGATGGGTGTTTTATCCATCTTTACCAGGTATTTGAGAAGCATTCCCGCAACTGTTGTTTTCCCGGTGCCTCCTTTTCCTGCGAGTGCAATTGAAAACGGCATGGTATCTAATTTCCTTTCTAAAATAATTTTAAGGCCTTAAAAAAAATTAATTTTTGGTTTTTTGCGAAACCACAATATTTAAACTATAATCATTTTTGTGTAAATATTCCAGTTGAAAGGTTCCGTCAAGTTTCTTTTAGGTTTGCAGCATTTTGGGAATCTAAATATTTGCGTCTGTTCGACCATCTCAAACTCCTTGCAATAGGTCGGAGCATATGTTAAATTTCAAAAAAAATAAAACTTTTAAGGAGATGGAGAATATAATGGATTTTGAGCTGACAAAATCACAAAAAGAAATCCAGAAAGCTGCCAGGGATTTTGCCAAAGGCGAATTTGACAAAGATCTTGCCCTTGAGTTGGACAAAAAGCACGAATTTCCGGAAAAGATATGGAAAAAAGCCGCTGATCTGGGATTCATCGGTATTCACTTTCCGGAACAATATTCCGGGCAGGGACTCGGTGTTATTGAGAACATTTTAGTTGCAGAAGAATTCTGCAGCAGGGATTCTAGCATCGGTAGTGCGGTGATACTTGCCAATTTTGCATCTGAATGCGTTTTGCGTTTTGGCAGCGATGCCCTTAAAGAAAAATTTCTTCCGCCCGTTGCAGAGGGAAAAATGCTTTCTGCCGGAGCGTTTACAGAGCCTGATCACGGTTCCGATATTACAAGGATGGATACGACAGCGCAAAAGGATGGGGACGAATGGGTCATAAACGGGTCAAAAATATTTATTACCAATGGTGATATTGCCGGCTATTACTGTGTTCTCTGCCAGACCGATCCGGAAAGCAAACCGACCTACCGTGGAATAAGCTTGATCCTGGTGGAGGCAGACCGGAACGGAATTTCTGCGATGGATGTGGGTGAAAAGATGGGGATCCATATGATGTCCACAGCAGAGGTAAATTTTAAAGATGTCCGTGTTCCGGTTTCAAATCTTATCGGGGAAGAGGGAAAAGGGTTCTATCATGTTCTCGAATTTTTTGATGAAAGCAGGATACTGATTGCAGCCCAGGCACTCGGAACTGCCCAGGGCGCTTTTGATCGTGCGTTGGCCTATGTAAAACAGAGAGAACAGTTCGGCAAAAAAATTGCGCAGTTCCAGGTCACCCAGCACAAACTGGCAGATATGGCCACAAAAATCGAACTTTCCAGGCTAATTACTTACAAGGCTGCCTGGAACTTTGATCAGGGGCGTATCGATCCAAAACTAACATCCATGGCAAAGATGTATGCTGCCCGGACTGCGGTGGAAGTTGCCGATGAAGCCATCCAACTGCTTGGCGGATACGGATATATGGCAGAGTATGAAGTCGAGCGCTTTTATCGGGATGCCAAGATCACGGAAATTTATGAAGGCACCAAGGAGATCCAGAAAAACACCATTGCCAGTGCTGTTATCGGAAGATTGAAGTAAATATACAAGTTAGTTCGCTTGGCTCACTATTGGAATGATGGAACAATGGAGTAATGGAGTGATGGGCTTGATGGACTTTTTGATAATTTTAAACCATTTATTTCCACTCTTATTCCCAAAATTCCAGTATTCCAACATTCCATTCTTCCATACTGGTTGAATGAACAAGTTGCAATTAATAAACTTGTGATTTTAAAAAGTTGTAGAAATTCAGAGATGTCAAATTAAGGAGGTTTTATGTTGAATATCGTCAAAAAATCCATGTTGACCGGTATCGGCTTGGCCCTCATCGCAAAGGATGAGGTTGAAGATTTGGCCAAGGAACTTGTCAATAAGGGCAAAATGTCAGAAAATGAAGGAACGAAATTTCTGGAAGATCTTCAGAAAAGGTATGATGAGACCCAAAAAAAACTGGAAGAAAAGGTTCAACGAGCGGTTAAGGATTTTATGAAAAAAGCTGATGTTGTCACCGGAGACGAATTGAAGGGGTTGAAAAAGGAAATAAGGGATCTTAAAAAAGCGATCAGCGAAGGAGGGGATACTTCCAAGTAAGGTTTAGCCGTTTAATTCAAAAGTTTAAAGTGCTTAAAGTGATCTAAGGTGCCTATTTATCCCGTATAAAACGGGGAAGTTAATGAATTCTATCATTTTTTAAATTGGCTTCGCCGTAGGCGGATTCCACTACTTTAGCTCATTTTAACTCACTTCAAACTTTAGTCACTTTTACGATTCTTCGTCATGTTGAATGCGATGGCCTGTTATAAGATACGTTACTGAATTTACAAATCAAAGCACTAAGTACAAACACTATTCTTCTCAAATGCTGAGTATAAGAAAAATCGGTGTCGTAGGCCGAACCTACCGAAATCTTAACCGATACCGCCAGATACTGGCGATTCTTTTTAAGTATGGTTTTGGCGATCTAATAGAGCTATTAAAGATCGATCAGTACATAGAGGTCGGGCTTCAACTCATTTCAAAAAATCGGCGCAAGCGCCTTGAAAAACTTTCAAGGGCAGAAAGAGTGAGAATGGCCTTTGAAGAACTGGGTCCCACCTATGTGAAGCTCGGTCAGGTTCTGTCCACTCGCCCTGATCTTATTCCGATTGATTTTACACAAGAACTTTCCAAACTTCAGGATAAAGTCCCTCCCTTTTCTTTCGATGAAGCGAAAAGGACCGTTGAATCGGAGTTCAGTAGACCGCTTGAAGAACTTTTTGTTTTTTTTAGCGAAACACCGGTTGCCGCCGCGTCTATCGGCCAGGTACACAAGGCCAGATTAAAGGATGGTGAAATGGTGGCGGTAAAAGTTCAACGGCCCGGCATCAAAAAGATTATAGAAGTCGATCTTGAAATCATGCTTCATATGGCAACACTGGTAGAGCGCAATATAAAAGAGATGGCCCTGTATCGACCGGTTAAAATCGTGGAAGAATTTGCCAGAACCCTTGAACGGGAAATTGATTACACCATTGAAGCCAGTAGTATGGAACGATTTGCCCGCCAATTTTTGGACGAGCCTAACATTTATATACCAGCGGTTTTCAGAAACATGTCCACCGAGCATGTTCTAACCATGGAACTGATGGATGGTATCAAAGTATCTGAAACCGACAGGCTTGAAGCAGCCGAACTCGACCGGAAGATGATTACTGCCCGTGGGGCAGATTTTTACCTAAAACAGGTGTTTGATCTCGGTTTTTTTCATGCGGATCCTCACCCAGGAAATATTTTTATTCTTCCTGAGAATGTCATCTGTCTCATCGACTTCGGTATGACCGGAACAGTGGATCGGCAGACCAGAGAAGATTTCGTCGATTTGATAGACAGCGTTATCCATCGGCGCGAAGCAAGGGTGACTCAGGTGCTTTTGAAACTGACTCACTGGGAAAAAGAGCCTCAAATTAGACAGCTCGAAAAGGATGTATCAGACTTCATGGGGCAGCACCTTCATAAGCCTTTGAAGGATATTGAGATCGGAAAGCTTTTGAACAATTTGCTTGAGCTGGCGTCACGCCATCGTCTTATGATTGCTCCGGATATCTTCCTTATGATGAAGACGTTGACCATGGTGGAGGGAGTGGCCCTGGCACTCGATCCGGATTTTGACATGATCGCTCAATCTGAACCGTTTATAAAACGAGTTAAATTTGAGCGGTTCTATCCCGGAAGAATCGCGGATGATATGATCCAACTCGGATCGCAAATGTTTCAATTCGCTCAGCAGTTTCCTAAAGATATGCTTGAGATTACACGGCTGGTCCGATTTCAGAAACTGTCTTTAAAAATGGAGCATAAAGGGCTTGAATCCATGCTGGCGACCCATGACAGGGTCAGCAACAGAATATCATTTTCAATCATTATTGCAGCACTTATCATTGGTTCAGCACTTATCGTTATTTCCGAAACCCCGCCCCTTTTTTACGGAATATCCCTGATTGGAATTGTTTTGTTTTCAACCGCTGCAATTATGGGAATCTGGCTTCTTATCGCGATATTAAAAAAGGGAAGATTATAAATTATAGCATCGTATATCCGGGTCCTTCTCCTCCTTCCGGGCATGTCCATGTTATATTTCCGTACGGATCCTTTATATCACAAGTTTTGCAGTGAAGACAATTGGATGGATTCAACTTGAGTCGACGTGTTGATGTCTTTGGGTCGGTTTCGATTTCGTATACATCGCCCGGACAGAATCTTGTGCATGGAGATTTATAGGTTGTAAAACATTCATTGACACAAAGGTCTTTATCGTGAACGATAATGTGACTGGGCTGATCCTCCCTGTGCATGGTTTTGGATAGATAAACACCGGTTAGTTTGTCTACAAACAAAACGCCGTCCAGCGTCTTCTTTTCAGGCGCCGAACGAACATCCTCATGGCCCTCTTTTGCGGGATTTAACGTATCGGAATCGGGTTGGATCGGCATTTTATCGATGAAACCCCGCCCCTTGGTGATATATTGAGCACCGATGTGCATCCATTTTATCGGTCCCTTTTTTGAAAGGGCCTGGGAAAAATTCCTGGCCTCGTAAATTTCCTTGCTTGCCCAGTTGTTTTCAAACAATTCAGAATAAACTCCGAGGGTTTCTTGTGTAAAATTATTCTTTTCAAGAGCGCTTATGATCGCCTCTGCCGCCAGCATGCCCGACTTCATGGACAAATGCACCCCTTTTAAACCCGGTGTATTCTGCATTGCTGCACATCCACCCACAAAAACACCGCCGTCTACGGATAGCCCGGGGATGGTGAAATAGCCGCCGGATGAAACGGTTCTTGCACCCTGTTCCAAGACTTTTCCGTTTTTAATGATGTCTGCTACAAAAGGATGCTGTTTAAATTTTATGAATTCTTCATATAGATCCAGCATGGGATTCCGATAGCTGAGTCCCACAAGAAAGCCTATTGCCACCATGTTATTTTTAATCTCATAAATAAACCCGCCTCCCGGTATATCCAGGCCCAGGGGATATCCAAGGGTGTGAATGTCGTTTGTGTCGCTGAACGTAAAGTAATTATCTTCCGGAAGCTGAATCACTTCTTTGATGCCGGATTCAAATACCTGGGGCATTTTATCGGAAAAAAGATTTAGTTTTTGTGAGATATCCTTCGTCAGGCTTCCCCTTGCCCCTTCGCCGAACACAGTTACTTTGGCCAGCAAATCGATTCCAGGTTCAAAATTGCTCTTGGGACGTCCATCTTTGTCAAGACCTTTATCACCGGTGCGTACGCCGATAATTGTATTCTGATCTTTAGCATAGAGAACTTCTTTGCCTGTGAAACCCGGAAAAATATTTACGCCGAGATCTTCGGCGATGCTTCCCAGCCATCTGGTGAACCTGGAAAGACTGATGATAAAGAAGCCTTTATTGTGCATATACCTGGGGACTATCGGAACGCGGTAGTGTTTTTTTCGAGTCAAAAAATAGAAGCCATCTTCTTTTACGGTTGATTCAATGGGGCACTCTTTTTTCAAATAATTCGGAAGCAGCTCCTTTAAGGCAATCGGATTCAGAATAGCGCCGCTCAATACATGAGATCCTATTTCCGCACCTTTTTCGACCAGCGCCACCTCAAGAGTCATATTTTTTTCCTTGGCGAGTTGCATCAGCCGGATGGCGCCTGCAAGACTTGCAGGACCGCCTCCCACAAAAAGCACATCAAAATCGATTTTTTCACGTTCATTATCCATTTCTTTTGAACCTCGAATGTTAATATCAGTTAAAAATACTATTTTTCAAGCCATCTCAAAAATGTAGATTACGTTCAAGGACAAGGCGCGAGCCGATGAAAAATCGGAGCATACATGGGAGTATGTGAGCATTTTGAAGAGGCTCGCAACGCTGTAATTGGGCGTTAGATGCATTTTTGAGATGGCTTGCCAAATGAACTCACAAGTACATATGGGCTCGATACTCGAGTTCGTCAAGTATCATGATATTTTTTGTTTGTAAACCATATCCTAATCACTTGTATTCGTTTCACAAGTTAAGAATCCGTCCATAGGCGGTGTATTGGTATTCCTGAATATTATAAGGTGTGAGAAACTTGAAATGTAAGTTTTTCGAAGGTCTTAAAGTGTGGGTGAAATCATGTCAAATCAATTGGTTATGGTGAAGGCATTTTCTATTCTTCCTGAAGAGAAGCCTGCTCAACACGGTTGCGGCCGTTTTCTTTGGCGCGATACAGGGCTTCGTCTGCCTTTGCAATCAACTCATCCACGGTCGATTCTCCGTTACAGGTTGCAAGCCCCTGGCTTGTTGTAAAAGGGATGCTTACCCCGTCAACATCTGCATTTTTTTCATTTATTTTTAGTCGAATTCTTTCGGCGATGGTAAATGCATCTGCCTGCTTTGCTCCAGGCAATACAACAATAAATTCCTCTCCGCCAAACCTTCCGACAGTATCATATGTTCTGATGGTTTCTTCCACCCGATTCATACTCTCTCGAAGTACTGCGTCACCTGCAAGGTGCCCGAAAGTATCATTTATTTTCTTAAAATAGTCGAGGTCGAGCATTGAAATACTTATATGCGCGTTATCTCTTTTTGCCCTGGAAAGTTCATTTTCAATCTGCGATAGAATAGCCCGGCGATTCAGAACGCCTGTCAGCGGATCCGTCCGAGATTGTATTTCCAGATTATTTTTAGCTTCCAGCAATTCGGACTGCAACTGAACGATTCGTTGACCGGCTCGGACGCGCACACGAAGTTCATGCATGTCAAAAGGTTTGGTTATGTAATCATCTGCACCCGCATCCATGCCGGTGACAATGTTCTCCTTTGATTCTTTTGCAGTAAGCAACGTCACATATGTATATTGATCTTCACTTTTTAAATTTTCACGAATCTTTCGGCAAATTTCGATGCCCTCCATACCCGGCATCATCCAATCAAGGATGACCAATTTGGGCGCATCCTCTTCTTGAAGCTTTTTCCACGCATCGTTCCCATCGGTAGCAGAGATGACATCGTAGCCCCACTTGGTCAACATGTTTTCCAGAATAAGACGGGATGTAACATCGTCTTCAGCAATTAATATTCTCATTGGACGCTCCTAAGTTTTTGCCAGTAATTTTTGGCCCACCCTTTTTTTCAATTCCTCAAGTTGTTCATCAAGTTTCGGGATCAGTGAAGCCGCTTTAATCATATCTTCTGTTTCGCCTGCAATTTCAATTTGATACGCAAGCTCTTTCAAGGCCGTTGCACTGATGTTTGCAGCGGCACCTTTGAGGGCGTGGGCTTGACGATGTATCACATTCGTGTCCTTGTTATCAAAAGCTTCTTTTATGGTACCGATTTGACGCAGAGAATCCTCAATGAACCCTTTAATGATCTCTTTTGCGAGATCTTCATCACCCAAGAGCCGGTCGAGAAAACTGTGTTTATCAAAGATATTGTCTTCTGGTAAAGGTTCATGGACAATTTCCGCTTCATGCGCCCCTTCCGGTTCGTTGAGCCACTTTTCGATCACATTACACAGTTTCTTTGGATGGATCGGTTTGGCGATATAGTCATCCATGCCGGCATTAAGACATTTTTCGCGATCACCTTTCAACCCATGAGCCGTCATTGCAATAATTGGAACTCTTTTCGATCCGGCTGTAGATTCAAGGTTTGACTCTGAACAATCAGCCGATCCGTCTTTGAGCTTTTTCTCCCATTTTCGGATTTCATCTGTTGCCTCGTAACCATCCATTCCCGGCATTTGGCAATCCATCAAAACAATATCGTATGGAATCTTTTTGAGAGCTTCAACTGCTTCCTTGCCATTCTTAACGACATCAGCACTGTATCCGAATTTTTTTAAGGTGCTCAAGGCCACCTTTTGGTTTGTGATGTTGTCTTCAGCCAAAAGAATGCGAGCCGTTCGCTGTTGTTTCTCGCAAATGGTGTGTCGGGTGAAAATAGACATCGGTTGTTCCAATGCTGTTTCATTCCGCAGTCCGGAAACCGTTACAAGACAATCATAAAGCTGTGACTGTTTGACCGGTTTTGTGAGATATCCGACAAAACCGATTTTTCCGAGTCGCTACCGTCGTTACAATTACAAGCGGCAATAGGACCGTACACAAGGTGGTCGATATGAGTTTTTTGCTCAGTTTCATATGGTTATAGCAAATGGAAAAATGATGTCCAAAAATTGAATCCAGCGATTGTTTTATATAAAGAGATTTTGCTCAGTTTTAGGAAAGCAATAAGTGTGCCGGTGTTTAATGAAGAGGGGAATGGTTAAAAATTTCGTAAAATGAGATAGTTGTTGATCCATGCAAGTCAATTTTGTGATGAAAATTTGACAATGACCGGTAGTGGATGTCAAAATGTTGACTTGAATAGGGGCAGTTGGTGGTACATAGGCTATTAGGTGTCGGTGGGCGAAAATGGTTTGACAATAATTATAATCAGGGTTTCCTTGATTTGACAACAGCCTATTATGGTATCTGAAATTCGGCATTTCGACATACTGGCAAGCTGTACAAAATTTAAAGAGGGCATCAATTTTGTGGTAAGTCATTAACGTATCACAATTATTAGTGAACACAGATATTTGCAAGCTGTCAAAGGTTTTTGGTCATAAGGATTAAACGTACCGATTTAATATATTTCTTAAAAAGTTAAGCTTAACCACCTCCTGATCTGAATCCAATTCCTTTCACAATTCCCTATCAACCATTAAACATTCTGGCATAGATCTTGGATTAAATTAATTCAAATCTTAGAAGGGGAGTTTACATCATGTCAGGACTAAAACTGTTGGTGCTGGATGAGGGGCCTAATGAAAATATCAGATGCAGGTTTATCTGTGATTGGTGTAAGGTTGAATCTAATGTATATTCAAATTCAAGGCTCTTTTCAGAAATTGAGAAAACACACCCTGATATTGTCGTGATGGATTTGGATCTGTATGCAAAGATTGACGGGATTGAGACTTCAAGAAAGGTAAGGTCTCAGTTTGACGTTCCGGTGATGTATGTTTGAATTATGACTCAAACAATAAGATATCACAAGTTCTGAGCCGGCTTTTGGGACTGCATGTATATAGCAGAAATCAAAAGTGTGGATAATAAAAAAAGCAGGGCCATTGCTGACCCTGCCCTTACTGCCCTGAAAGCCTCATTTGTTTCAAGGCATCATCCGGTTCGGCAAGCCATCACCTTTGTTTGGTGAGGAGTCGTCTGAACCAGGAATATTATCATGATACGTACCTGCCTCAATTATAGTACATACCAATCATTTTAATATGACGGTTTACCCGAAAGACTTAATTTAACTCGGTTCACATCATTTTTTTCATATTTAAGGATATTTGCCATTTGTTATTGAACCAGGGCGTTCATTAATCCGTATGAATCATTATCCATGATTCCTATCCCCCAGCCCAGATCCTCCAACTCTTGGTTAACTTCGGTTCTGGTACGATATATACCTTTGTCTAAAATATAAAAAATATCTTTGACGAGTCCTGAAATTTCAATAGGCATAAACCCCTTTGTTTGAAACCTCAGAGATAAATCATTTAATCTGTTCCCCATTTTTTTCCTCCTTAACAAACCCTTCTTTTTAAGTCACCACTCATACCAAGGGAAGCACCTTATCCGCCTGCCAGAGTGCTGTGTTCAGGCACATTATCTCTGTTCGGTGGATGTCAGTTTTTGTAGTAACGTTCCTTCAATTGTCCATGATTAGTTTTTGATATTTGACAATCCTCAGATCCTAAATATCCGCGTTAGGATGTGCTCACGGACTCCCCAAAGATTCTCTTTGTCCATAAGCCTATAGTCTAATTTCTCCATTCCATTTTTAAGCCAGTCCAAGGAAAGTACGAGTATGCTTCTTGGATCTCCTTGTTGCAATCAAAACAAGCAAATATAACCTTACTCCTTGAACTTCTTTGCCGATTTAGGCAACTTTTTGAGACAGGTCTTATCTTTACGGACAAAAGCACAGACTTTCCGGTTATGAGACTCTCTACAATTATTGTGATTATACAATGGGCATTCTAAATGTTTCTTTGACATCTCTTCCCTTACTTTTTTTAGAATTCTTTAGGGCAAGCCTCTAAGGGGTTAGACTTTAAAAGGATGTGTTAGATATCAGGTATGCTTTTTCACAAATTGGAAATAATCTTTGATTAATGAAACACTTTATTTTTTTCAGAAATTTTTAACCCTAAAGCCAAAAGGATTTTTCGTTTTGTTTCCATTCTGCTTGGTTTCCCCAACTCTATCCGTGTCAGGGTGATTGAT
>CALLDL010000143.1 GCA_937998305.1 uncultured Desulfobacterales bacterium | reverse complement strand
AAAACATTTTTAAGGGTCCTGATATGCCTCAGGTTGTCTGCTGTCCTAAGAATCAGCATGGCCAGGTCCCCCTCTTCCATTTTGGCGATGGTAAGCACCTTTTCCCAGGGCAGGCCGGTTGCCCAGGCATATAGGGTCGCCGCCGGTTGCAAAATCAGTGGCCGGGTTTCAAAACCCTTTTTGGACATCCGTGCTGAAAAGGATGAAAGGCTTTTTTTAACATCGGAAAAGGTTTTGATCAGCGCTTTAGACATAAATGCCTTGTCTATTATTTCATCTGATTCGCGTTCGTTGACAAACAACACTGTCACAGCGGCAAGGAGCGCCGGATCATTGTCAGGAAAAATTCCGCATCTAAATCCTTCTGCAATCATCAACGGCTGATCGACACGAAGTTGAGAGGCCCATATGCCGTCGCCGGTCAGTCTGCCGCTTTGGTTGGCATAACCGGTTTCTTTCAGAAAATCGAGATGCCGTACAAAATCCTGCCATAGCTGCTTATGATCATTTTCTACAGGCTTTTGAAGCCCCCTTTTTTTTCTCGCATGAATTATCATATAAGTTGCAAAGGATTTTTTCAAAAGATCTTCAATCTGTTCCGGCGTATGGGACAAAAGCAGGTTAAGAGCCATTGAAAAGTTTATCTTTATCTGACTGGACACGTCAGACGGCGGTGATTTCATCAGCTTTGCGGTGAGCCGGATATCCATGAATTTTCCCGGAATTGCCACAGCAAATCCAATATGGTCCATTCCCCTTCGCCCGGCCCGCCCGGTCATCTGGTGGAATTCAGTGGGAGAAAGCGGCAGAAATTCTTTGCCGTTAAACCGGTCAGAGTTCAGATAAACAATGGTCCTGGCCGGAAAGTTTACACCGGCGGCAACGGTAGAAGTTGCAAAGACGGCATTTAGCAGCCCTTCTGTCATGAGGGTTTCCAGAATCAGTTTCCATGCCGGGAGCTGTCCGCTGTGATGGGCGCCCACGGCCAAGTGTTCAAGGTGCCACAACTGCCGGTGCCTGGCAATATGGGAATTGTGGGCCACAAGTTCTTCGATTCTCCGGCTGAGTTTATCTTTTCTAATCCGGTCATATCTCAAACCCTCTTCACACAAATCAAGGGCATTGTCACAATCGGCCCTAGATTTGAGAAAAAATATGGTAGGGAGAAGTCGGTATTTATTTAATACGCGCAAAATATCCCCAAAAGGAGGCAATTTATGGGGCGGGGAAAGATAAAGTGGACGACTGCTGCTTACATAAGCAGCCACCTTTTTAGACAATCTGCCCTTCCCCGGACTTCCCCTAACGAGCAGGGGATACAGCGTCCCTGACGGGTGAAAAAAGAGCGGATACAGCGGCACAGGCCTTTTGGTTTCTTCAACAACAATACACTTTTTACCGCGAATGGACGAAAGCCATTGGGAAATAACCTTTGCATTGCCGATGGTAGCCGAGAGCAGAAGAAGCGGAATCCTGGAGGGAAGATATATCATGATCTCTTCCCAGACAACGCCCCTGTCTTCATCCCCTAAAAAATGTGCCTCGTCAAGAACAACGAAATCGGTGAGAAGTGTGGTCCCCTGATACATGGCATCATAAAGCTGATTCCTAAGAATTTCGGTGGTTCCTACAATGACGGGTGCATCCGGTTTTTCTTTTCTGTCACCGGTTAAAATACCGACGTTTTCAGGCCCGAAGATTTTTGAAAATTCACTGTACTTTGTATTGCTCAAGGCTTTTAAGGGAGAAGCGTACCATGATTTGCCCCCCTTTTTAAGGATTCGCGCGATGGCCTGTTCGGCAATCCAGGTTTTGCCGGCGCCGGTGGGTACGGTCACCAGGCAGTCGGATCGTTTGATTGCCGACAATGCCTGAAGCTGAAAAGGGTCGGGTTTAAACGGTTTCTGAGCCGGCACGCCAATGCCGGCAAAAATCTTTTTGAGCCCGGCATCCGCACCGGGCTTGATTTTGGGAGGCCGGTGACTCCGGCTGAATCCGCCTTTTCCTTTTTTGGTTCGATAATGGTATCGTCTTGGACGGCTCATTAAAACTCGGAAATCATCGCGTTAACATGTTCTTTTGCAGTTGAATCCACATCAAATGGTGAAACACCATCCAAATCCGCCTCTATCAGCGCTTCATCATAGGGGATAAAGCCAAGGAACTCAAAATCCTTTAGATGCTCTTTTAAATATGTCTCGTCTTTCGGATTGCGAATTTTGTTGCCTACAAGAACAATATTTTTTAAGCCGATCTCGGATGCAAGCTTTCGAATATGGCCTGCGGTATCCATACTTCGACGGCCGGGTTCTACGACCACAATCAACCGGTCTACAGCCGAAGCGGTTGCCCTTCCCAAATGTTCGATTCCGGCTTCCATATCCATGACCACCACCTCGTCTCGCGCCAAGACAATGTGGGTTATCAGCGCCCTTAGCAGGGTGCTCTCCGGGCAGATACATCCGGACCCGCCTTTTTGAACTCCCCCAAGGCGCATGAGTTTAATGTTATCCAGTTTTGCCGAAAGCGCGTCCGGGAGGTCGTCCACTTTGGGGTTGAGCTTGAAAAAACCACCCATGCTTCCCGGCTTTGCTTCAGTTCTTTCAAAAACAAGCTCTTTCATCTCGGCAATTGGAACGATGCGGTCGGCATCTGGAATACCCAGCGCCGCCGCAAGATTGGCATCCGGATCCGCATCGATGGCTAGCACATGTTTCCCTTGCTCATTCAATTTTCGTATCAAAAGTGCTGAAAACGTTGTCTTGCCAACCCCCCCTTTGCCGCTGACTGCAATTTTCATAAGTATTTCCTTTCCCTTTGTTTAGAATCGCATTGAATAAAACTCGTAAATGATTCTAAATATAACACATGATTTTGTCTGAGCAAGGGAATATCTTGAAGGTTTCATTTATCAAACATCGATAAGGTGTATCTATAAATGCTTGACGACATCGAATTTTAAATATAGATTCGCCATTACTCGACGTAAAGATCCTACATCTAAAAGAGGTTATTCATGCTAACATTTGATATCAAAGCGTTTTTTTACAGATATTTTTTAATTGCCACAACTGTCTGTTTACTTCCAGCTCCAGCCTCATTGGCCAAAGATCCTGCCAAGGGGAAAGGACCGCCACCTTCCCCGGTTCAGGTTGCCATTGTAAAAACCAAGACCGTCTCAACTCAGATATCTTTAGTTGGAACAACGGAAGCCTTCTCAGAGAGTACAGTTGCTTCTGAAATATCGGGCATTGTGGAATATTTTTCAATAAAAGAGGGCGATTATGTTAAAAAGGGAGACCTGCTGGTCAATTTGAAAGAAACCGAACTGAGGCTTCGTCTTAAAGGGGCTGTTGCGGCAAAGAAAAGAATCCAGGCGAACCTTCAGAATGCTGAAAAGGAGCTCAAAAGGGTCAGCAAACTTAAAGAGACAAACAGTATTGCCGAAAAGCAATATGATACTGCTTTTTATACGTATCGTGCGCTTTCCCAGGAATTGCTCCAGAATGAGTCTGAAATAGAGCTGCTCAAATACGAAAATAAACAACAAAAAGTGTTGGCACCATTCTCCGGCTTTGTTGCAAAAGAACACACCCAAATCGGAGAATGGATAAACAAAGGAGGGCCTGTTGTTACCCTTCTTGGTCTTGATAAAGTACAAATCACCGTAGATGTTCCGGAACGCTATTCGGTTTTACTTGCACCCCAAAGTAACGTAAACGTATCCATAAAAAGCGTATCAAACAACCCGTTTTCAGGTAAGATATACTCCGTACTTCCGCAGGGAAATCCCGATTCCAGAACCTTCCCTGTAAGGATATACCTTGCGAATCCGGATCATAAGATAAAAGGCGGAATGGAGGCCATGGTGACCTTTAATCTGGCAACTGAAATAAAAGCGTTGCTGGTTCCCAAAGATGCTGTGGTTACAGCCGGAGACAACCGGCTGGTTTTTATGGTTAATGACGGCAAAGCCATATCGGTTCCTGTTAAAATTATCGGCTATTATGATGGGGATGTTGCCGTGGTAGGGAATCTGAAACCCGGGATTCAGGTTGTGATTCGCGGAAATGAGCGTCTAAGACCCGGACAACCGGTGGTCGTACAAAAATGATTTGCGATACAGGATGCGGGATGCAAGATACAGGATGTTGGATGATTGAGGTTACATTTTTTAACACCCTGAACCCTGGTCCCTGATCCCAATAATAAAACTATGAAACTAGTTGATACCGCCATAAAAAAGCCGGTCACCGTTACGGTCGGCGTTCTCCTGCTGACTTTGTTCGGCTTTATTTCACTTTTCAGAATTCCGATTCAGTTGACCCCCAATGTTGACCTTCCGGAGATTTCCATCACAACGACATGGCGCGGTGCAAGTCCTGTTGAGGTAGAACGCGAAATCGTCGATGCCCAGGAAGAAGAACTCAAAAACCTCGAAGGTCTGGTGGAAATTAAAAGTGAAAGCCAGGACAGCAATGCCTATATCAACCTGATGTTTGAAATCGGTACGAGTACCGATGAAGCGCTTCTCAGGGTATCCAACAGTCTTGAACGGGTAAAAGAATATCCGGATAATGTGGAAAAGCCGATTATAAAGTCCGGGGGAAGACGTGAAAAGGCAATTGCCTGGATGGTATTGCAGGCACTGGAAGGATATCAAGGAGTTTTACAGCAAGAATACGATTTTATTGATGAACATGTGAAGCCACGTCTTGAGCGGATTTCGGGGATATCGTCTTCCAATATTTACGGGGGACGGGAAAGGGAAATTCAAGTCATTGTAGATACGGACGCCCTCTCGGCCCGGAAAGTGACCATTCCTGAACTCGTTCGAGCACTGGACATAGAGAACAAAAACATCAGTGCCGGTGATTTTGACGAGGGTAAGCGTCGTTATATCACAAGAACCGTCGGCGAGTATAAAAGTGCTGAGGATATTTCCAATGTTATTATTAAAAGAGTAAACGGCATCCCTGTCACCGTAAGCGATATTGCCGGCGTTGAGTTTGGCTTTAAAGATCCGGAGTATGTCGTCCGACATACAGGGACCCCGACCATCGTTCTAAACGCCGTTCGCGAACCCGGTTCCAATGTTCTGGTGGTGGTAAAGAAACTCCAGGAAGCCCTTACGGAACTTAATGATGGCCTATTAAAAGAAAAGAATCTAAGGATTGTTAAAGTCTATGATGAAACCAGCTACATTTATAGTGCGATAAAGCTGGTAAGGGAAAATATTTTTGTGGGTGGATCCCTTGCGATTTTGGTGCTTTTAATATTTTTACGGAATGTTGCGAGCACCATAATCGTGGCTATCGCCATTCCCATCAGCGCCATCGGCACTTTCCTTGTCATGACCTTAATGGGAAGGAACATCAACGTCGTCAGCTTGGCCGGACTTTCCTTTGCCATCGGTATGATCGTGGATAATTCCATTGTGGTATTTGAAAATATCTTTCGCCATCGTGAGATGGGCAAAACCCGCATAGAAGCAGCCTATGATGGTACCGTTGAGGTCTGGGGAGCGGTTCTGGCGAGTACACTGACGACGGTAGCCGTATTTCTCCCCATTGTTTTTGTTCAGGAGGAGGCCGGCCAACTTTTCCGGGATATTGCCATTGCTATCAGCAGTGCCGTGACATTAAGCCTTATCGTCTCCATAACGGTTATTCCAACCTTGTCTTCCAAAATACTGGGGAAGGTTAAAAATGAAAAAAATACCGCATTCAAAGCAAAAGGATATCTTGCACCTATCTGGAAGCCTGTTAATTTCATCATGCGAGGGTTCACCGCTTTTGCCGGCGGCTTTATAGATTACACGACAAAATTTGTTTACTGGATGTGTGGATGGGTTACCGCTCGTATGGGCATTGCCGTGATCATGCCCCTTCTGGCGATTAGCCTGGCATATTTTTTAATGCCGAAAACAGAATATCTTCCTGAAGGTAACCGGGAGATATTGTTTGGAATTCTTCTGCCGCCGCCGGGTTATAATCTGACGGAACTTGAAAAAATTGGGGAAACCGTGGAAAAAGATATTCTACCGCTCATTGAACATGATCAAAAAAGTGACCTGGCGGAAAAGTTGAATCTTCCACCCGCCAGCAATTTTTTCTATGTTGCACGGGGACAATCGGTCTTTATGGGAATTATTTCAAAGTTCCAGGAAAGAACCCGGGAACTACTGCCATATATTTACGGTGTATTGAGAAAAATTCCGGGCATGATTGCAATTGTCCAGCAGCCCAGTCTTTTTTCACGCAATATCGGCGAGGGCCGATCCATCGAGATAGAAATCAAAGGACCCGATCTGGAAAAGCTCATCAGTATAGGCAAACAAATATATGGATTGACGGCCCAGGCGCTGCCCGGCGCTCAAATACGACCGATACCCGGCCTGGACTTGGGCAACCCCGAGATGCGCATTATTCCCAACCGCGAACGCTTGACCCGCCTGGGTATGACCACGGCTGATCTCGGCTTGATCGTAGACACTATGGTGGATGAGGCCAAAGCCAGCACGTTCCGTCTGTATGGCGATGAAATCGACCTGGTGGTAAAAAGTCAAAAAGGAAAACTCGAGCGCACCCAGGACCTGCCCCAATTTCCCGTTGTCGCACCATCAGGAGAGAAAGTGACCCTAAACTCGCTCGCTGAAATTAAGCTTGAAGAAGGACCCATCCAGATTAATCATATCGATTCCCAGCGGGCCATTACGATTCAGGTGATTCCCCCAAGGGAGACAGCCCTTGAAACCGCCATGGCTATTGTAGAGGAAAAAGTGGTCGGCCCCATTAAGACCGGAGGCGCCCTTTCAAGCCTTTACAATATTAAACTCGGCGGTACGGCTGACGACCTGACGCGGACCAGAGCAGCGTTGATGTGGAACTTTATACTGGCCATCGTTATCAGCTATTTGCTGATGTCGGCTTTATTCGAGAATTTCTTCTATCCATTAATTATTATGTTCAGTGTCCCGCTGGCCGCAGCCGGAGGATTTGTGGGCTTATCACTGGTGAATCTTTTTATTGCCTATCAGGCGTTGGACATTATAACCATGCTCGGATTTGTCATCCTTGTCGGCATCGTGGTGAATAATGCCATCCTCATTGTCCATCAAACTTTGAATAACATCCGGGACGGCAATATGTCACCCCGGGACGCCATCACAGAATCGGTTCGAACCCGTATCCGGCCGATTTATATGAGCAGTATCACCACCGTATCAGCGATGCTCCCCCTGGTCCTTGCCCCGGGAGCAGGCTCCGAATTCTATCGAGGACTCGGAAGTGTGGTTGTGGGCGGCCTTCTCATTTCAACGGTGTTTACTATATTTCTGATCCCTGCGCTATTAAGCCTTGCCCTCGATGTTGCCGGTGTTCTGAAAAAAAGATTCTCAAAAAACTTGACCCAGCCAATTCCGGAATAAAAAATATATGGATCATCACCAAAAGAGTTGATGATCCTAAGAGGATTCCAGGGGTCAAGGGGCCAAGGGGCCAAGTGAAATGCTAAAAAACAATAAAGAATTAAAGGTTTGGCAAAAGTTCTTTCAACAATGTTTGGAGGTTTATAAGACAACAAAAACATTGGAAAACAAACACTCGAACCCTTGAATCCCAGAATCCTTGAACCCTTTCTTCCAACTAATCGCGAAAAAAACCAAAAATATTGAATGATGAACAACGAAATAGAAATATTACACCGTCCCTCTATTTTGGCGCCGGCTGGAAATAAAGCGTCTTTTTTGGCAGCCCTTACCGCAGGTGCCGATGAAATATACTGCGGCCTGAGACAATTTTCAGCACGCATGGAGGCCAAAAATTTTTCTATTGATGAACTTGTACCCCTGACGCTGCTGGCCCACAATAAAGGGGTCAAAGTTTATGTGGCGTTGAACGCTCTACTTAAACCCAACGATCTGAATATAGCCGGAGAACTTCTTCAACAGCTTGAAAGACACGTAAAACCGGATGGCATCATCATTCAGGACCTGGGCTTTATACAACTCGCCAGACAAACAGGCTTTTCAGGCGAACTGCATTTCTCAACCTTGTCCAATATCAGTTTCCCGGCAGCCCTTCAAAAGATTAAAAAAAATTTGGGGGTTCATAGGGTCGTTCTGCCCAGGGAACTGAATATCGACGAGATCAAAGCCATGGCTATGGCCTGCCCAAAGGGTCTGGGCCTTGAAGTATTTGTACACGGCGCACTTTGCTACGGTGTTTCCGGAAGATGTTATTGGAGCAGTTATTTTGGCGGAAAAAGCGGGCTTAGGGGAAGATGCGTCCAGCCTTGTCGTCGAATTTACAACCAGAATAAACAAAAAAAAAGATTTTTTTCCTGCCAGGATCTTAGTCTGGATGTCCTGGTAAAAGTCCTTCGTACCATTCCACAAATACGAACCTGGAAAATCGAAGGCCGTAAAAAAGGTCCGCACACCGTTTTTTATACGGTTAAAGCTTACCGGATCTTGAGAGACCATGGGACCGATCCCAAGATGAAGAAAGAAGCGCTCCATATGCTATCTTATGCACTGGGAAGGTCTGGAACCCATTATAATTTTTTACCCCAAAGGCCCCAGAATCCTATCCGTATTAACAGTCAAACCGGGTCCGGTCTTTTAGTAGGAGCCGTAAAAGGGACAAAACAAAAACCTTTTTTAAATCCAAAAGAAGCGCTGTTGCCGGGCGATCTCCTTCGTCTGGGATATGAAGACGAGTTGTGGCACGGCACCATCAGGGTGGGCAAATATGTTCCAAAAGGCGGACGTCTCTTTCTAAAGCCGATTTTAAAAAAGAACCCTGAAAAGAAAATTCCGGTTTTTTTGATCGACCGTAAGGAAAAGGATCTTGGGGATATGGTGTCCAAACTCGAAAAAGAGCTGCCCAAAACACCGGTCATAAAATCCAACGCATTCGTTTTTGTCGCCAGACGACCCAAAAATTTCGGAAAGAAAAACGGAACCATCTCAGATCTTCGTGTTTACCGTCGAATAGACAAAACCCAACGCCATAGCGCATCGGGACTCTGGCTTTCGGATCAAGCTGTGAAGAAACTTCCCAAAAGGATTTGGACTAGAATCTGGTGGTGGCTGCCGCCGGTGATCTGGCCGGATGATGAGAAAAAACTAAAAGGACTTGTCGATTCTGTCCTGAATAAAGGCGCAAATATATTCGTGCTGAACGCCCCGTGGCAGACAACACTTTTCACTCATCTAAAAGGAATGGATCTTTGGGCGGGTCCCTTTTGTAATATCGCCAATGTTCTGGCGCTAAAGACCCTGGCGTCTTTTGGGTATAAAGGTGCCATCGTCACCCCTGAACTTGGGCAAAAAGATTTTTTCTCGCTTCCCAAGCAAAGCCCCTTGCCGCTGGGGGTCGTTCTCTCCGGCAACTGGCCCCTTTGTATTTCACGCGCTCTATCGAACGACTTGGAAACTGAAACGCCTTTTACCAGTCCAAAAGGTGAAGCAGCCTGGGTTAAAAAATATGAATCCGACTATTGGGTGTTTCCCAACTGGAAACTCGATTTAGGCATCAAACGAAAAGCCCTCGAGAAGGCAGGCTACAGACTGTTTGTGCATCTTTTGGAGCCGATTCCGAAAGATGTCGCATTGAAAAAGAGACCCGGTTTGTGGAACTGGGAGTTGGAACTTCTTTAGTGTCCATCCATAAATGGTCTTTTTGCTCAATATCTGTGTTATGCTCAAAAAATAATCCTCAGAATATTAAACATATGCCTGCGGTTATTTTTCTCGCATGCCTTGATCTTGAACAAAAATCCTCATTTATGGATGGACACTCTTTGGGTTCTATTTTTGAGATAAAGGGAGGACAACTATGAAATCGATATTACTATTTACCGACGCTATTGACATTGAACTGAAAACCGGTCCGGATATGTGTGACATTACATCGGAACTTGAGCAGCGAATCAAAACATCAAATATTGAAATCGGGAATCTTTGCGCTACAATGGTGGGATCCACCGGGTCGATCACCACCATAGAATTCGAACCCGGGGTGGTGGAAGATTTGAAAAGAGCCATCAATACGCTAGCGCCGCCCGGACTGGAATATGAACATGAAAAGGCCTGGCACGACGGCAATGGACACAGCCATGTCCAGGCCGCGCTTCTTGGGCCGTCCATTGTTTTACCCGTTCGAAATGGCAAACTCAGACGGGGAACCTGGCAACAGGTGGTTGCCATCAATCACGACAACCGTCCGAGAACACGGACCGTTGAAGTGACCATAATTGGAACCGACCAGGATTGAAAATTGAAATATTGATTATTGACGATTGATGAAAGTCCCTTCGATCGACCTATTATTTTGGGCACCTCAGATCCTTTTGGGTCTTTTGAACAAGGGTGAAACCTTTGAAAAATGTTTAATTTTGTCCAAGGCCAAGGAAGATGAAAATTTTAACCACAGGAATACATTGAGCATTTCGAGGATTAAAATTTGAGTCTGACGCTGGAATTGGGCAAAAGGGGGCGTTTTTCAAAGGTCTCATTGATTACCCTTGACAAATCATTTAATCCCTATTAATAATTCGCTTTTGTGAAAATTGAAATGGTGTTGAAAAAGCCATTTATTTTAATAATAAAATTGAAAGGAGACGTTAACAAATGTCAAAATTAATTCCACCCCATGGCGGCAAAGGTTTAACCTGCTGCCTGCTCGAAGGCGCTGAGCTTGATGCAGAAAAGAAAAAGGCTGAAGGCCTAAAAAAAATCACCGTGTCCCATAGAGAAGTGGGCGACCTTATCATGATGGGTATCGGCGGATTCAGCCCGCTCACAGGCTTTATGGCCAAAGCGGACTGGAAAGGTGTTTGTGAAAATTTTCAGCTTGCCGATGGGACCTTCTGGCCTATCCCCGTGACCCTTTCCGTGGACAAGGCTGATGCCGACAGCATCAATGACGGCGATGAAATCGCACTCTGTGATCCGGATACCGATGAAATTATGGGAACCATGAAGGTCGCGGAAAAATATGAATTGACCGAGGTCGACAAAAAATTTGAATGTGAAAAGATATACATGGGGGAAGGCACGCCTACCGCCGAGGAATTCTGGAAGATTGCAGGTGAAGATCATCCAGGTGTTCAGATGGTCATGGCTCAGAAGGCATTCAACCTTGCCGGCCCAGTCAAAGTCTTGAGCGAAGGTGAGTATCCCGAAAAATATGCCGGTGTCTATATGAGGCCCGAAGAATCCCGCAAAATTTTTGAGGATAAAGGATGGAGTGAAATTGCCGCCCTTCAGCTCAGAAACCCCATGCACAGATCCCACGAATATCTTTGCAAGATTGCCGTAGAGGTTTGTGACGGTGTCTATATTCACTCTCTGGTGGGTAACCTAAAGCCCGGTGATATCCCTGCCGAAGTTCGTGTAAAATGTATCGACTCCTTGGTAAAGAACTATTTTGTAGAACAAAACGTGGTCCAGGGCGGGTATCCCCTTGATATGCGCTATGCCGGTCCCCGAGAGGGCCTGCTTCATGCCACCTTCCGACAGAATTACGGCTGCTCCCGCATGATTATCGGCCGGGATCATGCCGGCGTGGGTGATTTCTACGGCATGTTTGAAGCCCAGACCATCTTTGACAAAATCCCGGTAACGGATGATCCTGGGAAAAATTTGCTTTGCCAGCCTTTAAAGATCGACTGGACATTCTACTGTTACAAGTGTGACGGTATGGCGTCACTCAGAACCTGCCCCCATGACAAGGAAGAGCGGGTGCTTCTTTCCGGAACCATGCTACGCAAGATGCTTTCCGAGGGCGGCGAACTTCCCGATCACTTCGGGCGAGATGAAGTTGTAGAAATCCTAAGAGCTTACTACGAAGGGCTTGAAGAAAAAATCGAGATCAAGATGCATAGCGCCGCCACAGGTGATGATAAAAAATAGAAAAGCGAGCAACTCTTTGCTTGTTGTTCATTACTGATTACTTAACAAAAAAGGGGAGACGAAATTGTCTCCCCTTTTTTGTTACATGTTGTAAGGTAAAGATCTAAATTCTTTAGCTGGACTTTTTACAAAGCTTTAAGCTATTGCCTGCCTGAGTATTCGTTATATGCCATTGCCACGGTTCGGTAGACGAGATGGGCCAGCTTTGAAAACGGCAGAAACGCAAACAGATTGAAAACAAAGATTAGATGAATAAAATAGATAACATAGGTCACACCGGCCATTCCTGCCAGTCTCGTGGCTTGAGTAAGTACACCGGTCACACCGAGTCCAAACACAAGGCCCAGCAGATACCAATCCTTGTATGTAGAAGTCTGATCTTTTTTAGCCAAACGGTTTTTAATCATCAAAGCACTACCGATAATTAGTGCCACACCGGCGACATTTGCCAGCCATTTAACCGGATTCAACTGTGAATAGGGCCCATGTTGCTGAAAAACATAAAGCACAACAAAGAATATATTTGTCACGATAAAAAGCCCCACAAATGACCAGAAGACCATGAGATGGGCTGTGGCCCGATCTTTGTTTTCAGAGCATTCTGAAAACTTGTCATGTTTTAAAATGGTCGGCAAAATACTGGGAATCGCCTTGATGAATCCAAAAAGATCGAGTTCTTTTTTCTCTGTTTTGCCTTCCAAAACGGCATTCTCATGAATATCAGCGATAAATCTTTTCAGTCCTAAAGCGAAAATCACAACCACCCAGATCGCCAACGGAACGAAAATCATATCCACCAGCCATGTGGAAAAGAACTGAGAATGTGCAATCCCGTGTTCCCCCAGAGACGGTGAAAAATCGAGCAAACCTGTGATAAGGCCCAGAACAATAAAAATGACCACGGGAATCCCCATGAGAATGGGGAGTTTTTTGGGATCGTTGACAGCCTTCCCCACTGATTTGGGCACCGCATAATCTGCAATGGCATAGGATCGAACAGCGCCCAGCACTTCACCCGGTTTTGCTCCACGGGGGCACATGGTCGTACAATCTCCGCAATGATGACACAGCCAGATATCAAGATTGCCGACAAGTCTGTCCTTTAACCCCCAGGATGCCGCAATCATTTCCTTTCGAGGGAAAGGCTTTGTGTCCGGAGAAATGGGGCAGGCCACCGAACAGGTTGCGCATTGGAAGCACTTTTTCAAAGTGTCGCCCCCGAGCCCGATGACTTCTTTAATAAAGCCTACATCAGGCTCTATCAGGTATTTGTCTGTCATATGGATACCTCCTCTAACATTGAATATTGAATATTGTCGATTGAAGATTGATTAATAAAGAGCGATTTCAATTTTCAATCTTCAATCTTCAATTATTAGAATCCCTTGAATGGGTTCGGGCCGAGTTCTTCTACGAGTTCCACAAAATCATTAATCATTTTCGGAAGCTTGTCATAGTCATCAATAGCGACTTCGAACTGGATCACTCGTTCATCCTCCAGAGCAAGACTTGAAAGGGCATCACCGATTTTCTTCATTCTGATGTCCGAAAGTTCACTCCCCTTGACAAAGTGGCATTGGTAATCATCACCATGCTTGCAGCCCAAAAGAAAAGCCCCATCCATACCTTGGGCTAGGGCGTCCTTGATCCAGATGACATTCATGGAACCCAGGCAACGAATCGGAATAAACCGGACATCGGCTGAATAGACAAGCCGGTTCAAACCGGCAATGTCCAGCGCCGGATAGGCATCGTTTTCACATACAAACCCGACAATCCTGAAAGGAGGCTCGTCATAATCATCTTCCGAAGGCACGCCGACGGCTTTAACCATGGATCCGACACTGTCGATGTTATAATCGGCAAAACCGATGATCCGTTCGGGGCAGGCGCCCATACAGGTTCCGCAGCGCCGGCATCGCGCCGGATTCGGTTTTGGTGTTCCTTTTTCATCGTCATCCAAAGCACCAAATGGACATTCTTCCGTACATCGTTTGCACTGGGTGCACCTTTGGAAGAAGAAGTCCGGGAAGGTCATATCACCGGACCTGGGGTGCACGGCAACGCCCCTGTCGACGGATTCAATACACTGGATCGCTTTTAAGGCGGCACCGGTGGCATCTTCCATGGATTCTTCTATGGTCATGCTGCGCCGAATGGCGCCGGCGGCATAAATACCGGTCCGCTGGGTTTCATAAGGAAAACAAATATAGTTCGAATCACAGTAGCCGTCGAAAAGACCGATATCACGAAACGCCGGACCCTGCCGATACGCCATATTGACCACCGGGTCATCCACCGTAACCGGAACCATGCCGGTGGCCAGCACCACCATATCAGCCTTGACCTTGACCTTTTCACCAAGCAGTGTGTTGTCGGCTTCAACGATCATGCCGTCGCCGTTTTTGGAAACATTGATCACTTCCCCTTTGGTCATGAAAATACCTTCATCCTGCTGAATATTTTTGTAAAAGTTTTCCGACAGGCCGGGGGTGCGCATGTGCTGATAGAAAATATAAGCCTTGCCGTCGTCATAATCTTCACGCACATATTTGGCCTGCTTGAGGGTAACCAGGCTGGTCACCGAACCGGCGTAATCAAAATCCGCATCGTCGTCGCCTTTACCCGGAGATTGAACAAAGACAACGGATTTGGCTTCCTTGCCGTCAGACCGGGAGATCTTCCCTTTAGCCGCCATCTCCTCAAACTGATGGTTGGTGACAACATCCGGCAGCTCGCCAAAACCCAGGTGGGCAAATTCATCACCTTCGGGTTTAAACGGGCGCCAACCGGCAGCCAGCACCACGGCCCCGAATTTTTCGCCATCAGGATCAAACTGTAAAATATCGAGCTTGCCCTTGTTGTACTCCAGGTAACGTTCATGTTGCGCTTCAACATCCAGTTCTTTACCGTTCTCATCGAACTTCATTTCTTCGGGCAACGGGAAAGGCACGTCAAATTCGATCTTGTCACCGGGTTTTTTGAGCGTTACGATAAAATCCCCGGGCTCACCGGCAATACGAGCAACGACGGTTTCGGTTTTTACGGTAATATTGTCATGGGCTTCGAGTTCTTTGATTTTGCTTTCAATAACCGGTGGCACAAGGTTTTCATAAGGATCTTCGACGGGCAGTTGTTTGCGAATTTTGGCTGCATAGCCGCCAATTGCCGATTCTTTTTCAACCACAGTGACGTCATAACCGGTTTTGGCAGCATCTAAAGCCGCCGAAATGCCGGTGATGCCGCCGCCGATGACCAAAATTTTTCTGCTCAGAGTTTCCAGCTTGTACGGTTCCGGCAGGTCAATTTTTTCAACCTTGGCCATCCCCATTTTCAGATAATCTTCGGCCAGCATCTGAAGGCGGTCAAAGTGTTCTTCATCATCTTTTTGCTCTTCAGTCAGTGCCGGAAATTCGGATCTGGGATGGGACCAGACCGTCTGTTCCCGTAAGTTCACTCGGTCGATGATACAGCCCTCAAAATTAAAGACATCATAATTGACCCGGCGGGAACAGGCAGCAATGACCAGGGTATTGTACCCATCGTCGGCGATACCCTTTTTGATAAGTTCAACCCCTTCCTTTCCGCACAGAAACGGGTGAGTTTTAACAGGGTAACCTTCTTCTTCCGGGACTTCGCACAGCGCTTCCATATCAAGGGCATCTCCGATGCCGCATCCTGTGCAAATATATACACAATATTTTTTATCCATGGATATCCTCCTACTTCCTCACCAGGGTTTGAATCGCTTTAAGGGCCATACCGGTGGCATTCTGATTTGCCGAAACGACGTCAGACGGCTTATTGGCGCAACCTGCCGCAAACATGCCGCCTTTTTCAAAATCATTGATGATAAAGCCGTCTTCGTTATACTTGAGGTCGGCAGGCAGTTTGACTGTTGCGGTTGTCGGCTCCATACCGGTGGCGAGAACTGCCATCTCAACGGTTTGCTTGATCTTTTCGCCGGTAACGGCATTTTCTGCCACCACGGTGATATTACCGGTGCCGGCATCCTCACTGACTTCAGCGACCTTACCTTTGATCAAAAAGACATTCTCATCCTCTTTGATCTTTTGATAAAATTTTTCATACCGCTGACCCGGTGCCCGAACGTCTATATAAAAAACATAGACCTTGGCGTCAGGATATCGTTCTCGTATGTAGGTAGCCTGCTTCAAAGAAGCCATGCAGCAGATGTAGGAACAATAGGGAAGGTAATTTTCATCTCTGGACCCGGCGCACTGAACAAAGGCAACACTTTCGGGTTCCTTGTTGTCCGACGGACGGGTAATTTTCCCCTTGGTCGGGCCGTTGGGCGCGGCCAGCCTTTCCATCATCATATTCGTGATAATATTCGGGTACTGACCAAAACCAAGATTGTCTATCTTGGCGGCGTCATATGGTTCCCAGCCCGTGGCCCAGACAATGGCGCCAACCTTAAGGTTCAAGGACTTGGCTTCCATGTCCAGTTCAACAGCATCGTATTTGCATGCTTCTTGACACTTCTTTGCATCATCGGTTCCAATAATCTGGGGAGAAATGACATAACGGGTCGGAAAAGCCATTTCAAAGGGCAGGTAAGCACCCTTGGTCGAATTCATTCCGAAATTGAATTCACTGGAAACTTCTGTTTCGCAAACTTCAGCGCAATCTCCGCAGCAGGTACAGTTTTCGTTGACATACCTGGGGCTCAGCTTTACGGATACATCATAGCTTCCCGGGGTACCGTCGACCTTTTCGACCTCTGCCTGGGTAAGAACCTTGATTTTCGGATTATCTTTTATTCTCCTGAAATTGATCTCCAGACCGCAGGTTGGAGGGCATAGCTTGGGAAAATATTGATTCAGCTGTGCCACTCTTCCACCCAGGTAAGGATTTTTTTCGACCAAAAACACCTCATACCCCACTTCGGCAGCTTCAAGGGCCGTGGTCAACCCGCTTATCCCTCCTCCAACAACCAAAATGCTTCCGTTTGCAGGGGTTGCTTTGTCTTCTGTCATGCTATCCCTCCATGCATTATTCGTTTACGATTATAATCTTTTTGCCGGAACTATATTTCTTCAGGCGATATCCTTAAAAAATAAATTTAGGTGTCCACATACTCAAAGGTTTTAATATAAAACCCGAGGTAAAACCCTTGAGAAACCGGACACGATTTTTGGTCTTGGGAATATCGCCTGAAGGCAAAATGTTTTTGAAAGGTTACTACAAGCCATCTCAAAAATACATCTAACGCCCAATTACGGTGTTGTCCCGCATGACGGGATTTACAACGAGCCTCTTCAAAATGCTCACATACTCCCATGTATGCTCCGCTTTTTCATCGGCTCGCGCCTTGTCCTTGAACGTAATCCGCACTTTTGAGATGGCTTGTATTCTTAATAAAAACCTCCAGGCGTCTTTAAGACGCCTGGAGGCGTATCAGATTAGGCTAAAACTGATTCAACATTAATCAGGGATGATCTTGATGTAATCTTTCTTGAAGATATCCCATTCTTTTGCCTTGGGATCATACTTGGAGTTGACAAAGCAGAACCAGTTTTCGTCATCCTGTCCCGGATAGTCGGCCTGATAGTAGAATCCAGGATAACGGGTTTCTTTCCGGAACTGAATGTGACGCAGGTGAGACTCAACCGTCCAGATACGGTGCTCGATTTCCCAGGCCCGCATCAACTCGTGGAGGTCACCGGCTGCCAGTTTCTCGCAGTCTTCGCGCATCATCTGGAGCATATCCATCACCATCTCCAGACTCTTGGTGCTGGTCTGGTAGTAGGTGGCCGTACCGGCACCATACTCATGGGTAGCCTTCATCAAGCGATACATCATCCCTTCGGGTTTGAGATATTCGGGGTTGATGTCGATGGCCGTTGTGTAATCACAATGCTCCAGGAACAATCTTACCGGTTTGTAAACCAGGTCCACCAGTTCTTCGTTGGACTGGCTAATGGTCGGTTTAAAATCGGCATTGTCACGTACAAACCGGGCCATGGACTTGGCGCACATACGCCCTTCTGCATGGGAACCGGAGGAAAATTTGTGACCGGAAGCACCCACACCGTCACCGGAGGTAAACAGACCGTTAACCGTGGTCATACGGTTGTAAACTTTGTCTTTGTAACGGATCTTATATTCTTCGGGAACCCAGTCATAATCAGGTCCGGAGGTCCACAGTCCGCAGCAGCCGGAATGGGATCCCAGCAGATACGGCTCGGTGGGCATAATTTCAGAGTTTTTCTTGTCCGGCTCGGTGTTCGTGCCGCACCACAGGTTGGCCTGTCCGCAGGTCATGTCCAGGAAGTTTTCCCAGGCTTCGGACTCAAGCGCTTTAAACTCTTTCTTGCTGACCGATGCACCCAAGTCTTTAAGGGCTGTGACCGTATCCATCATGATGGGGCCACGACCTTCCTTCATCTCAAAGATCATCAGATGGTTACGCAGACAGGTGGGCGTAATGGCAGCCGTGCCATAGGGCGCATACTTCTGAAGCTCTGCCTGAGCTGCCTCGCTGCCCACGTAGCCTTCACCCAGGCCGTTAAGTGTTTTGGCCTTGAACAAAAGGAACCAGGCACCAACCGGGCCGTAACCGTCTTTATAACGGGACGGGGTGAAACGGTTTTCCATCATGGTAAGCTCGGCACCGACCTTCATGCACATGGTGTAGGTAGAACCGGCATTCCAGACCGGATACCAGGCGCGTCCCTTACCTTCACCAACGCTGCGGGGCTGGTAGATGTTGACAGCGCCGCCACAGGCGACCATCATGGTGTTGCATTTAATAATGTAGACTTTGTTTTCACGAACGGAGAAGCCAACCGCGCCGGCGATCCTGTTCTCTTCATTGGCGTCCAACAGAAGCTCGACGATAAAAACACGCTCAAGGATGTTATCATCGCCAAGTGCCAGCTTGGCAGCTTCGGCGACGATCCTTTTGTAAGATTCGCCGTTGATCATGATCTGCCATTTGCCGGTTCTTACAGGTGTGGCACCTTCTTTTAAGGTCCCCATTTTCAGGCCTTTTTTGCCGTCCATTTTCTTTCCGTCATCTGACAATTTCCACATCGGAAGACCCCATTCCTCGAACAGAAAGACGGAATCATCAACGAAACAGCCCAGATCAAAAATCAGGTCCTCACGGACAATCCCCATCAGGTCGTTGCGAACCATTCGCACGTAATCATCCGGTGTATTTTCTCCAATATATGTATTGATTGCTGAAAGACCCTGGGCAACAGCGCCACTACGCTCCATAGCAGCTTTGTCACACAGCAGGATTTTCGCGTCAGGTGACCATTTTTTTTGCTCAAAAGCAGTTCCGCATGCAGCCATGCCGCCGCCGACAATCAGAATGTCAACTTCGCGCTCTTCAACTTCCGGATCCCTGACAGCCTTGAGTTCTCCCAAAGGTTTATTTGGTAATGCCATATTATATCCTCCTTAAATCAAAATATTCTAAATTGATCATCAAACCGTAGTTTTGAAAACCTTCACCGCTTAAACGGTTGCCAGCGGTTTTGGAATCTCATAACCATCTGCTTCTTGGGTTGAAAGCAGCTCACTGTCAAGATCTTTGCCTACGAGATCCAGATACGCATTGGCAGCGCCTTCAGCGGTTGTCCGGATGGGGAACTTAAAGCGCTTGATGGTACCGTTTCTGAACTTACAGGTCCACATAACATCCTCGGTTCCAAGCATGGGCATAATGCTGCTTCCCAGCGGCACAAAGTCAGCATAACCTCTAACCTCAATTGCCTGTGTGGGGCAGATCTTTACGCATGAAAAACATTCCCAGCACTGATCCGGCTCCTGATTGTAAGCCTTCATTTCATTGGGTTCCAGAACCATCAGGTCGTTAGGGCAAATGTACATGCAAGCGGTCTTGTCCCCGCCTTTGCAGCCATCGCATTTTTCAGTAATTACGAAACTTGGCATTTAATTACCTCCTAATTCTGTTGTAAAAAATTTCAGTATTCTAACCTCTTTAAAATAGTCTCTGGTACAATTTTTAAACTGTTTGCACCTCCCTTCGTAATTTTGGTCTCAAAAGACCGTCAATTGTTATTCGTTTTAAAAATTCCGCTTTATTTTTACCCAATCACCCTTAGGGGTGATTTTAAAATTCATAAACGCTAAATAAACAATATACCATGAAATCAATAAGATAGGTAAGATCTGAGTGCCAAAGGGATTAAATAACAATTAACATTATTCTTGTCAAGAACTTTTGGGAAAACTAAATTATAAATTTATAGGCCTTGCTTTAAAGGATTTGATAGAATCTTTATTTGGGTTAATATAATCCGATATACACTATATATTGTGTTTAAAATAATTCATGTTATATAAACCATTCAGGATATGAATTCCATACAGTATTTGGACATTTGTATAGACGTATGAAGGCCATCCTGAAAGATTTACAGCACGTTAGGCACTTTTCGCTTTTACCTAACCTGAGCGCTTAAGTTAAGTTTAACACACATTTTTGGGTTGACAGGTTTTGCTGGATTGGTCATTGGTTATTTATTATGGAAAACAACATGACTCCCCTTTCGGTAAATGATACATTCTTATTTTCATGCTCAAAAAAGGTGCCTTGTTTCAATGAATGTTGCCGGGACCTGAACCAGTTTCTCACCCCTTTTGACATATTGCGACTGAAACATCGACTCGATATATCATCGAGTCTCTTTCTCGAGCGGTATACCACCCAACAGACCGGCCCTGAAACCGGTCTCCCCATAATAACCTTAAAAACAGATGATTCTCATAAACTTAAGTGCCCATTTGTGACCTCATCAGGATGCAGCGTTTATGAAGACCGCCCATCATCGTGTCGGACCTATCCGCTGGTGCGGATTGCATCTCGTTCCAGAGAAACAAATAAAATTACAGAGCAGTATATCCTTTTAAAAGAACCGCACTGTCTGGGTTTTGAACAGGGACGAACCTGGAACATCAGGGAATGGATCGAAGATCAGGATGTTACCTTTTATAATGAAATGAATGATATGTTGCTGGAAATCATCGGCCTTAAAAATCGCCTCATTCCCGGCCCGATGGATATCAAGTCAAGACTTGCTTTTCACATGGCACTTTATGACCTTGACACATTCAGATCTCACATATTTGAAAAAAATATTCTTGATAATTGGAACCTGGACGAAAAAACTTTAAATACCCTGAAGCATGATGATGTCGAACTCTTAAAATTGGGGCATCGATGGATCAAAAAGATCCTTTTTGGTAACCTTGAACAGGATTAACAGAATATCCCGACTTAATTATAATTATCCCAAATTCATGTAGTTAAAAATCAAGTCTATCCTGTTAATCCTGTCCAAATAAATACGGGTGAAACTCATGAAAATGAAAAACAAAGTCGCTCTGGTGTTAGGCGCCGTAAAGGGTATCGGAAAAGGAATCGGGCTCGCCCTTGCACGGGAAGGGGTTAACGTTGCGCTCAACTATTTTGACTGGGAAGAAAGCCTGGATGATTTGCAGCAGGACTTTGCCGAAATCGGCCAGGATCATCTGATCATCCAAACAAATCTGCTTGAAATCGATAAAATTCCAGGACTTGTCAATAAGGTCGTGGATCGTTTCGGCCGACTTGACATTTTGATTAACAATATAGAGCGAGGAGGATGGCCGGTGGTTCACGGATCGTATGATCAAAAACAGTGGGATCTCGAAATGGCCACCACCCTGCGTGCCAAAAAGTGGGTGTTTGAATCTGCCTTGCCACATCTTAAAGCTTCCGGAGATGGTGTTGTCATAAACCTTTCCTCCATTGCCGCCATAGTGGGACGGTCAGGTCCTTCCAGTTACATATTCAATGACGGTTATGCATCTGCCAATCGGGGCATTTCACTTTTAACCGAAACATGGGCACGTATTGGAGCACCGGAAGTTCGAGTCAATGAAATTATGCTGGGATTGGTTGAAACCCGACACGGTAGAAATACCCGGGGATGGGGCTTGCTCAGCGATGAACAAAAAGCGGCAATTATCGACCATACTTTGATCCCGCGTATCGGCACCATAGCAGATGTGGTGAAAGCCGTACTTTTTATTATCAAAGATGCACCTTTTATGACGGGAAGTGTGATAAGGCTCGACGGCGGATATGTGCTCGGTGGCGAGAAGATCGCGCCCATGCCGAAAGGGGTGCTACAATGATTTTTGACCGAATTTTTCATGAAGGATTTCAAACAGAAGAGGAAGATGAACGGCTCCTCGGCAAACCTTAGAGGCGTTCATTGAGTTTCCTAAGCTGATCGTTTCAAATTTTTGAAATGGTTAATCTAACAATATTTTTAAGGTATTCTGACATTTTGAATTTCAACAATTTGAAACCCTCCGGGATTTCCAATTTCACCGCATCTACTACGTCAGATGCCGTTCCGCATAGACGACTATAGCGAAACGACATCTTCCTTGTATCTGCGGCAAACTTGAAAATCGTTCAACTTAGGAGTTTGTATGGCGTCAATTATCAATATATTAAAAAAAAGGAGTAAACTATGACTGACAAGGTATTGATCGTACTGTCCTGTGGTACCGATAATCCGAATCGAGCCACGCGAGCGCTGTTTTTTGCCATGGTTGCCAAAAAGGAGGGAAAGGACACAGCAGTGTTTCTGTTGGATGAAGCCGTATATATTGCCAAGAAGGGAATCATAGAAAATGTTCAGGCAGCCACCGGTGATAAGGCTGATGACCATATGGCATATTTGCAGGAATTCGGAGTGCCGCTCCTTGTGTGTACCCCTTGTGCCATATCCAGAGGTATTTCGGCTGAAGATTTGATAGAAGGCGCCAGTATGGCTACCGGGGATCAATTGATCTCCATGGCCTGTGAAAGTGCGGTAATCAGTCTATAGCAACCTTCCTCCGAAATTTTCTGCGGGATGAGGCCGCAATTATCTTCCACACCGTTGCGTTCGGCATAAGGATTGAAAAATTCAGATTAGACCTGTCGGCGAACGAGGAAGTTTACGGTTCGGAAGCAGAGCGCGTCGGCAAGAGATGATGGGGGAATAAAAACTCCCCTTTTTTAAGAATAGTTACGCGAAAAATCAAAAACTTTTCGACTCCTGAACTACATAGTGTCCAGCCATAAATGAGGATTTTTGTTCAAGATCAAGGCATGCGAAAAAAATAACCACAGATGCCCCGCAGGAAATGCCCTTGGGGAGCATATGTTTAATATTCCGAGGATAATTTTTTGAGCATAACGCAGAAGTCGGGCAAAAAGACCATTTATGGACGGACACTACCTGAGTCTAAAGTATCTTGTCTTAATCCCCCAGATGTAAAATTTTACCCACTCAAAACCAAATTTCATCAATTCCACATCATCAGAACGGATTCGTTTTAAAACTTTGGATTTTACCTTATACCGTTTTAAAAAGGTGCTTTTAAATAAAAAATCTCGGAATTGATCGATATTATATGTGGCCATAAACGCCATCTTTGCCCTGGGACCTTCCGGTCCTTGGGAACCCCAGGGGTCTGTTTGAAACAACCGCTTCAACTCTGACCAGCGGGCGGTCATTTTATTATATATCACGGCATCCTGGTCTTTTGACCATGTTTGGGTTGTCCACTCTTTAACTTCATGCTGTCCCAAACAAAAATCAGGGGGTTTGAAAAAATAAATAGGCTCTGTTTTGTCATGTTCGGCATCATAAAAAACGCCCTGTTCCACAGGAAATGTACGGCATGTATCGGGACGATCCGGATAAACGGTACAACCGGACGTATCCAAAAAAGGGCAGGTTTTCTCCGGGTTGTCTAACATGGTTAAAAGGACTTCAGGAAAAAAATTAGAGGGCCTTAAAACAATGTCCACGTATTTATCCAAAAACTGATCGGAAGTCATATTGCATTGGTTTTTTAAACGAACGACGTCATAAGGATACAAGAACAGGTTGATATTACGACAGCATCGATTAAAACAGGCAATCCCCGGGTAACATTGAAATTTAAAGCTGTCATTCTTTTCAAGTCTTCTGCCGGGCAGTTTGCCGATATCTTCAGTTTCTACATATTTCATAATTTTTCAAATATCGTAATAGGTTAGTTCTTTGAATCGAATCGGTTTCAAAGGAGCTTCAGGTATGATTAAATTTTTGACTGAAAGCTGTCTGAGTGATTAGGGATCGTTTTGAAAGAACCATCGGCGATTTAGTTTTATGGATGAAACTAACTGTTAAAGCAGAGATCTTTATTAAATAACCCAGGCCGGCTCTTTCATTACGAGCCTTTATTCACGAGTTCTTTCAGCGAAAATTTAATTATACCTGAAGCGGCAATGTTTTCAAAAAGCTAAAGTGTTGCCAATTACTTATCACCCATTAACCATCACCAAACGTTACGATCATCTGTGCAACGGTCATTTTAATTTTCTGCGTCATCCCCACTGCCTCCTTCATTTCCTTCTCCAACGCTGCCATTTGCATGTAAAAGGGTGTTCGGTCAAACTTAAAACGCTTCTTTTCATGGCATTTCAGAGCAAAGGTACCACAACCCGGAGAATTTAACATTCCTTGGCCGGGCCTCTGGAGTTCATGGGGAATACCGTGCAATCTGCATATCATGGGTCGATACGGATACAGGACACAAAGGCTCCCAGAATTGACCGGGCACATCTGTTGTACAGGCTTTCCCTTCTCATCGGCCTCATCGGTTTTCCGGCATACGGCCAAAGACCTTTGTTTCACTTCGACCTGTTTCTTATTTTCAAGACAATGGAACCCTTCTTTGATATATAGGTATTCAATAAGTGTATAGTGATAGAAGCGGGTAAAACAACAGTTGTCTTCGCATTCGGTACACTCAAAACTATAATAATCCGCAGCTTCCTGATATTTTCCATCCATGTCTGCATAAATTATTTTTAACCGATCCAGAAAAGGAATGTAGATGTTTTGACCGATCTCGGCGATCATATTCGGTATACTCAATGATACTTTCATATTAAGTCATGATTGGGTTAAAATTGCGGTGAGGGGAAAAAGATTTTTTGATAGAGCGTCAGCGCATACCGATCTGTCATGCTGGCGATGAAATCACAAACGATTCTTTCGCTGGGTTGGATGTTGTGGTCATACTCTGATATTCTCATATCTTTAAGCCCTTTTTGAAGCAAGTCTCCATTTTTTAAGAAACATGAATAAAGTTCGGATAAAATTTTTTTTGCTTTTACAAACTCTTTGTGCACACGCGGTGAACGATAGACCTTTTCATAAAGGAACTCTCTTAATACAGTCATGGTGGAATATACCTTATCACTCATTTGCAAACACAGTTTGCCATTGTCAACATACGTTGAAAACACAAGATCTTTGATCATGGTATTGGCTCGCTCCGAGTGTGTCCGTCCAAGGACGTTAACACATGAATCCGGTACCTGGTTGGAACCAACGACACCGCTTCTGATCGCGTCATCCAGATCATGGTTGAGATAGGCTATGATGTCGGCAATCCGAACAATATTACCCTCAATGGTGCAGGCCTGTTCATTGGGATCATCAGGAATGATCTTTCCATATCCCTTGGAATGCTTCAAAATCCCGTCGCGCACTTCATAGGTAAGGTTAAGGCCCTGGCCGTTGTTTTCCAGTATATCAACCACGCGCAGGCTCTGTTCTTTATGGGAAAAGTCGGGGGAAAATATCTCTTTAAGAATCATCTCACCGCCGTGTCCGAATGGTGTATGCCCCAGATCATGACCCAATGCAATGGCTTCCGCCAAATCCTCGTTCAGACGCATGGCGCGGGCAATGGTTCTTGCTATTTCAGACACTTCAAGTGTATGGGTCAGACGGGTTCGATACTCGTCGCCCAAAGGGGACAAAAAAACCTGGGTTTTATATTTCAACCGCCTGAACGCATTGGAATATACAATCCTGTCCCGGTCCACCTGAAATGCGGTCCGGATGGGACAAGGGTCTTCCTTTTTCATGCGGTCCCGTGACTCAGCACTCAGACACCCAAAAGGAGAAATAAACCCCTTTTCACGCGTTTCAAAATCTTCACGGATACTCATGCCGTCACACTTATTCACACGAAAATGAAATTGTAAAGCGATATTTGGCACTTTACATGCCGAAAATCTTATTTTATATTTATAACACTTTTAGCCTTTTGAAAATATTATCGCTTCAGGTATGATAAAATTTTTTTCTTTTATGGTTTATTCAAGTTATAAAAAGGTTTAACAAAAGTTGGAAGAAAAGAACGGTCATCATCTCATTCTCGGCGAACTCGTCGATTTTATCACCGGTGAAACCATCCGAGACACACATGACGAAAGATACAGACAGAAGCTGGCTCGGCTGCTTGTGGAACATAAAGGATATCTAAAAAAGGAGATTAAGCCCCGTTGTGAACTCCTTGTCAAAGCTGAAAATAAAAAAGCAATTTTGAAAATCGATTATACGATTAACCTTTTCGAAAAAATATGCATGATCATAAAGTACGGCCCAGGTTCTCTCATCACCCGTCACCGTCCCGCTCTGGCAGCATCGAGGCTTGTTGCGCAGTATCAGGTTCCGATCGTTGTGATTACAAACGGCGAGGATGCAGAAGTGATTGAGGGGGCGACTGGTAAAATAATAGCACGCGGCCTCGAATTGATTCCAGCCAAATCTGAACTTTTGAAAATCCTAAAAAAAATACGTTTTGATCAGATCTCCGTCAAACAGGCTGAAATGGAATCGAGAATTCTTTATGCTTTTGAAGTCGACGGCAGCTGTCCGTGTGATGATACCATATGCAGATTATAAAGTTGGACTTACTAAGGAGCTCGAAACATACACGACATTTTTTTATGATATGCTGTTGTGGCGGATTAGATCACTTGTAATTTTAGTCGTTTGCGAGAAGACAACGGTGGCCCTCCCAATTAATTTGCATAATTTTTGAGGCATGTAGTCATTGTGGACTATGAATATTTCATGAAAAAGGCTTTGGACCAGGCAAAGAAAGCTCTATATGCCGGAGAATTTCCCGTCGGATGTGTACTGGTCTATCAAAACCGGATTCTCGCAACAGGCGCCAGAAAAGGTACTATGGGAAATTTCCCAAATGAAATCGACCACGCGGAAATGATTGCATTAAAGTGTCTGGCAAATATGGATATAAATACAGACAAAAAGAGGATTGTCCTCTTTACAACCATGGAACCCTGCCTCATGTGCCTGGGGTCAATGATTTTAAGTGGTATCAGCAAAGTTGTATACGCATACGAAGATGTAATGGGCGGAGGCACAAATTGTGATTTGACAAAACTGACACCTTTATACGCAAATAATCCAATTTCAATTGTACCCAATATTTTACGCCAAAACAGCCTGGAACTTTTTAAAGCTTTTTTCAATACTCCGGAAAATTCCTACTGGAAGGGAAGCCTCTTGGCCGAATATACACTCAGGCAGTCATAAATCTCAAGAAACTTAATACCTGAATTTTGCATGAAAATTAATGAGAATTTTTATAATCCTTAATTGAAGCTGGTTTAGACAACATCATAACATCATACATTTTACCCAAATGGTGAACCCGCCTGCCTCTGCGAGTCACGAGCGGGCAGGTCGGATGATAATCTTCTTTTTTCTCATCAATTTTCACCCTAAAGGGCGAGTTGGAGGCTTTCATTTGCTGCGTTATTAAGGGCTCGCAATAGCAGACTATGGCTTCGCCCTTAAATGCCTTGCAGATGAAAGCCTCCGACTCGTGCAAGATTCAGGTAATAGTGATTGTCAAAAATATGTTACCTCAATGGAGCTGCTTTCGTTTTATTTTCTTGCATTTTTTTCTTGCATTTATTAATAATGTTATATATTTCAGATTTCACTTCCAACGAGTGATTAATAACATGTAATGCTCAGGAATGTGGAATTGGAAAAAATTATTGTTACCATTTTTTAGTTTTGTTCCATGTGCACAAGACCTTTGAAAAAGGTTCAATTTCGCTCAGCATTAAGCCTCCGGCCCGTAGGACCTACGCCCCGGAGGGGAAGACGAAAATTTTAACCACAGACATACATTGAGTATTTCGAGGATTAATCCGACAAAGTTCGGTGGCGAATTAAAATTTGAGTCTGACGCTAAGATTGGGCGAAAGGGGACGTTTTTCAAAGGTCTCGTATGAAAAAGTCAATAAATCATAGCTTAAGGAGGTGTGGGTATAGCTATTTCGAAACATGCAAATAGGACCAGAGGGAATAGAATAAATATTAATAGAAATATAAGGGCAAAAGAGGTCCGAGTAATAGACCCTGATGGGAATCAAATTGGTGTAATCCCGACTTACAAAGCCATCGCCGTTGCCAATGATTTTGGCCTTGACTTGGTGGAAATTTCTCCAAACGCAACCCCCCCTGTTTGTAAAATAATGGATTATGGTCGCTACAAGTATGAACGGACCAAGAAAAAACAGGAGGCAAAAAAGAAACAAACCACATTTCAGCTCAAGGAAATAAAGGTACGCCCCAAGACTGGCGAACATGATCTAAATACCAAGATCAATCATATTAAAAAATTCCTTGATAGAAAGGACAAAGTCAAAGTCACCGTCATTTTCAGGGGACGAGAAATTACGCTCACCAATCTGGGCAGAGAATTGCTGGAAAAGATTGTTCAAGAAACTGAAGAAATTGCAATAGTCGAACAGCCCCCCAAATTTGAAGGTCGCACAATGGTTATGGTTATGGCACCGAAACCATTTTCAAAATAATTATGCCCTGATACTCCATTATCCATGAGATTAAAAACCTTTTAATTATACAACGATCATCGGCAAATTGTTGATGAGATCGTAAAGAGATATTTTTATGCCTTTTTCATAATGATCAATTGTTAAAAATATTTTCTGTGAAGATGGCGTGGGCTGGAATCCGACATGGTTCACGCCATCTATTTTTTTAAAATTACCGGAAAGGACTAAAGATGCCAAAAATAAAAACAAATAGAGCCGCTGCAAAGCGTTTTAAAAAAACAGGAACCGGAAAATTCGTTTTTTCGAAATCACATGCAAGTCATATTTTAACCAAAAAAACCACAAAGCGCAAACGTGGCTTAAGGAAAAGTCAAATCATTGACAAAACCAATAGAACAGCACTTAAACTGCTGCTCCCCAATGGATAGCGGATTTGGATAGAGGTTTAGGAGAAAATTTATGCGAGTTAAAAGAGGTTTTAAAGCAAGAAAGCGCAGAAAGAAGGTCTTAAAATTAGCCAAAGGGTTTCGTGGCGGCCGTAGCAAATTGTTTCGCACAGCAGCGGACGCTGTTGATAAGGCACTCATGTATGCATACCGGGATCGCAGAGTGCGAAAGCGTGACTTTAGAAAACTCTGGATTGCCAGAATTAATGCTGCGGCACGCATGAACAATCTGTCTTACAGCAAATTCATTCACGGGTTGAAACTTGCCGGTGTTGAGTTGGACCGAAAAGTGCTGGCCGAGTTGGCGATATCGGACCCTTCGGGTTTTAGTCAAATTGCCAGTCTGGCCTCGGAACAATTATGATCATAACCCCAGAGGAATAGGCTCCGCATTCCACAGGGCAAGTGCAGAGATCGGGCAAAAAGACCATTTATGGATGGACATCGACTAAGGAACAGGTAGAACTAACATTGGAGAAAACCATTGAACAGATTCACCAAGATGCACTAAAGGAACTTGAATCTGCTTCCGATGAAGAAAGCATCAAGGCCATTTCTATCCGCTACCTGGGTCGAAAAGGAGCGGTAACCCAATTTTTAAGAAACATCTCTAACCTGCCCGAAGACATCAGACCGGAAGCCGGGAAGAAAGCAAACGAAACAAAAACAAATCTCGATGTATTATTCAAAAAAACTCTGAAAGAGCTTGATACATCCTCTTGGAAAACCGACGACCAGATTGATGTTTCACTCCCTGGAAGAGTGACGCCACGAGGATCTTTACATCCCATCACCCAGATCACCCAGAAAATTTGCGCCATTTTTATCCGGCTGGGTTTTGACGTTGCTGAAGGGCCTGAGGTTGAAACCGATTATTATAACTTTGAAGCGCTGAATATTCCCAAAAATCACCCGGCAAGGGACATGCAGGACACGTTTTATATATCCAAAAACATTGTTCTGAGAACCCACACCTCACCGACCCAGCCCCGAATAATGGAAAAGCAGAATCCTCCAGTGAGGATTGTTGCACCCGGTAAGGTCTATCGATGTGATTCCGATTTGACACACACACCTATGTTCCACCAGGTTGAAGGGCTCCTGGTTGATAAAAATATATCTTTCGGGGATCTTAAAGGCATATTGACGACCTTTGTCCATCAAATGTTTGATCCGGAAACCAGTCTGAGATTTCGACCCAGCTTTTTCCCTTTTACCGAACCAAGTGCCGAAGTCGATATCCGATGCGTTATATGCAAAGGCAAGGGCTGTAGGGTATGCTCAAAAACCGGCTGGCTGGAAGTTCTGGGCTCCGGCATGGTTCATCCGGCTGTTTTTGAAAACGTTGGATACGATACAACCCGATATACCGGATTTGCTTTCGGAATGGGAGTGGAGCGGATTGCCATGTTGAAATACGGTATTGATGACATCCGAAAGTATTTTGAAAATGATCTAAGATTTTTAAGGCAGTTTTAACATGAAGGTCAGCTTAAGCTGGTTAAAAGAATACGTTAGCATTAACCTGAATGCAAATGATCTGGCTGATGCTCTCACCATGGCCGGACTCGAGGTTGAAGCCGTTTCGGATCGATATGATTATTTGAACAGTGTTCATGTCGGCCGGATCGTCAATATCGATCCCCATCCAAGTTCTGACAAGTTGAAACTCTGTAGCGTAGATATCGGTGGAGATATCATTTCTGTTGTTTGTGGGGCAACCAATGTCAAAACAAATATGCTTGCACCGTGCGCCATTCCAGGCACCCGTTTCCCAAAAGGAAAAGTTCTTGAAAAAAGTATCATCCGTGGAGAAACCTCGGAAGGGATGCTCTGCAGCGAACTCGAATTGGGACTCGGCAGCAACGGTCATGGTATCATGGAACTGGGGAAAAACCTGTCGGTGGGTGACTCACTGAATAAGGCCCTGGGACTGTCAGACCCAGTATTGGAAATCGACCTGACGCCTAACAGACCGGATTGCCTCAGTATCATCGGAACAGCTCGCGAAATTGCCGCAATTGAAAATAAAAGGGTGACATATCCTGAAATTTATCTGCCGGAATCGATGGGTGATATTGCCAATCACACCTCAGTGACAATAATGGCTCCCGCCCTTAGTCCGAGATATGCCGCCAGCCTTATTTTCGATGTTATTGTTGGTCCCTCTCCTTTTTGGCTTCAGGACCGCTTGGTTTCGGTAGGTTTAAAACCAATCAACAATATTGTGGATATTACCAACTTCGTTATGATGGAGACCGGCCAGCCGCTGCATGCCTTTGACTTTGACCGTCTTGCTGAAAACCGAATTGTGGTGCGAACGGCTCAGGAAAACGAAACCTTTATTACCCTGGACGGGAAAGAACGCCGCCTTGATCCGGAAATGCTGATGATTTGCGATGGAGAAAAACCGGTGGCCATCGCAGGCGTCATGGGCGGGCTGAATTCAGAAGTTGAAGATACCACAACAAATATTCTTCTTGAAAGTGCGTATTTTGATCCGGTTTGCATTCGAAAAACTTCAAAGAAAACAGGCCTAAACACAGATGCATCCCACCGTTTCGAACGTGGCGTGGACCCCAATGGAACCATCACTGCATTAAATCGGGCAACACAACTCATTACTGAAATCGGCGGCGGCAAATGTGTTAAAGGGGTCATCGATGAATATCCGCTTCCCTTTTCTGAAACAACCATAGATATAAGTTCCCGACGCTTAAACCGACACCTGGGCACCCGGCTGGATACCGCCGCCATAGAAAAATATTTAACGTCGATTGAATTTGAAATTAAAAAAATAGATGGGGATAAACTTCAGGTGACGCCACCCTCATGCAGGGTCGATATCAGAAGATTTGAAGATATTACGGAAGAAATTGCCCGACTATTCGGCTACAATAACATCGAAACAACGTTTCCACTGATCCCCGCCGAAGCCAGACATCCCGACAAAAAAATTGATTTAAGGGACCGAGCAAAAATGCTGATGACCGGTCTTGGATTCAGTGAAGCCATAAATTACAGTTTTATCAGCAAACAGTCATGCGACCATCTCGAACTTCCACCAGATGATCCCAAAAGAAAGATGGTGGATATCCTCAATCCGATCTCTGTAGATCAGGCGGTTATGCGAACATCTCTCATCCCGGGTCTTCTTGAAACGATGAAGCTCAATATATCGGTACAAAATAAAAATCTTAAGCTTTTTGAGATCGGCCATGTCTTTTTTCACACAGGCCAAGAGGACAATCAGCCTGATGAAGTTGAAATGCTGGCAGGGCTCTGGACAGGAACCAGGGTCGATTCGGCCTGGTCCTTAAAGGAGATCAATTGTGATTTTTATGATATAAAAGGTGTGCTTGAAGAGCTCTTAAGAAACCTCGGACTTGTAAAGACCACGTTTACGCGAATGCCGCCGGAATTCTGTTTATATACAAAACCTGGACTTACGGCACGAATCCTTGATGAAAATGAACCGATAGGTCTTGTTGGAGAAGTCCATCCTAAAGTACTTCGAAATTACGATTTGAAGCAAACGGCATTTATCTTTGAGCTTAACTTCGACCGACTCATTCAATCGATTCCGGACACGAAATCCGCCCGCCCCATCCCAAAATTTCCGGCAACATCAAGGGACATCACACTTATTATTGACAATGATATCGAAACGTATAAAATTATAGAAACCGTCGAAATGCTCAAAGAAAAACTGGTGGAACATTTACATCTGTTTGATGTTTTTGGCGGGGATCCGATTCCAAAAGGGAAAAAAAGTGTATCCTTTAGAATAACCTATAGATCTTCAGAAGAAACCTTGGAAGATAACAGAGTAAATCATATTCATAAAACCATTACAAACCAGCTCATAAAAACGTTTTATGCAACCTTGCCGGCCGAATAGTTTTTGTTAAAGCATTAAAATGCAGAACAATACACCCTATCAAAAAGAATTACCGGACAAACTTTACTTCAAAGTTGGAGAAGTCAGCTCGATTGTCGGCGTACCGGCATATGTTCTAAGATTTTGGGAGTCTGAGTTTAAAAAGATAAATCCAAAACGAACCCCCTCGGGTCAGAGATTGTATAGGAAAAAAGATGTAGAGTTGATTATATGGATCAAGCATCTCTTATATGAAAAAAAATTCACCATTGAGGGCGCCAAACAACGATTAAAAACTAAGCCCGCTGGACAAAGGGAAAATCCTCCTACCGACATCCTCCAAGAAATCTGCACCGAACTTCAAAAAATCCGTGATCTTTTAACCTGATCCGTCTCCCATCTTTCCCTTTAAAATTATTATTGAAAAATATTGACAACGCATATCTTATGTAATAGTTTCGTGTTTATAAACGGGCGGGCATAACTCAGTGGTAGAGTACAAGCTTCCCAAGCTTGGAGTCGCGAGTTCAAATCTCGTTGCCCGCTCCATTGAAGGTCGCCTTTTCATGATAAAGGTTGCTGAGTTAGATTCTGGCAATGTAGGTGTGATTTGGATTTAATTTTTCTCGCATGGGTAATTAAATGAACAGGTAAAGTTTTTCAATCCACCAATAGATCTACCTGTATGAGAAGAAACGGGCGACAGCCCGTTTTTGTTTTTTTTATGGAGCGCGAATTGAAAGACCATTGAAAATGGAAAAATGGAAAAAGGGCAATAAAAGACCGAAAGAGAAATGCCGGAAACAAAAAAATTTGTTACCGGATAATATGGAAAAAATGATTGCCCAAACAAAAGATTTACTAGATCCACTGTGTGAGGCCGAGGGGATGGAACTGGTGCATCTGGAATGCCAACGTGAGGCCGGAGGTAGAATACTTCGTCTTTATATCGACAAACCCGGTGGTGTGACCTTGGATGATTGCATACATATCAGTCGTCAATCGAGTGACATGTTAGCTGTATATCTCGAAGATGCGGGGCCGTATAACCTGGAAGTCTCATCGCCGGGACAGAATCGGCCGTTGGGGAAAAAGCGCGATTTTGATAGATTCAAAGGAAACCGAGTAAATATTAGAACCACTCCGTCTGTTGGCGGTAAAAAGAAAATCAATGGTGTTCTGCTGGGCATATCAGAAGATGTGGTAAAAATTTCGATCGATGATCAAATAGTGGCTATTCCGTATCATGAAATTGTAACAGCCAGGCTTGCAAACAACATCCTTAACCCGGATATTTCATGATTGAAAGCAAAGAACTCTGATCCTGGCACCGCCCCAGAGGGGCTCTGCCCAGGCGGGAAGACCAAGTTTTCAGTGACAGAATAAATAATAGTGGAGAAAACGGATGTTTATATCAGACATAAAGCGCGTCGTCGATCAGGTGAGTCGAGACAAGGGCATAGACCGTGAGATTTTAATCAAGGCTCTTGAGGAGGCTTTAGAATCTGCTGCGAGGAAAAAATTTGGGAGCAGCGTCGATATTGAAGTTCAATACAATGAATCGACCGGCGAAATAGAGGTCTTCCAGTTTAAAGATGTTGCCGAAGTCGTTACAGAACCTGACCTGCAAATCAGCATGGAAGAGGGACGAAAGCTGGATCCGGAATGTGAAGTCGGCGATAGCCTCGGGACAAAAATGGACACTTCCACCTTCGGGCGCATTGCTGCTCAGTCTGCCAAGCAGGTCATTATACAGAAAATGAAAGATGCTGAAAGAGATGCCGTCTATTCCAACTTTATTGATCGAAAGGGTGAAATCATCAACGGAATCGTTCAGCGTTTTGATCGAAACGATATTATTGTTAATCTTGGACATACAGAAGGAATCCTTCCGACTCGAGAACAGATCCCAAGGGAATCCTACCGTCGTGGCGATCGCATGAGAGCATACATTATTGATGTCCTTTACGACACGCGCGGTCCGCAAATTGTTCTTTCCAGAACGCATCCTGACTTTTTAATCGCCCTTTTTAAAACAGAGGTGCCGGAAATAAACGAGGGAATCGTCACCATTATCGGAGCCACACGTGAACCCGGCATACGGGCAAAATTTGCAGTAACTTCAAATGATTCTGATATAGATCCCGTTGGCGCTTGCGTCGGAATGAAAGGCAGTCGTGTACAAAACGTTGTACAGGAACTCAGAGGTGAAAAAATAGATATTATTCCATATCATATTGATCCTGCAAGATTTGTGTGCAATGCACTTTCACCTGCGGAAATTTCAAGAGTTATCATAGACGAAGAGGATCGTTCCATGGAAGTCATCGTTCCTGATGAATTTCTTTCAATAGCCATCGGGAAAAAAGGACAGAATGTACGGCTGGCTTCAAAGTTGACCAAATGGCACCTCGATGTCATCAGTGAAACACGATATAGCGAAGCCATGCAGGACGGATATGATTCTCTTGTATCACTGCCGGATCTTGGGATCAGTCTGGCGGATGCATTGTATGAAAAAGGCTTTTTTTCTGCATATGAACTTAGCGAAGCCTCTGTAGAAGATCTAACTCAAATAAGAGATATTACTGAAGAAAAAGCCATCCAACTTATTGAGGCTGGAAAGGAGTATATATTAAGCAAGGATCAAGCCGATGAAACATCCAAAGAAGCTATACCGGAAAAAGAAGATGAGCACAGTGAAATTTCAGATGTATCGGATTCTTTTAAAGCCTCTGAAAACCAAACCGGTAGCGATGAGGACCATGAGATTTCAGATGTATCGGATTCTCCCAAAGCCTCTGAAGACCAAACCGGCAGCGATGAGGACCATGAGATTTCAGATGTATCGGATTCTCTCAAAGCCTCTGAAGACCAAACCGGCAGCGATGAGGACCATGAGATTTCAGATGTATCGGATTCTCCTAAAGCCTCTGAAGACCAAACCGGCAGCGATGAGGATGTGTCCAAACAAACGATATTATCGGGCGATAAAGAAGCAGATTCTGCTGAGTAGCAAAATAATCATCCGGACAAATAAATCGAAAGAAAAAAAACTCTGTTTGAAGATGAAAACCCAATTAATGTCAGAAAATAGAACACCAACACATACAACAGGCTACAGATAAACAACTTTAGGGGGGATTGGATGGCAAAGATCAGAATATATGAACTTGCCAGGGATCTTAACATGACCAATAAAATGCTTCTTGAGAAAATACGGAATATGGATATTGACGTAAAAAGCCATATGAGTTCTCTGGATGATGAAACTTCAACCCGTATTAAAGAAAAGATCCTTGGTTCGCCAGCAAAAGAAATTGAGGAAACGCGTATAAAGCCAACACTGATCAGAAGGCGTAAAAAACGTGTCCGACAGAAACCGGTTAAAATTGAAACAAGTGCTGAACCGGAATTGCGTCCCGAAAAAATAGAAGTTAAGGATCAAACATCTGAAAAAATTCTTGAAGACAAGGAACTGCCCCCTGAAAAGAAAGAGGTTCCTGAAATAGTGGCTGAAGAAACAGCAGGTATAGAAAAAGAAAGTGTTAAAAAAGTCGAAGCTCCTGATGAAATTATTGCAAAATCCGGAGTTGTCAAAGAAGAACCTGAAACCGAAAAACCGGTCGTGAAAAAACTTGAAAAACCCGCTGCTCTAAAGAAATTAAAACCCAAAAAAGTAACCAGAAAACGTAAAAAAGATACGCCGGCAAAGATAATAAAACTGCCCGTAACACCTCCTCCCAAGAAAAAAGAGCCCGAGATCGAAAAAGACCTTGTTTCCAAATTCGAAGCGAAACCTACAACCAAACCAAAAAGCAAAGCGATTCCGAAAGATGAGCCTACAAAAGAAAAGAAGAAAGAGAAGAAAAAATGGGTGAAAAAACCTGATGAAGGGGTGACGGACAGAAAGTTCTTCAAAAAGAAAATTTCCTTTCGGAAAAAGGAAGTTGTTGAGGGAGCGGATCTTTATGGCAAAGGTCGTCGAGCCCGAAAGGGACGAAAGGCAGCTAAAGGTAAAGCGTCGATATCTAAACAAAAGCCGTTGATTACCGTACCCAAAGCCATTAAACGCAGAATAAAAATCGATGACGCCATAGCCCTGTCTGATCTAGCAAAACGAATGGGGATAAAGGCCAGTGAAATGATAAAGAAATTAATGGACTTGGGTGTCATGGCAACGGTGAATCAAGTGATAGACTTTGATACCGCCGTTCTCGTTGCCGCAGAATTTGAATATGAACTTGAAAGAGCCTCCTTTGAGGAGGAGACTGTCTTAAAGGTACAAGAGGATGATCCGGACACACTCCTTTCAAGACCCCCGGTGGTAACCATAATGGGGCATGTCGATCATGGGAAAACATCACTTCTTGATGTGATAAGGAAAACCAAAGTTACGGAAAATGAAGCAGGGGGTATTACACAACACATTGGCGCCTATAATGTAACAACGAATAAAGGACAGATCGTCTTTTTGGATACTCCGGGCCATGAAGCCTTTACCGAAATGCGTTCCCGTGGTGCTAAAATTACCGATTTGGTTATTCTTGTCGTTGCCGCTGATGACGGTGTTATGCCTCAAACCATCGAGGCGATAAACCACTCCAAGGCCGCAGAAGTTCCTATTATCGTAGCAATTAACAAAATGGACAAGCCGGATGCAGCCCCTGATCGCGTTCAGCGAGAGCTTGCCGATGTAGGAATTGTGTCTGAAGACTGGGGTGGCGATACCATCTTTGTACAGGTCTCTGCAAAAGAGAATCAAGGAATAGATGATTTGCTTGAAATGGTCCTTTTGCAGGCTGAACTGCTGGAACTTAAAGCCAATCCGGACAAATTAGCCGCAGGACACGTCGTTGAGGCCAAGCTGGATTCGGGTAGAGGCCCTGTGGCAACGATCCTGGTTAATGAAGGAACCCTTAAAATTCACGATCCAGTGGTCTGCGGTGTGCACTATGGTAAAGTACGTGCATTACTGAACGACAGGGGACGAAATGTAACATTTGCAGCTCCCTCAACCCCGGTGGAAATCATCGGTCTTTCCGGTGTGCCCAATGCAGGAGATGAAATGATTGCATTAGCGGACGAGAAGGATGCTAAACAGGTCAGCTCGCATCGAACTCAGAAACAGCGGTCAAAAGAACTTGCTAAAACCAGCAGGTTAAGCCTTGAAAAACTTTATGAAAAAATGCAGGAAAATGAAGTTAAAGATCTGAACCTCATTATAAAGGCCGATGTGCATGGTTCCATCGAAGCCCTCACAGATGCTTTGACCAAGCTTTCCAATGAGGAGGTCAGGATCAGTGTCATCCATTCGGCAACAGGGGCCTTGAATGAATCGGATATCTCTCTTGCTGCCGTGTCGAATGCAATCATTTTAGGCTTTAATGTACGTCCCAGCTCTAAAATACAAATGCTTGCCCATGAAGAAAATGTCGACATACGTTTCTATAATATTATTTACAATGTGATCAAAGACGTCAAAAATGCTATCGTCGGTATGATGTCATCTACTTTTGAAGAGCGGACTCTTGGCAGAGCTGAAGTGAGAGACGTGTTTTATGTCCCTAAAGTCGGTGCCATAGCGGGCTGTTATGTAACCGAAGGCAAAATGGAACGAGGACAGTTCGGACGCATCCTTAGAGATTGGGTTGTGACCTATGAGGGCAAGATTTCTTCTCTTCGTCATTTCAAAGACGATGTCAAAGAGGTCCAAAGCGGTTATGAATGCGGAATTGGCATCAAAAATTATAATGATGTCAAACTCGGCGATATCATTGAATGCTACTATGTGGAAGAAATCAAACCTGAACTTGAATAGAGGAATGCGGCGCAACGCAGTCCCGCTGAAGCGGGATTTGCGAAGATGTCAATTTTTAATTTGTAAACTTTGAACATTTTATGGCAATATATTTTAAACTTAAACTGAGTGTTTTTTAGTCAAGTGAGAGTATCATGGTTACCGGCTTAGGAATTGTTACATTCAGGCTGCATGATTGTCATTCTTTGAAAGCCAAAAGAAAAATTGTCAAATCGATCATCGGCCAGATGCGCAACAATTTCAATGTCTCGGTTGCAGAAATAGGATCAAACGATATATACCAACGCGCAATGATAGGATTTGCCTTGGTTGGAAATAATCGAGCTGTGATAAATTCCAAGATAGACAAAATTTTCAATCTGGTTGACGAGCTGAATCTGGCTGAGATCATCGGCAGCGAAATGGAGATTATCAATATATGAAACCGTTTGTACGATCTGACAGGGTCAGCGGTCAAATACAGAAAGCGTTGTCGGATATACTTCTTAAAAAAATCAAAGATCCCCGTCTTGAAGCTGCTACAATTACGGGCGTAAAGATGTCACGGGATTTAAAATTTGCACGAGTGTATTTTGTTACATCCGGTGGTAAAGAAAGTATAAAAGAGGCTATTGAAGGATTTAAGAGCGCGATAGGATATGTAAAGCGTACACTCGCCGCCCAGTTGGGATTACGTTATATGCCGGAGCTTAGATTTTTTTACGATGACTCGTTTGATTACGGATCACACATTGATAAAATTATTAAGACGGTAAAATCAGAAGATGAATTCAATAATACAACAATTTAATAATAGTAACAAAATTTTAGTTGCTACTCATACACACCCTGACGGCGATGCAATCGGATCTCTGATCGCACTGGGGCTGTCTTTAGAGGCATTGAATAAAAAAATAACCTTATATTGTGAAAGTCCCATTCCGGCGGTATATCGCTTTCTTCCGGCAGTTCATCGTGCCGTGAAGAAAATTGGCGGTTTAAATTATGATACGGCCGTTATTCTTGATTGTGGCGATTTGAGCCGGATTGGGAAGGCTGTCTCGACCGTGCAACAGATACCGGTAATTGTTAACATCGACCATCATATTACAAATACGCTTTTTGGTCATCTTCAACTGATAGACACATCCGCATGTGCCACCGCCGAAATCGTATACCGGCTGATAAAACAGATGGGACTTCCCTTTAATAAACCCATCGCCACTTCAATATATACCGGAATTTTAGCAGATACAGGTTCATTTCGCTTTTCAAATACCAACAGAGCAGCCTTTTCCATTTGTCAGGAAATGGTGGAAATTGGCGTCGATCCTCACAATATTGCCCAGCATGTATACGGCACATATTCTCTGAGTCGCATAAAACTTCTGAATCTTGCCCTTGACTCTATTGAACTGTCCAAAAACGGTAAACTGTCAATAATGACACTGACCAAAGAGATGTTTGATGAAACACATACACAGCCCGAAGATGTTGACGGCCTTATTAATTACGCAAAAGGTATTGAGGATGTTGAAGTCGCAGCGCTGATACAGGAGCACCATAACGGTAAAGAAAAATTAAGAACGCCGAACCGGTTTCATGTCAGTCTCCGTTCCGATGGGACGGTTGACGTTGCCGCCATCGCATCCTTGTTTGGTGGTGGCGGTCACTCCAGTGCTGCCGGATTTAGTATCGAATCGACACTTTCTAACATAAAATCAAGAATTTATAGTATAGCTGATAAAATATAACCCTAAAAAGATTTTCCAATTTTGTTTGCGATCAATTAGGGTATGACTCAAAACCTGAATATTACATGCCAAATTTTGAACGGCAAGAATTAAGCGGGATTATCGTTGTTGATAAACCCCCGGGTATAACCTCCGCCAAAGTGGTGGCCCGGGTTAAGGAATTGCTGAAAGCAAGAAAAGCAGGACACACCGGTACACTGGATCCCTTTGCAACAGGTGTACTTGTATGTTGTATCAATCGCGCGACAAAGCTTTCCAGATTTTTTCTGCACGGGAAAAAAAAATACGAGGCTGTTCTTCACCTTGGCGTTGAAACAGATACACAAGATTCAACCGGGACCGTTACGGACATATGTAATACTGTAAAATTTTCTAAAAAAACAATACAATCTACATTTAGAAGGTTTGAAGGAACGATAAATCAGTTGCCGCCCGTTTATTCGGCCCTAAAACATAAGGGGGTTCCCCTTTACAAACTTGCACGCAGCAAGAAACCTGTACAGAAACCGGCAAGACAAGTTTCCATAATAACCCTTAAGATACTTGAGATTCATCTGCCGACAATACGTTTTGAGGTCTTTTGTTCTGCCGGAACATATATTAGAACGCTGTGCGCAGACATTGGCGCATCCTTAGGATGCGGTGGTCATCTTAAAGAACTCAGGCGCATTGAAAGCAGTGGATTTACAATGGCGGATGCTGTAACATTAGAAGAACTGGAAGATCTGACTTTTTCTAAAAAATCATCCGACCGAATCATCAGCATGTCAAATGCCTTAAGGGATATTCCGGAACATATTGCTGACAAAGTTTTGGTTAAAAAAATAATGCATGGTCATATCATAACAAAAAACGATTTTATGTTTGAAACAATAAACGCTTTTGAAGGATTTATCAAAATCGTCGATACCGACAAGGATCTTGTGGCGGTACTAAAGTACACCAAAGACAAGAACAGGTATGACTATTGTTGTGTGTTCAACATATGAATTCGTCATAACGCATATTTTAATAAAAGGAGGCAAAAAAAATTGGTCTTGACATCAAACGACAAACAGAAATTGATTGAACAGTTTAAAGTTCATGAAAGTGATACCGGCTCTCCCGAAGTACAGGTTGGCCTTTTAACGCACCGTATTTCTTATTTAACCGAGCACTTAAAAATTCATAAAAAGGATCATCATTCAAGAAGAGGCCTTTTGATCCTTGTGGGCAGACGGCGCAGGCTTTTAAATTACGTTAAAAACAAAGATGTAAAACGATATCGCACAATCATCGACACCTTAGGCCTGCGAAGATAGATGACACTTATGATTGGGGGGCTTGTTCGAAAATAAATAACACCGTCTCCAGATTGGTGGATGCCCGTATTGTTCGATCGAGTATAGGATAACATCAAAAACTTTACTTTCATTAGGTCACAAGTTTTATCAATTTTGCCATCAGCAATTGAACGAACATCAATTTTAACGAAGAAATATACGAGGCCTTTCAATTGGACCCATCGAACCCATGAGAAATCCGTGCGATACATTTTGATGTTTTTTATTCCCACGAAAAAAGATCTTCAAGTTGGGGTACAAACACGGTTTTGAAGCTGCTTGGCTTTTAGGAGACAGATTAGGAGACAGATATGGAAACTTTATTAAAAACAGAAATCAGAGGAAAAACTCTGAGTATCGAAAGCGGCAAACATGCCAAACAGGCCTCCGGTTCAGTTGTGGTTCAATATGGGGACACCATCGTACTTGTGGCTGCTGTATCATCTCATGAAATACGGCCGATTGATTTTTTGCCGTTGACCGTTGAGTATCAGGAAAAGGGTTATGCAGCGGGCCGAATACCCGGGAATTATTTCAGGCGTGAAATCGGCAGACCCAGCGAAAAGGAAACCCTGACAGCCCGAATTATCGATCGCCCCATTCGACCACTCTTTCCCAAAGGATATCGATTTGAAACTCAAGTTATTGCAACAGTGCTGTCCATGGACAAGGAAAACGACCCCGACACGCTTGCAATGATTGGGGCATCTGCTGCCCTTGAAATATCAGATATTCCATTTGAAGGGCCCATTGCATGTGTCCGTGTGGGACGAATAGACGGTCAATTTATAATCAATCCGACCGTCGACGAATATGAGAATTCTGACATCAACATTATTGTCGCCGGATCAAAAACCGGTGTTGTGATGGTAGAAGGAAGCGGCAATATTGTCAGTGAATCGGATATGCTGGAAGCCATTTTTTTCGGCCATAAGTCCATGCAACCGATTATAGATATGCAGCTGAAACTTAAAGAAATCAACGGTGTACCAAAACGAATCTTCATACCGCCCCAAAGAGATGAGGCGCTTGCTGAAACCATTGAATCCAAAATATCTTCAAAGATATATGACGCCCTGGCGATACCCGAAAAAAATAACCGCACTGCTGCCTTTCGCAATTTAAAATCGGAGTTATTCGAAGAACTGGGAGAAGCCTACGCAGACCAAAAGGGCGAAGTAAACGGCATATTTAATGACACACTGAAAAAAATTAGCCGAAACATCATCCTCAAAGAAAGACGCCGTATTGACAACAGAAAATTTGATGAAATAAGGACCATTACTTGCGACATTGACGTATTGCCCAGACCTCACGGCAGCGCCCTCTTTACACGGGGAGAAACCCAGGTGCTCGGCGTGATGACCCTTGGATCGGGTCAGGACGAGCAGCGGGTGGAAACATTGATCGGAGAAGAACAGAGACCCTTTATGCTCCATTACAATTTCCCACCCTATTCGGTGGGAGAAGTCAGACGTATGGGTGGACCGAGCCGGAGAGATATTGGCCATGGCGGACTGTCAACAAGAGCCATTGAGAAAGTTCTACCTTCTAAGGAAGAATTCGATTATACCATCCGGATTGTCTCGGAGGTTTTGGAATCCAACGGCTCTTCATCCATGGGCACCGTGTGTTCGGGCATCCTGGCACTTATGGACGGCGGTGTTCCCATTAAAGCCCCGGTTTCAGGTATTGCTATGGGACTTGTAAAGGAAGAAGACGATGTCGTGATCCTTTCCGATATACTCGGGGATGAGGATCATACAGGCGACATGGACTTTAAAGTTGCCGGGACAAAGGACGGCATCACCGCGCTTCAGATGGATATCAAGATTCATGAACTTTCCAGGGATATCATGGAAAAGGCACTGGAGCAGGCCCGTGTCGGCCGGCTTTTTATCCTTGAAAAAATGATAGAGGCCATTAAGGAACCTCGCAAGCAAATCTCCCCTTATGCGCCCAAAATAATCACCCTCAAGATTAATCCGGATAAAATCCGTGAAATCATCGGTCCAGGTGGTAAAGTCATCAGAGCGATTCAAGCTGAGACCAACACAAGAATCGAAATAGATGATTTGGGTATCGTCAAAATCGCTGCTGTCTCCAAAGAAGAAGGTGACGCTGCTTTAAATATGGTCAAAGAAATTATCGTTGAACCTGAAGTCGGCAAAATTTACGAAGGAACCGTCGTAAAGATCATGGACTTCGGCGCCTTTGTCCAAATACTTCCCAACGTAGACGGTCTTGTGCATATTTCACAACTTGCCGCACACCGTGTAAATAAGGTGACGGATGTCGTTAAGGAAGGAGATCAGATTAAAGTCAAAGTCCTTGAAATTAGCAGAGATGGTAAAATTCGCTTGAGTTACAAAGCGGCGCTGGAGGAAGAAGGATAAACAAAAAAAATGGACCATAGCGTAAACAAAACCATCCTTGCAAACGGCATCAAGGTTATCACCAGAAAAATGACGCATCTTCGTTCCGTATCCATGGGGGTATGGGTCAATGTCGGCGCCCGTGACGAATCTCTTTCTGAAAGCGGTCTCTCCCATTTTATTGAACACATGATCTTTAAAGGAACTGAAAAAAGAACGGCCTTTCAGATCGCCAAGGAATTCGATGCCATCGGCGGACATACAAACGCTTTTACAAGTACTGAAAATACATGCTACCATGCAAAAGTGATGGACACCCACCTGGACACCATGGTCGATATTCTATCGGATGTCTTCTTAAACTCTGTGTTTGATGATAAAGAAATCGAAAATGAACGTGCGGTGATTCTCCAGGAAATCGGAATGGCGGAAGACAACCCGGATGAATATATTCACATCCTTTCAGGAATGAATTTCTGGGGTAAAAGTTCTCTGGGTCGCTCTGTTCTCGGCAGTCGTGAAAACATAAAAAGTTTTAATTCAGACGCCATTAAAAAGTTCTTCCATCGCTTTTATCAGCCTGAACGCATTGTTGTTTCAGCAGCAGGCAACCTGGAACACAACCACTTCATGGATATTGCCAGCCCGGTATTCGAATCGATTCAACCGAGCAATGATTTTTCTGAGAGAATTACACCTGATGAACACTGCAAGGTGGACATTCACCACAAAGATTTAGGGCAAGTTCATATCTGTTTGGGAACCAAAGGAATGTCAATAACCGACCCGCGACGATACACATTTTCACTGATGAATACCATTTTGGGAGGCAACATGAGTTCAAGGCTGTTTCAGGAAGTCCGTGAAAAAAGAGGGCTTGCCTACTCGGTTTACTCCTATGCGTCATCCTTTGTCGATACAGGGATGTTTGGCGCCTATGCAGGCGTATCTCATGAAAATATGCAAAAATCCATACAACTCATTCTAAAAGAAATCTCCAAAATCAGAGAAATGCGAGTCGATTCAAACGAACTGCGTTATGCCAAAGAATTTACAAAAGGCAACCTTATGCTTGCCTCGGAAAGTAATGACAATCAGATGGTTCGAGTGGCACAAAATGAGACGCACTTCGGACGTTACATCCCCTTGGAAGAAATTATAAACAACGTTGAAGCCGTCACCGAAGATGACATTATAGAACTTGCTGAAAGCCTTTTTCAAAACAATCGTTTTGCACTGACCCTGTTAGGGCCTGTCACCGATAAACATGTATTTGATGATATTCTGCCTCAGTAACTTATGGACCTTCCCCCATTGATAAAATTTCTACGTCTACGACCAGAGTCGGATGCAAATGTCCCCCTGCCCCGTTATATGACACCCAAGGCTGCCGGGATGGACATATGTGCCGCCATTGAAAAAGACCTTGTACTGGAAAAAGGTGTCGTTGCGCTGATACCTACCGGTTTTGCCGTGGCCATTCCCGAAGGATTTGAAATACAAATTCGTCCCAGGAGCGGATTAGCCGTGAACCATGGTATAGGAATTATTAATTCCCCGGGAACCATAGATGCCGATTATCGGGGAGAAGTAAAAATTGGGCTTATAAATCTTGGGGGGAAAAAATATACGGTTAAACGCGGTGACAGGATTGCACAGATGGTCATTAAACGGGTCTATCAGGCGAAACTGAAAGTTGTGGAGCAACTCGATGAAACCGGCAGGAACAGCGGTGGATTCGGACATACAGGGCGTTAAGATGAAAGATAATCTTGCTTCAGAACAGTTTATAGTTAAGCCCGATTACAATCTTGCCGTATGTATTCTGGCCAGCGGGAGCAAGGGGAATGCCACTTTTCTTTCCAGCGGCGATACGTCATTGCTGATTGATGCCGGCCTTTCCGGAATCGAAATCGAACGCCGGCTGAAATCAAGAGGGCTTGACCCGAAAAGTCTTGACGGAATCCTAGTATCTCATGAGCATTCCGACCACATCCAGGGAGTCGGTGTTCTTTCGCGCCGTTACAAGCTCCCGGTCTATATCAACTCAAAAACACGAAAAGCCGCCGTCTCCCAGCTCGGAAACCTCTACGATTCTAAAAATTTTGAGTGTGGATCAATGTTCACCATCAATGACCTGTCCATCCATCCCTTTTCCATATCCCATGATGCCAAAGATGCATGCGGGTTTACGGTCAGTCAGAACGGAACAAAAATCGGAATTGCCACCGATCTTGGCATTGCAACCTCCATGGTCAAAGAGCATCTGAAAAGGTGCACCCTATTGATCCTTGAGGCCAACCACGATGAAAAGATGCTGATCAATGGACCCTATCCGTGGCCCGTCAAGCAACGTGTAAAAAGCAGAATCGGCCACCTGTCCAACACGGAATCAAAAAACCTCTTAAATGAAATCCAACATGACGGTCTAAAACATGTCATGTTGGCTCATCTCAGTGAAACAAACAACACACCCCAAAAAGCCGTCAATGAAGTCGGCCAGGCGTTGACCCGCTGTAAACCACGCCTCGATGTTGCGCTACAGGATAAATGCGGAGCGTTATTACGCCTTAAATAATTGAGGGGTCGGGGAGCTTTAATTGAAAACACTTATTTTGCATTGATAAAGATTTATTCTTGCAGCTATCAAATTGTAGGTTTGACCAAATCTGACATCTTCACATTTCACGATAAGGAATGGATATCACATAATCGCCTACCCACCCAGAATTGAATATATCACAACAATTTGGTATGAAAAAAAATGATTTTATGGCAAGTTGTCATAAAAAATCAATGGGCATCATTTTTGTGATACCTCTATGCCGTATCTCAATTTCATGTGAAAATAGATACTTGCAAGGTATCTCAGGCTTTGAAAACCCCGATTCCCAGGGTCTACTCTTGATGTGTCGCCCTAAATTACTGCATCAAGATACGAAAACGATATCTGAAAAATGATCCTTGCTTGATATTTACAGTTCCAATTTGATATATGTCAATTTAATGGGTTTCCGATCATGACAAGGTGGCATTAATCAAGCACATTGCCTTGGCCCATCTTCACATTCCGTCAATCACTATAACAGTATAACATATAACCACCTGAGTTATTTCGCAATAATATGCAAAATCTGTAAAAATCTTTATTTAATTAATAATCAGTCCTTAATTTTTCACCTGAATCATTTCCAACGATTTTTGCGTGTAAAAGCAGATGGATAAAGGAGCTATATCAAGCGGAGAGGAACCACATGAAACCAGTACAAATCTATGGAGCCTTTCTTGGAGGATCGACGCTAGTCTTAATCGTCGGTATTGGTTTTCCTTAGGCAGAACATAGTCGAGGTTGTAATTCAGAAAAAACCAGAAGTAGGAATGCTGCATCATCTTATGGTGAAAGAATGCACGACGCCAAAAACGAGGGGATCGTGGTATGTCCTTCCGGTCTAGTAGTACA
>CALLDL010000142.1 GCA_937998305.1 uncultured Desulfobacterales bacterium | reverse complement strand
GGTGAGATATATCTATCGCATACTTCGTGGGCCTTGGTTAATGATGAGATACCTTGCGAGGAAGTCGGCACCATTGAGGTTAAAGGGTTCCACTATCCCATTCAGACTTACCGTGTTCTACAGCATGATGTGGAAATGGCTCCTGAATCTTGAAATTATTTATGTACAATACCAGAGTAAGGTTGTTTGCAGAAAAAGATTGAATAGCTCCAACATATCGTCTCGCATCGCTTTTTCAAATTAATTAATGCGGATAAAACAGGCGACATAGTGATATCAACATTCAGATCGCCAGGACTGACGTAGTGATACAACATCGATCTATTGGTATTTTTGATGCGCTAAAAATTGCAGCTCACTCCAACGAAGCCATAACGAATCCAGATTGCATGTTAGTGCTATGTATCCACAATTTTGATAATGTTTCACTTGGTTGTGATATCATACTCCGAAAATTGAACTGTCAAACAATATATTGACCTGCCTTACGATTTTGTCAATTCAAGTATAGAGTGGAAAAATTTATCGCCACATTATCTCTACATCATTTCTGAGCGGCATTCTTTGATATTTGAATTTTGGATAACCCACCATCATTGCTCCGAAGTTAACATTTCCTTCAGGGAACCCCAGTTCTTGTTGCAATGGCGGCCAGAAGATCGCTGCTGCATTAAAATAACCAGCCCAACACGCTCCAAGGTCAAAAGACGAAGCAGCCAGCTCTAAGTATGTCATGGCAATAGTGCAGGCAGCCGGAGCCGTTCCATCATCTTTATGAGCATGGGTAACGATAACATGTGGAGCATTTCTACATATTGGGTCATTTCCTCCTTCCCAAAAAGAAACGACTCGATTCAGGTGCATAGCGGCAACGAGTGGGGAATCTTCTTTAATTAAATGGCGCATCCAATCGATAACAATTTCAGTCATTCGTTGGACCTCATCCTTTTCATATATAACCAGCCATTTGACAGGTTGGAAGTTATGCCCGGAGGGGGCAAATCGTGCTACATTAATTAATTTTGTCAGAACCTCTCGCTCAACCTGCTTATTTTTGTAATTCCTAATAGACCTTCGATAGCGTAAAAAGTGCTCGACTTGTTCCGGGCCAAATAACCAGTCCTCATTTACTGATTGGCACTCTTCGGGTTTCATAATTGCGTGAGACATGGCGCTGTGTGGACAAACAGCCACACAATGTCCGCATCTGATACACAGTTTGTTTCCGCCATCGACAAGGGTTGGGAAAGCATCTTTGTCTTTAAATTCGATGATGCTCACAGGGCAAACTTCAGCACAAATACCATCACGTTGACATTTTTCTTGATCTACGGTTAACAGGCTCATAATTTTGCTCCTCTGTGATTTATTAGATTGTATATCATAAATATATTTCAAGATTTTGAATTATATTGAAATTTAGGTGTATATATACTCAATCAAAACGTATAAAGACGGCACAGCAGTTGGGGACTATGCTTCTTTTGAAGTAGAGGATGACGATCTTTGCATTAAGATCACATCGGTAACAGGTGGGCTGGAACTATGCAATAACACTTTTTGTTCGTGAGGTCGAGTAATTCGCTGTCTTAAATTCTTTCTGCGTAACCTTAATGCTGAGATGCGTCAAGAACATGGCCGACAGGAGGCATATGAATAAAGAGGTTCACGTGCGGATCTATGAGGGCCAAGAGGTGAAATTCCTCCGGTCTACCCGACTCTGTAATCAATCATTCGCTCGAATTGCACACCATCTTTCTTCTATACCAAACATAACAGCTATTGTTTATAATGAGACCTCATACCGGATGTTCTAACGCCCAAATGACATGTTTGCTATTACTTAGCCTTAAAGCTGAACTTTTGCCCGCCAATGGCAGCCTCATACATTAATCCGCCTTTGATGTGTACAAAAATGGCCATTCCCTTCCGATAGCTCGATCCGGCCTGTTTGCCGGTGGCGGGGCCAGTGCTTGCGCTGGCGGTTGAACCTTCGGTTCCGGCCTTTGCCTGTGCACCGGCGGTGATTGCAACAGCGGAGGCAGAGGCGTCAAATTCAAAATTCCCGCTGGTAAAATCGTCGTAGGCTCGTTTGTCTTTAAAAAATATCATTTCACTGAAGGCCTGGCCGCCTAACTGGAACCCGATGGTCACTTTTATCAGAGAGGTTTCGCCGGTGACCTTGCCACCCCGGTATACCTGACCTTTACCGTAGGCGCCGCCGATGCCTATACCACCTTTACCGACTGTCGGGAAAACGGCATAGCCGTAGGCGCTTTTAAAAAAGGGCTGCACCGTTTCAGACTTCTTATAGACCCCGATGGTGTCGGTGAACTTGTCAGCCTGTACTGGATTCGCTAAGGCCAATGCCAAGATAAACATAATCATTAAAATGGGAAAACGATTGATCTTCATGATTGATACTCCTTTCCCGCGTGTTCTTCTTTTTGATAATAAATTTCACTAACCAGAATTATTTTGGGTTGATAATCAGTGTGTTTGTTCTCAAATTCAGTAGCATAAGGTTGCCGCAGGGATGTGCAGTAACTGCCGTCGGCCGCGGTCAGATTTTGTAATAATCATAATTTGACCGGAAACTCAAATTGTCAATAATTACTATAAAGATTTAGGGTGTTGTGGTGAATCTTGTCATGGCTGAACTGGTGATAAATTGAGATTATCTCAGTACAGGCGAAAGTTGTGATATTATATGATCCATATATTGTAGTCAGGTATACAATCTTGAAACTTTTGATACATTGAGAGTATCTTACAAAATACGGTCTTGTCAAAACTTGTGTTACGTTGGATATCACAGTTTGATGACAAAAACCTACGCCACCTGAAAAAAGATGAGTTTTTTCAGGCCGGTCTTGAACTGCTTGTTAGGCCCGCAACTACATTTGATCAATGTAGTACCCTGGTTCGTGGTCTCTTAGAATGGAGTTTAGAACTCAAACTTTACGTACTCAAACCAATTGGGTGAGTCAGGTGTGTTGTATAGCACTGGGTTTCCCTTCTGAGGTATCACTGCGATCATGCTCATTAGCGTACGTCCCGTTGGTTTTCCAGGATTGACCAGGATTGGGCGTGTACTCTTCAGTTTTGATATATCTTCGAACGTCACAGTGTCAGGAGTTGCGGACAAGGTGTCTATAGCAAGTTTGAGCCGCTGGTGGGTGAATCCATAAGATCCTCCACCTGAACTTGCGTCCATCTTGAATGTCACCGGCGCATTCTTTTGAAGGGTATGGTTGGTATGTGCCACAACTTTGTCAGGATAATTATCAAGAACAACCGCGTTATTTTCCCAGGTCTCCACTGAGACAACCTTTTCACGATCACCGATTGTATAATTCATCGCGGTACCGAACTTGTTTGACTTAAGATATGCAATCGCCTCGTGTCTGTCATTTAACTCGAGAATCTTTCGTACATTGAAAGATACCGGAATTCCGCCATCACTTACTGGCAGGTCAGCGAGGGTGTTGATTCCAACTGCCACGCCTCGATTGTTGACACCATTCTGGCCGATCTGTCCAGCGAACGTAGCCTGAAGAATTTCCAAGTCCGAATCGGGGTATTTAATATGCAAAACCGTTCCGACTCCTTCGTGATATGTAGGAATGTCGTTATTGTGGGTAACAAAGTTCGGTTTACCTTCTCGTCCGTAGACGCCTGTGGTGGTACAGTGGCCATCCGCTTGATCCAATGAGCCTGATTTCATAAGGAATAAGAACAGTTCGTCAAAGCTCTGATAAACGAAAAGCTCATTGAAATCGACACCAGACCCTTCTGAGATCCCCTGCATCTCCTCGTACAGTCCCGGCAATGCCGTCTTGACCGATTGGATATAATTAGTATTGCGAGCAAATTCCTGGATCATCTTTCCCGGATTCTTGATATTTGCGTTTACTCTAAGCCACTCCCTAAAATTGCGTAATGCAAGGTTGATGGGGAAGGATAATGCTTTCCCATGCTGATAACCACGAGCGTATGGTGTTTTACCGTCAAGCACCAGATAATAGATACCGCCACGGTATTCGACCTTAGGGATATCAGGGATTTGTTGAGCAAATCCTATTACCGGTGTCAGCAGGGCGATTAGCATCAAACTTACGATTGTTTGTTTCATTTGTCTAAGTCCTTTCTCATCTTGCTATTGTTTTAACTGCCATTGATTATACGTGTCTATAAATCATCACCTTCGTAATGTGATGTGTCTTAAAATGCAATTACTGATAGAAATCCAAATATAAACTACTTGCAGGTATATTGAGAATATTGTCATTTGTTTGGAAGGTGTCAAGTTGTGATACATTGAGATTATCAAAGCCCACAAGAAACCTGTGATATCATACCATCAGACTCAAATTTGGTATGATTCAAAAGTTGTGATTTCTTGCCATAAACACAACTCGTAGTCGATTCGTGCTGATTACATATATCATAAAACCAAAAGCTCACCATGCGTGCTATGTAGTTCTAAATTCCTCCAGCTTGATTGATAAAGAGTATCTCCGATGGTCTGCCAGAAGAAATCCAAGGATACCGATCTTCGAGATCTTTCAGTCGTCCTTTCAAATAGTCTATTTTTTCCTTCAGTTCACGGTTTTTCGAGTCCGACCTAAGGTCAGCTTCAGCATCACGCAAGCAAATCCGAAGGTCAAGATACTCTCTTTCAAGATGCCGAATATTACTGCGATATTTGTAGATGTTCTCAAATAGTTCAAATTCATCCGGGATTCTTGGTGCGTCCATGAGTTTTTATCCTCCAAGTTGCCAATGATTGGATACGTTTGTCATGTTAGCAAGTGCAGATTTCCAACGCCAGTGTAAAAAATAGATTCAAGTCTTTAGGTTTTTGTGGATGCCATATGAGCAACCAGACACTGAATTTTTCAAAATATGTATCCCAAAACCCACAAAAAATCAAACAGGCAAACCCTGTAAAATGGATCTGCCCTTATTGAAATATGATATCACACGAATTTAATGAAATTTCTGCGGGCATGCTATATATGAGTCTTTCAGCCTCCTCGTAAATTCTGAGGAATCGTTCTCATAATACATTTTACGAACAGGAGGCAAAACGGCGTCGATGTAACAATCCTCACATAAAATTCTGGAATTGAGATCTCTTTCCTCACCCTTTACAATGTTAATATTACACCTATCACACTTTATCATATTACCGCCTGTTTCTGATCTGTATTATTACTTTAGTATAAATAGTGATTTCTTGCCATAATCACAGGTTCAAGCATCTCAATTTCGATTACATATATCGTATTTGTTACAGAAATGCAAAAAGGCGAGCTCTCGAAAAAGGAATTGCCCTATTTAAAAACGATATCACAACTTTTGAATCCACTTTCAAAATGACGGATATATAGCAGATATTCAAGGTTTCGAAGTGAAGATTTCATATCGAAATCTTAATCATATTTTAGTGGTCTAAAATCGCCATTTTAGGCCAAGCGCGAAAGCGTTTGAACCGCCTCCATTTGAAATCAAGCCAAAGGCGTCGGAGCGATGATGAATGCGTGTAATTAAAGCGACACGAGGATAATCCGGCAGGCCAATGGCTAACTCTAACATCCAATAAATCAAAAATCGTCTCGTATCTCCATCTCTTTCCGATTCAATTTCCGGCTCATCCGTGGCAAAGGAAGGTCCTAAACCAA
>CALLDL010000141.1 GCA_937998305.1 uncultured Desulfobacterales bacterium | reverse complement strand
TTGAAAGCAGGGCCACGTTCTCCGAGGCGTTCAGGATCAGGAAAATCGGTTTCATCCAAAAAGGCTCTAAAATCATCGCGCGTTTCACGAATCCAATGGGTTGAAATCTTGTTCGATTTTCTAGTCATGAATAATCTCCTTTTTTGTTGATATTGTTGAGATTATTCATAACAAATACAAAAGCTTATGTCTGGTGCTATTTTTTTCTATAAATATTAATAAGTTACGGGCAGATGGGCGTTTCTATAAACTCCCCGACCCCTCAGTTAATTAGGGTAAAATAAATGGGTCATCTCCAATTGAGTAGGTGTGATCCCAAAGGGTACAAGGGGTCAAGGATTCAAGGGTTCGAGTGAAATGCTTTAAAAACCAATGAAGGATCCAAGGGGTCGAGGGTCCAAGGATTCAAGCGAAAAGCAAAAAAATATTCAAAGAAAGCAACCTATATATTGTTAGCTAAAGATTTAGGTTTTATTGATAAAAGAGAATTGGGTACACTTAAAAAAAGACATCGAAGAAATCGAAAGAATGTTAAAGGCGCTGATAAAGTCTTTAGAAAACAAACACTAGAATCCTTGACCCCTGGAATCCTTGTACCCTCTTCTCCAACTAAATTGGAGAAGAACCAAAAATATTATGGAATCAACCTCTTGGATGGTATTTTTCATGAATCTGTCTGAGATGGTCACGAGCAACGTGGGTATAAATCTGGGTGGAAGAAATATCAACATGGCCAAGCATCACCTGAACGGTTCTCAAATCGGCACCGCCTTCAAGGAGGTGGCTGGCAAAAGAGTGCCGCAAACTGTGCGGCGTGACTTTTTTTTTGATTCCAGCCTGTTTTACATACACTTTTAAAAGCTTCCAGAAACCCTGGCGGGTCATCGGCTTTCCAGCTCTTGCAACAAAAAGATATTTACTAATACGATTTTTTAAAAGCAATGGCCTGGAATTATTAATGTAGTCGTCAATTTTATTTTTTGCATAGAGACCAAAAGGTACGATCCTTTCTTTTGATCCTTTTCCCAAAACCCGGACAAAACAGGCTTCAAGATTTACATCAAGAAATTTAAGGTTAACCAGCTCTGAAACCCTTAGGCCGGCGGCGTAAAGGAGTTCGAGCATGGCGGAATTTCTTTTTCCCAAAGGTTTGTTAATATCTGGAATGTTTAAAAGAAGGTTAACCTCTGAAACGGAAAGCACGTCCGGAAGTTTAAGACCGCTTTTGGGAAGATCGATGAGTTTGGCGGGATCAAACTCGAGAATTTTATCTTGGACAAGGAATCTGTAGAATCCCCTTAAAGTGATGAGGTGTCTTGCACATGATTTTGATCCCAAACCGGATTCTCTCAATGCGATCAGGTGTTTTAATATCAGGGGGGTATCGGCCTGAGTGATGTTTTTGACCCCCTTTTGTTTGAGAAAATCGAGATATTTGGATAAATCACTGCTGTACGATTCAATGGTTTTTTCCGAAAGCCCTTTTTCGAAAACCAGATAATTTATATATTGATCCACAAAAATATCCAACGAAGCCATGGTGATCACCTTAATTCAATCTATAAAAGGGAGTCAAATTGTTTTATAAAGATCCTAACCCGGACAAGCCGGAGAAGTTACAAGTGATCTAAAGTTTGAAGTGATCTAAAGTTAAGGAGTCGCTACGCTCCGGCTGTTTATATTAAATTGACGGAATTCCACAACTTTAGTCATTTTAGTTCACTTTAGTCACTTCACACTTGGTAAGCTTAGATATTTTTTGCCACAAAAAGCATAAAATTCGCAATTAAGATCCTAATTGAGCGAGATTTTTTCCTTCCTTTTTTGGGAGGATCTGATAAAGATTGAAGCGTGAAGTCTATGGAAGAAAAATGAAAATGAAAATTATGATAACCGGTGATAAAGGACAGCTCGGAGCTGACTGCGCCAGAATTCTTGGTGAAACCCATGAAGTTTTGGGTGTCGATATAGACGAGGTGGATATCACTAAACTGCCGGACATAGAATTATTGGTCCAACAATTTACGCCGAACATAATAGTTAATTGTGCCGCATATACCCGGGTCGATGATTGTGAAATCGAAAAAGAGTTGGCCTGGAAGGCGAATGTCACGGGTGCTGAAAATCTTGCAAAATGCGTGGACAAACATGGCGGCCGTCTGATTCATATTTCAACCGACTATGTTTTTGACGGTCGGAAAAAGGTGCCGGAACCGTATGTGGAAACGGATGTGCCAAACCCGATTTCTTATTATGGGATTACTAAACTCGAAGGTGAAGAGGCAATAAAGCGGACAACCGATCAGTATGCCATTCTCAGAACAGCATGGCTGTATGGTATCAGCGGTCGCAATTTTCTCAAAACAATGCTAAAACTATCACTTAGAAGTTCCGATAATAAAATAAAAGTGGTGAATGATCAGTTCGGTTCACCGACCTGGACTTATCGGCTGGCACTGCAAATTGAAAGACTTATTGAGACGAATTGTCGGGGGATCTTTCATGCAGCTGCAGAAGGATATTGTACATGGTATGAATTTGCCGTTTATTTTCTTAAAAAAATGGATGTTCCTCATAGAACAATTCCTTGCACAACTGAAGAATATCCGACGCCCACCGCAAGGCCCATGAATTCAATTCTTGAAAACCGGAATCTTAAGGAGAAAGGAATGAATATCATGGCCAACTGGAAATCTGATGTTGACAAATTTGTTTTAAATTTTCGTGAGGTTTTATTAAAAGAAATAGAAAAGGAAACGTAAGTTTATGAAAAACATGCTGGTCACAGGCGGATGCGGGTTTATCGGTGCAAATTTTATCCAATACCTGTTAAATGAATCCGATTATGCCGGCCGTATTATAAATGTTGATAATCTGACTTACGCCGGAAATCCGGAAAATCTGGCTGACATGGAAATAGATGATCCAGAACAATATATTTTTATCCAGGCCGACATATGCGATGGAACCTGGATGGCGAAAATATTCGCAGATTATCAAATCGACAGTGTATGTCATTTTGCCGCTGAATCTCATGTAGACAGATCTATTGTAAAACCGGACGCTTTTATACAGACCAACATTGTCGGAACATTTAATTTGCTGGAGTCGGCAAGATCACGGCTCGATCACATGATACGCTTTCACCATATCAGTACAGACGAGGTCTACGGCAGCCTGGGCAGGGAGGGGTATTTTACGGAAACAACGCCGTATAAACCCAACAGCCCGTATTCTGCTTCCAAGGCATCTTCGGATCACCTGGTGCGTGCATACCATAAGACCTACGACCTGCCGATGACCATATCCAATTGTTCAAATAATTACGGTCCGTACCAGTTTCCGGAAAAGCTTGTTCCGCTGATAATTCTCAATGCCATGGAAGGAAAATCTCTGCCGGTTTACGGAGACGGTGGAAATGTCCGGGACTGGCTCTATGTTAGAGATCACTGCACTGCCATCTGGAAAATTATGAAACAGGGGCAAAACGGAGAAATCTACAATATTGGCGGCAACAGCGAAATGGAGAACATTAAGCTCGTGGAAATGATTTGTGATATTTTGGATGAGATGAACAAATTACCCGATAACCGGAGCCGAAGGGATTTGATTACTTTTGTTAAAGATAGACCCGGTCACGACCGCAGATATGCCATCGATTTTGGCAAATTGAGTCGGGAGTTGAGCTGGTTCCCGGAAGCCTCCCTTGAAACCGGAATTCGTGATACCATAAAATGGTATATGGAAAATCAAAAATGGGTAGAACGGGTTAAAAGCGGGGAATATCAGGTCTGGATGAAGACACATTATTCATAATCTCAATTGAGTGAAAGCCGATGATACTCCATCTCCTTCGTTATCAAGGGTTCGCAGTAGATGACTACCGCTTCACCCTTGATGCCTTGAATCTGGAGCATCCTCAACTTTCGCTCAATCGAGATTGTAAATACATGCATTGATAAATACGGAGTCGAAATCAATGAAAAACGAAGCAATTCTGGTTGTGGGCGGTTCAGGATATATAGGCTCTCACATGGTAAAAGATCTGCTTGATGCGGGGTATGATGTGATTACTTTAGACGATCTTTCCACAGGGCATCGCGACCTTTTGCCCGGGGGAACATTTGTGGAAGGCGACCTTGGTGATAAAGAGATACTCGACCGATTATTTTCATCACACAGCATTTCCGCGGTCATGCATTTTGCTGCATTTTCAATTGTTGGTGAATCCGTGGAAAATCCCCTGAAATACTATCGTAACAATCTGGCCGCAACGACGGCGCTGTTGAGTGCAATGATCCGGCATGATGTTAAGCGGTTTATTTTTTCTTCCACTGCTGCGGTTTATGGAGAACCGGTGGAAATTCCGATAACGGAAAATCATCCTTGTAATCCCACAAACCCATATGGCGCAACTAAAATCGCTGTCGAAAGGATGCTTCATGATTGCGATTCGTCTTACGGGTTAAAATATATCAGTCTGAGATATTTTAATGCTTCGGGTGCTGATGAATCCGGCACAATCGGAGAAAGACACACTAAAGAAACCCACCTTATTCCTCTGGTTTTAAAGGTTGCAACCGGTGAACGGGAGGATATCAGCATATTCGGGACAGATTATCCCACACCTGATGGAACATGTATCAGAGATTATATCCATGTCAGTGATTTAACCCAGGCGCATTTACTGGCACTAAAAGCGCTTTTATCAGGCGGGGAGAGTGCTTTTTATAACCTGGGAAACAACCAGGGATATTCGGTTCGAGAGGTGGTTGAGTTGGCTAAAAAAGTAACCGGCAAAAAGATACCGGTTCTTGAAGCTGATAGAAGGCCGGGTGATCCGGCAAGACTCATCGCAAGTTCTGAAAAAATAAAAACATCACTGGGATGGAAGCCCAAGTACGAAAATCTGGAAAAAATTATCCGGACAGCTTGGGTATGGCATCAGAAAGAAGCCGCTAACCCGAATGTTCCATGAAAATTTTCTAGAGGCATTTTTATTAGTTAGGAATTCTGTCAATTATATAAAATTAGCGGAGTGAAGTGACTCCATAACTTTCCCGCTTAATACTGGATAAATAGACACTTTAACTCACTCTTGTCCGCCGAAGTACTGTGGCGGGTTAGACACTTCTAACTTGATAGTATAGGAATTTCCTTTTTTAGAGCGGCGAAGCCGCGTTTGATAGAATCGCGAAGCGATTGTATAACTTGTCGGGCTTGCAGGAGGTAAAAAGTGATAAAAAAACATACCATACTGGTGGTCGACGATGACAAATTGTCTATAGAGTACATCCAACGCGTGTTGTCAGATGAAAACTACAACATCATCACAGCCTCTATCGGCCAGCAAGGGCTTGATATATTGGAAAAACAAAAAGTAAGCATGGTGATTAGCGAGTATAAAATACCGTTAATGAACGGGCTGGAATTTTTGGAAAAGGTGAGAATCATCTATCCGGACATATTGACCATCATGGTGACGGACCATGCAGATATTGAACTGGCCATAAAAGCCATTAATGAGGCAGGCGTATACAAATTCCTTTTAAAGCCCTGGGATGACATCGACTTCAAAAATACGATAAAAAAAACCCTGGAATCACTTCAGGTGATTAAGGAACGGGATGTGTTGATTCGGAAAGTGAAGACCCACGAAGCCACGCTGAAAGATCTTGAAAGAAGATATCCCGGCATAACCAAAGTGGAAAGAGACGAAGACGGTTACATTGTACCCTAAGACTGAAGCTTAACCCTATAGTTGCATAAATAACATGACAGAATGGGTTAAAAAGCAATAATTACAAGCCATTCAACCTTTTTAACTGTTTTGCTGGAATGAACTCCAGGTGGCGTCCTGAAATCAGTAAAAAACAGCCATGTTATTTACCCTACGGGAAAGCCGATGGCACCGCATCTCTATCGTTGTCAAGGGCTTGCGGTAAATTACTACAGCTGCACCCTTGACGCCTTGGATCTGCAGCACCCTCGACTTTTGCAACGTTAGGGTTAGATCTAATTTGAAATGTTCCGTTAAAGTTTAAGTCTTTTTAGGCCGATAATTACAATCAAAAAACGACGAATAGTAAAATTGTGTAATCACGGTATTCTCAAAATTTTCTTTAACTTCCATATTCCCGCTTATGAAAAATAAACTGAATGTATATCCGATTCTGTTGGCTGGCGGATCAGGAACACGGTTGTGGCCTGTATCGAGACAACTCCATCCCAAACAGATCGTTAAATTTATTGGTGAGGATTCACTTATCCAAAGCACCATCAAAAGGCTGACGCCTACCCTAAACATGGAAAATATACGTATCGTCTGCGGAAAAAACCATGTTTGCGAAATCGCAAGGCACATGGAAGAGCTGGGGATACCCGCCGAAAATAAAATCATTGCAGAACCCTGCGGCCGCAATACCGCTCCCGCCATTCTTTTGGCAATGCTCCAAGTTATTGAAAAAGAGAACGATGCGGTGTTGTGCGTCTTTCCTGCGGACCATGTCATTCGAGATGAAGGTGTCTTTCACGAAAGATTGAAATCAGCAGTAAAGCTAGCAGAAATGGGATACATTGTGACTTTTGGAATAACGCCGCATTATCCGGAAACCGGTTACGGTTATATCGAGGGCGCCGGAGAAATAGAGTTTGGGGCGCTTTCTGTAAAAAGATTTGTTGAAAAGCCTGACCTGAAAACCGCCGAGCAATATATTGACGCGGGTAATTACTTTTGGAATAGCGGCATGTTTACCTTTAAGGCTTCGGTAATGATTCAGGAATTAGGTGTCCACCATTCTGAACTTCTTCATAAAATGAAGCAATTGCCTTTAGAAGGAAACCTGGTTTCCCTGAAAGATTACCAACAGCTGCCGAACATTTCCATTGACTATGCAGTTATGGAAAAAACAGATAAAGCGGCTGTTTTGCCTTCAGATATTGGTTGGAGCGATATTGGCTCATGGAAATCTCTTTATGATTTCACACCAAAAGATACAAACGGCAATGTCATCGAGGGCGACGTTATTTCGGAAAACACCCAAAATTCTTTAATCATGGGACATGAACGGCTGATTGCAACCAACAAAATAAAAAACATGGTTGTTGTGGAAACGCCGGACGCTGTTTTTGTCTCTGATTTGGAAAACAGCCGTGATGTAAAATCTATCGTTGAGAAGCTGAAGGAAAAAGGGCGAAGTGAATACCAGAAACATAAGACATCACACCATCTATGGGGAACCTTAACCGCTCTGGAAGAAATGCCTGATTTCAGTGTTGTAAGGCGAGACATGTATCCCGGCTCAAAATGTGAGATCAAAACCGATGGTTCAACCGTCAAACATCTGATCGTGATTAAAGGCGTCGCCAAATCAACAACAAATAACCAGGGCAGGTTTTTCAATGCAGGGCAGTCCTTGGTGCTGCCGGAAAATGAGATGGTTATACTGGAAAACACCGGGGATGAATCCCTAATTGTCCTTGGCGTTAGAACAAATTCAACACCTGCGGATTCACCAACCGTTAAAGTTAAAGGCCAATAATATGAGCGAAAAAAGTGAAACATGTTTGAAATTGCTGGAAATGATCGATCAAAAAACAGCTGTCATTGGAATCATCGGCCTAGGCTATGTCGGGTTGCCCTTGGCCATTCATTTTGGGCGAAAAGGTTTTCGTGTTATCGGGTTCGATCTCGATTCAAGAAAGATCGACAAACTCCTTCATGGAGAATCGTATATCAAGCACATTTCTTCTGAATCGATTAAGGAAATGTTCGATGCAAAACAATTTGATGTGACCATCGATTTTAGCCGTCTTAGCGAGGCGGATTGTATATTGATCTGTGTTCCGACGCCTCTTACGGAAAAAATGGAACCGGATTTGAGCTACCTTTTGCAAACAACGGGGACCATCGCCGAGAATTTGCGCAAAGGGCAATTGATCGTATTGGAGAGCACAACCTATCCCGGAACCACCCAGGAGATGCTTCTCCCTCGTCTTGTTTCAAACGATATGAAGGTCGGGGAGGACTTTTTTCTGGCTTTTTCCCCGGAAAGAGAAGATCCTGGAAATAAAAAATATACCGCAACAAATATCCCCAAAGTGGTGGGGGGTATTACCAAATCCTGCCTGGACGTCGCTTGTGCGGTGTATAACGCCATCACCCGGGCCGTTCCTGTTTCTTCTACCCAGACAGCTGAACTGACCAAGCTTTTGGAAAACACGTTTCGTTCCGTTAATATTGCCCTGGTGAACGAACTGAAAATTCTTGCACATAAAATGGGCATCGATCTTTTTGAAGTTATTGAGGCCGCGGCCACAAAGCCTTTTGGTTATACCCCCTTTTATCCCGGTCCCGGTCTGGGTGGGCATTGCATCCCCATTGACCCTTTTTATCTTGCCTGGAAAGCCAAGGAATATGATTTTTCGACCCGTTTTATCCAGCTTGCCGGAGAAATCAACGTTTCCATGCCATATTATGTGATTGAAAAGACAATGGAGGCACTCAATAACCATCGAAAAAGCCTCAATGGCAGCCGCATTCTGGTTCTTGGTGCTGCATATAAAAAAGACATCGATGATGATAGAGAGTCTCCGGGGTATGCCATTATGAAAATGCTTTTGGAAAAAGGTGCTATTGTAAATTACAATGATCCCTGGATACCCAAACTGCATACTACCCGGAAATACAATTTTCAAATGGAATCGACTCCCATTACCCCGGAGTTGCTTGCCAGTATGGATGCAGTCATCATTATTACCGATCATAGTGAATATAACTTTGCCGAAATTGTCGAGCACTCCAATCTGGTGATCGATACCCGTAATGCGACCAAAGGGATAAAAGGGGCAAAGGAAAAGATTGTTATGGCTTGAGAATATATCCAAACATAGACTGAGCGATCGTCGAGTTTGTCGGGGATGCAAGGCATGAAACATGTAGCCGTAGTATGCTACTGCAAATGTCTCATAACGCAGCAGATTCGGCAAAATCGGCAATCGCTCGGTTTAGGTAGGAGGGAAGGGCACAAATGAAAGGAATAATTTTGGCCGGCGGTTCAGGAACCCGGTTGTATCCGATTACCCGTGTTGTAAGCAAACAGCTTTTACCGGTCTACGATAAACCGATGATCTATTACCCGCTGTCTGTTTTAATGCTGGCAGGTATCAAGGACATCCTTCTTATTTCCACGCCTGAGGATTTGCCTTTGTTTAAAAAACTCCTTGGAGACGGATCACACCTGGGACTCTCCTTTTCTTATGAAGAACAGCCTCGCCCCGATGGTCTGGCGCAGGCCTTTCTCATCGGCAAATCATTTATCGGAAAAGATCCGGTCTGTCTGATTCTTGGGGACAATATATTTTACGGGCATACCCTTACAGGTATTTTAAAGCGGGCGGTTCGACTCAATAAAGGCGGTCTGATTTTCGGGTATTTGGTCAAAGATCCCGAGCGCTACGGTGTAGTGGAGTTTGATCCGAACGGAAATGTCATCGGTCTCGAGGAGAAACCCAAGAAACCAAAATCGAATTATGCCGTTCCAGGGTTATATGTCTATGATAATGACGTGATCAATATTGCCGCCAATCTAAAGCCTTCTGCCAGGGGAGAACTTGAAATTACAGATGTTAACCTTGAGTATTTGAGAAGGGGGCAGCTCAAGGTTGAGCTCCTGGGAAGAGGCTTTGCCTGGCTGGACACCGGAACCCAGGAAGCACTTCAGCAAGCTGCCAGCTACATGCAGGCCATTCAGGAAAGACAGGGGCTTAAAGTGTCATGCATTGAAGAAATTGCATACAATCTCGGTTACATAAAAAAGCAGCAACTGGCGAAACTTGCCGCCGATATGGCGAAGAACGAATACGGCCAGTACCTTATGGAATTAATCGCCGAAGAGGAAAATAATATCCTCAAAATTTAAATTTTAATAGAATCCATTTCAGAAAAAAACAAAATCCGAGAACACTTACAATCCGGGCCTTTTGGACCCGGATTTTTTATTCTTTATCGGCAACACCGGCTTCTTCAAAGGTCAGCACTTCATTAAAGACACGAACCGCGCCTTCCATGATACTCATCGCCAACGCACCGCCGGTGCCTTCACCCAGTCGCATCCCTAAATCGAGAATAGGTTCTATCCCGATATATTTTAACATATTTCGATGGCCTGTTTCCTCTGAACAGTGTCCTGCAACAATGTAATCCCTTACATGAGGGCAAAGCGAGTACGCAATTAGAGCGCCGGCTGTTGAAATAAAACCGTCAATGACAACAGGACGACTGTGGAAGGCGGCTGCCAGAACACATCCGGCGATACCACCAATTTCGAAACCGCCGACCTTGGCCAATACATCCAACCCATCAAGGGCATTCGGTTGATTGATCTGAATTCCTTTTTTCACCATTTCCAGCTTTATTGAAAATCCTCTGTCATCAACGCCGGTTCCCCGACCGACCATATTTTCAGGGCTTATGCCGGTGACCACACTTCCGATGGCTGCAGAAGGTGTGGTGTTGGCAATTCCCATGTCTCCCGTACCCAGCAATTCAATGCCTTGGTGAAAGAGATCTGTGGCGAGTTGGAAGCCGGTTAAGATTGATTTTTCAGCATCCTGATGTGTCATGGCCGGCCCTTTTGCCAGATTTGCTGTTCCCGGGGCAATTTTTCGCACCATCAACTTATCGCCGCCATCCAGTGAATTCGGATCGAGTTCAGGGATAATCCCCATATCTACCACACACACTTCTGCACCCACGTGTCGTGAAATGGCGTTAATTCCTGCACCGCCCCTTAAAAAGGTTTGAACCATTGCGCCGGTAACCTCCTGTGGATAAGCGCTGACACCTTCATCTGCCACACCGTGATCGCCGGCCAAAATCAAGATGGCCTTTTGATTCACTGAAGGTTTCAATGTCTTTTGGATTCCACAGAGTTGTTCTGAAATATCATGAAGCCTTCCCAGTGCACGGGTGGGCATTACCAGTTGAGCTGTCCGCTCGCGGGACTTTTGGATCCATTTTTCTTCAACCGGCTTAATTCCTGTTATAATTTCTTCCAGTTTCATGTGATTTACTCCTTTATGTTATTTAGAACCTATCTCAAAAACAATCTAAGTGCACATGGCGGCGTTGCGAAACGGTTCAAAATGCTCACATACTACGTGTATGCTCCGCTTTTTCACCGTTTTGCGCCTTGCCCTGAACCTGATCTTATTTTTGAGATAGGTTCTGTAAAAAAAATCCCCAAGCACTAAACCGAATTTCTCACAACCAAAATAATTTCTTCTTGAGAAATGCGGGTTAAACGCTTGAGGATTTGCCATCTCCTCAGTAGTAATACTTAAATGGCAGGTCTTCTGACTTTCGGATCAACCTACTAACCGCGCCTTCCCATCCATTTAAAAATGAGACCAAGGTCTCAAAATGAACAGTGGCATATGGCGGCTTTCGTCCCCGATCACAGCGGCGGGTCCGTACCGGATTTTCACCGGTTTCCCTATTAGGCCCGAATGGGCCACCATCAAGTTGGTGCCTATCCAGAATTGGCATCTTTCGACCCGGGCCGGCGTTCTCACTATTGTGCAATCTTCGAAGTAGCTTGCTACGACTGCGGTTACAAAATCGCTGCGGCCTTGGCCTTGTTGAAAATCCCGAGGTCTTTATCGGGGAATCTAAATATACCATTTCTGGATGGGCACAAGTTCAGACCTCTGCAAATTAAATAATCAAAAATTTAATGTCAAGATTTTTTACAAACGAAACTCCCCGACCTTTCAATCTAAATCAAATCAAAAATGGCTTTTGTGTTCATGTGCTGCTCAAAATGCTCAGCCAGAAGGTCGTATGCTTTATCTTTGTCTTCAAGGTAATTTATATCAGGGACATTTATATGGGCAAGATCGATAATCTTTAACCATTTTTTGGTAATTGAAGGTGTGTCAAACATCCCGTGTATATATGTCCCAATAAGCCTTGAATCATGCATTTTGCATCCGTCTTCTGTCTTACAGGGTTCAAAGTTGCGTTCAAGGATGTTGAACAGAGGATCTCCACTCAATCTCCATGTTTCACCCATGTGAATTTCGTAACCGAAGCCCGGCACATTATTCCAAGAAAAGCGTGTTCGAGTTGTGGTTTTTGGCGACTTTAAAACCGTTTCTATGGGTAAAAAGCCAAGCCCTTTGGAGGTTCCGGGTATTCCTTCCAGTCCTTGGGGATCGTGAACGATACGGCCCATCATTTGATATCCCGCGCAAATACCTAAAACATGCCCATTTGCATCGGTATATTTTTTTACGATGTCTGCCCATCCGGTTTTTTTCAGCCAGCGAAGGTCCCACCGGGTATTTTTTGATCCGGGCAGCACAACTGCTTTGAAAACTGAAAGATCTTGTGGTTTTTCAATAAAATATACATCAAGTCCTTGCAGGTTTGAAAGCGGGTCGAAATCGGTGAAATTTGAAATATGGGGCAGGCGAATGACAGCGATTGCTGGAGCGTCGTATTCGCCCCTTGACACGGTACCAGGATTTTCGATGACAACGGAATCTTCTGCTTCAATGTGGATATGGTCGTACCAGGGCACCACGCCAAAGACCTTTTTCCCTGTTTTTTCTTCGATCCAGCGAACACCGTCCTTGAAAAGTTTAACATCACCTCGAAAGCGATTGACGATAAATCCTTTTACCATCTTTTTCTGTTTATTCGAAAGGCATGCCAGGGTCCCGATGATCTGGGCAAATACACCGCCACGATGGATGTCTGAAACTAATACTACCGGTGCATCCGCATATTCGGCCATGCGTAAATTGACAATATCGCTTGCCATGAGATTCACTTCAGCGCAAGATCCGGCCCCTTCCATAATAATGAGGTCATAGGTTTTACGCAAACGGTCAAGTGCGTCACAGGCTTTTGAAAACAACACGTTTTTTTTGCTGTGATATTCAACTGCCGTACTGTTGGTCACAGCCTCTCCCAAAAGCACAACCTGCGAACCGATGTCGCTTGTGGGTTTTAAAAGAATCGGGTTCATATCCACATGGGGAGGAATTTTTGCGGCTTCGGCCTGAACGATCTGGGCACGCCCCATTTCGAGTCCTTCAGGGGTAACCCCGGAATTGTTTGACATGTTTTGAGCTTTAAACGGTGCGACATTTATGCCCCTGTTCACAAAAAGGCGACACAGGGCCGTTGCAACGATACTCTTTCCAACTTCAGATCCTGTTCCCAGGATGGCTATGCATGGTGCTTTTTTCATAGAGAGTTATTCTTTTAATTCAAATCGTATGGGTACTCTGACCCACATGTTTACTTTTTCTTCCCCGATCATACCGGGTTCGAATAACCAGAGTTTTACCGATGATTTTGCTGCTCTGTCCAGGAGTGGGTAGCCGCTCGATCTATAGATTTTTAAATCATGCACTTTACCCTCCTTGTTAACCAAAACATCCAGCAGGACGTTGCCCTGATATCCTTTAATTCTTGCGATTCTAGGGTATTTTGGAGAGGGATTTGATCGATATATGGGCCTGGCTTCATGGATCATTTTAAACGGTGAAAGAGTTGCGGTAGTTTGTTTGGCTGCTTTTAAAGGTGCTTTTGATGCAGTTTGATCGGAATCAAAGCGGGATTCAGTCTTTTCAGCGGTTTTCTCCGGGACTGTTTTTGAGACTTCTCTTTTTATTGAGTGAACCGGAATCTGAACAGTTTTTTGGGGAGGAGCTTTTAAGATACGTTTGTGTTTGGGTTTATGTTTCTTTTTTTTAACAATGGTCGGCTTTTTTAAAACCGGTTTTGGTTTTTGAAGAGAAGGCTTGAGCGTTGACTTCATGGGTATTGAAGTCAACGTCATATTCAAAACTATAGATTTCGGTCTTTCAAAAGATAGGCTTTCGGACCACTTGAAATTCAGGCATAAAAGAAGGCCGTGAATTCCCAAGGCTATTACTCCGGCTGCCAGTATCTGTTTCATGGATGTTGCTCAACTTTTGCCTGGAGTGAAATTCGATGAATACCAGCAGTCTTGATTTGGTCCAAAACCCGGAAAAGATTCTGGTATGGAAGACTGCGATCAGCAAATAGCAGGATGCCGATTTCTTTATCGGATATGGTTTTTGCTTTCAAAAACGATTCAAGATCGTCGAGATCAATCTGATCTTTATCCACATATACTATTCCGTCTGATTTTACTGTAATGGAAAGTAAAAGCTCTTTATCTATTTTAGCGGATGAAGACGTCGGAAGCAAGACAGGAAGCCCACGATGCACTGCCATTGAAAGCATGGCATAGATAAAAACCACGAGGAGCAGAAACACAATATCGATCAGAGGGAGCATCTCAATTCGGACTTTCTTTCTCGCATGAAAGTTAACCTTCATTTTTGGCCCCTTTGTGTTCGCCGTTGTTGGACAGTTTTTCATAAACGATTTCAAGGCTGGTGGCATACTTTTCGATATCAAGCGCTGCTTTTTCAATTCTGGAATTAAAATAATTGAACGGAAAGACAGATAGAATTGCAATCCCGAGCCCTGCTGCCGTGGTTATAAGGGCCTGTGCAATTCCTGCTGTGACAGCTTGGGGATGTTCGATTCCTGCCGTGCCCAGCATTTCAAAAGACAGAATAATTCCGATGACGGTACCGAAGATACCCAGCAGCGGTGCTACAGTAATCATGGTGTCGATGACCGCCATATACTTTTGCATACCCTTGATCTCTTCGGTAGCAGCAGATTCCATGGCTTTGGCCATAGAAAAATCTCGATGAAGAATTCCGGAGACGAGAATTCTAATGATATAATCTTTTGAGCCTTTGGTCTTAACTCTTATGGTCTCCCAGCTTCCAGTACGGCAAAGATCAAGGACCTCATCGACCAGGGCCTTGTTCCTTTTTTTATCCATGCCAATCCAGAAGATAATTCGTTCAATAATTACGGTCATCACGATGATGGAACAGGCCAGCAGAGGATACATGACCGGTCCACCGCTGATAAATATGTGCAGCATTGTTTCTCCTGTTGTAATGTCCCCATAATGCGGGAGTGCATCATGGGGAGTTCAGAGTCATTGGTTATTCAAATATAAAAAAATTCCAAGTTTCGCACCTCAATACTGCTAAAAAGACTTAAAAAGTTCCCGGCCTGATGCGCTGCATTGGCGCTCCTTAATATTAAGGGTGCGAAACTTGAGTAAAGAATTAAAAATCAGCCGAAATCCCGGCAAGAAAGTTGATTTCAGGTGATGGATAAACTCCGGGTTCGGTGATCGGGAAAGTACTTATACCACCATATTCCGAGTATTCTTCATCGGTAATATTATTTATGTTCAGAAATGCCGTGAACATTTTCCATTGATACTTCAGTTTCGTGTTGATAACCAGATAATCTTCCTGATACTCAAAACTATTCGAAAAGTCACTGATAAACGGTCGTTCTCCCACATAAATACCACTAACCATTAACGAAAAACCCTTACCGAAAGAGAAAAGACCGCTGAGTGCGGCTTTGTGGTTCGGGACGTTCGGAACATCATTGTTTTCAAATTGTCCGCTTGTAAAGGTTGCGTCGGTATAGGTATAGTTTCCACTTAATGTAATTTTTTCAAAAGCTTTAGTTAATGAAATCTCAACGCCATCACGGCGCGTTTTGCCGTCATAATTTTCATTGGCAAAACTTATGGGATTATAAAAAATCTCGTTTTCTGTATCAATGCGAAAAAAATTCATATTGGCGTACAACGTTTGTGTAAAATAGTGACGAAATCCGAATTCAAAGTTGTCTGAAGTTTGAGGTATTAGGGTTGTATCAATCGTATTGGTAAAAAAATTAAAAAGTTCATCCAATACCGGATATCTGAAACTTCGTGAAAAGCTTAAATAAGCAGATGACTGTTTATGGTAATTATAATTGATGCCCGCTGTGTAAAGGTTTTCGTCCATAGTTGTTTTGTCCGGAACGCTCGGTTTGAAGTTGAATTCCGCCCGGTCATACCGGTATCCGCCGGATATTGCAAAATTGTCCCATGGCCTGATCTCATCGTGGATATAATAGCCGTAATTTTTCTTTTTGAGTTCGAATATCCCTGAGGATGGCGTTCCGAAAAATACAGAACTGTTGGTGATGTCTTCGACGGCATCTGTATAATCGAAGCCGATAATCAGGCGATTGTCAACTCCCCATAGGGCTTCTTTGAAAATAATTTGCGGGGAAACGGCGATGGTGTTGATATCGGTGTCTCCATTAAAACTTCCGGCATCAAATGAGGCGAATGATGAAACGTTTCTTTTTCTAAAAGAGATGTCCATCTTAAACTCGCTGTCGCTTAAAAAAAAGATTTCAGTTCCGCCCTTGACATAATAATCCTCCACATCGGCGAAATCATCAGGTTGGAGCGAATCGGTTCTTGATGCGCCGGCTGCAAATTCGCTGGCTTTGATCGCTCCCGGAAGTCCGGTGCTGTCTTTATGATAGCCGCTGCTTAAGTTCCATTTCACAGTATCATTTTGATAATAACCCAGATTAAGTCCCAGATCTTTGGCTTCGGTGTCGCTGTTATCCCTGTATCCATCTGATGTTAAATATCTGCCCGACAAGGCATAAGACAACTTGTGTTTAGTCCCGCTCACGTAAGCACTTCCTTTAAAGGTATCATAGCTTCCACCGTTTATTTCAGCGCCTGTTTTAAATGCTTCACCTTCTTTTGTAATAATATTAATCACACCGGCGGCGGCATTGTCTCCGTAAAGAGTACTTGCCCTTCCACCTCTGATAATTTCAATTTTGTTTACCCTGTCAAGGGGAATCAGGGACCAATCGGAACCGCTCAAATCTGCTTCGTTAATCCGTCTTCCATCAACCAATACCAAGGTGTTTAATGATGCAGTTTCACCAAAACCTCGAAGGTCCACCGTATAGTTGCGCCGATTTCCTGCAATGTCATTAACATGGATACCCACTTGCTCTCTCAAAAGATCCGGGATATCATAAGCCGTCGAGTTTTTAATGTCTGTTTTGGTTACTACGGTTACATTTGACGGTACAAATGATATTTTTTCTTCCTGTCTGGTGGCGGTGACAACAACTTCTTCAAGTGTTGTCACTGAAGGTTCATTTGTTTTTTCATCTTGAGCCTGACTTAGTCCCGGAAACATTAAAGCAATAAGAATAACTAAAAAACCAATCCATCTTTTCATCATTTTTCTTCTCCCCTAAATTGTATTTTATTTAGGGTCCGGGCAAAAAAAATCCCGGACCGACTTAATCGATCCGGGATGTCCCATTTTTATCCTCAAGATCTAACGAGGCACCTTTTGTCCACGAAGGTTTTTCAAAGGTCTCAATGCCTTTTGTTCAGACAGGTATTCTGACTTCCCCGCCCTTTTAGCGGCCTTCCCATTCGTATTCGAAAAGTGGCATACAATGGCCAAAAGGGTTCCTTTTTCTATATAAACTCGGAAAAAGGCAGGGTTACAGCGGCGGGCCCGTCCCCGATTTTAACGGGGTTCCCTATTAAGCTCAAAATGAGCGTCTGAACAATTCTTTGATTTCATAATGAAAAAGTGGAATGAAAGTCAAGAAAAAAAATAATAAATTGAATTTAAACTTCATGCTTCTTCCAGACGCTTTCAAGATATTTAAGTGAGGCGTTTAAATGCTCATAGGAAAAGACCTCTATGGATACAACACCTTTAAATTGTTTTAACATTTCAAGAATAGTCTTTAAATTCGAAGATGACAAAAATTCCAAAGGCTTATGGTCTCGATGTTCGTTGGCTCCGTGAAGATGGATAATTGAAGTTCTGTTTTTATACCTGTCAAAAACATCTTTCATATCCAATCCGTATAAAATCAAATGGCCAAGATCCATGCAGACGGAAAGATTAAAACCGATCAGGATTTCTTCCACCCATTCAAGCGGATAATTCAGGGTTTCAATTGATATTATTCTGCTGTTGATACCAGAGGTGCATAACGCTTCCATACCATTGTGTATACGTTCTTTCCATCTTTTAATCCGTTCATTTTCAAAATCGATCTCATCATATGGCAGGTGGAGGGTATATGTGGTTGGGGAAAGGGACGCTGTAAGGTCTATGACCTGTTTTATGGTTTCCAGAGCAAAGTGCTGAGTGGACGGTTCCGGTGCGCCCAAAGATATATCGATGGGGAGGTGAATATTATAGGAAAGATCGTATTCATTTGTTAAAGAGAAAAGATCTTTTATTTCATGATTTGACGGCAGGCTGTTCGGAGTACTTTCAAACAAAATCAGCTCGATTTCATCAAGATAGGGGGCAAGCATTTTAACATTCTGGAAATAGCTGTCCGGATATATGAATGAGGTGGTTCCGATTTTAAATGGAAACATACCTTTGTATGATTTTGGCAGGGGAGGGTACATAAGCGTAATGGTTTTTGGTAATTGAATCTCCTAAAAGAGCCAGCTTGTTTTCTAAAGACTTTATCCGCGCATTTAACATTCTTTCGATTTCTGTGGTATCTTTTTTTGTAATTCTTTGAGGGATCGGGGAGTTTTTCTAAATAGTCGCTCCATGGATGATCTTTTTTTAAACCGCGTGAACTCTTGGCAAGGGCTCGTAAAGATAGAACAGGAACCTATCTTTGAAGAATCAATAGGTTTGCCAAACCATCTTCAATTTCTTTTAAAGCTGTGATTTCGGCATGCGCCTGTTCTTTCTAACGATCCCTAAGCCACTCAAACAGCACCCGCTTTAAAAAAAGATCATCCATTCCGCTAATACGCAAGGATGTAGAAGAAAAATTTTCCGGGGGCTCAATTCTTTAGTATTTCACTCGAACCCTTGAATCCTTGACCCCTGGTATCCTTTGGAATCATACTTATCCAATTAGAGATGCCCTACTTGTTTTGCCCTGATCAACTACAGCTATTCGGGAGATGATTCTTATATTGAAACAAGCAAAAAAAGGAGCGACTCGGTGACTTCGGTCATGGCGCCCAACATGTCGCCGGTAATACATCCCATGCGTTTTTTGTAATAAAATATGATAGTGATGGTCAAAACTGCAAAAATAAGGTTAAGCCAGATTCCTTTCCATCCAAGAAAAATGGAAAGTGTTACCGGAATCAGCATCCATTTGAAAGCAGACAGCTTTAAGGGTTCGCCAAAAACATCGTATCCGGTACCGCCGTCTGGCCTTCCGTATTTTAAAAAGCGTATGCCGAATATCATACCGCTTCGGGCAAAGGCAGGGATAAGCACCAGCAAGAGCGTCCGATGATGAGTTATATGCATGATACCGCCCCATTTGACGGCCAAGGCGCAAATAACGGCCACAAGTCCCATAACACCGATGCGGCTGTCCTTCATAATCATTAGTGCTTTTTCTCTGCCTCTATGTCCTAAAACACCGTCGGCAGTATCTCCCAGTCCGTCCAGGTGAAGTGCGGCCGTAATAACAACAAGTAAAACAACGTCGAGAACTGCGGTTATCGGTGTCGGCCAGAAATTTAGGGCGATAT
>CALLDL010000140.1 GCA_937998305.1 uncultured Desulfobacterales bacterium | reverse complement strand
ATTGAAAATCCGATGATGAAAAAGATCGAATTGTAAAGAATAATTCGTTTTTCTTTGCTCAGAAACGGTGTGCCGCCTTCCTTCTCCCTTATCTCTGCAAAGGAGACGCCGGATATAAAGGAAATATATCCCGGCACCAGGGGCAAGACACATGGAGATAAAAAAGAGATTAAACCGGCGACAAATGCCATATAAATTGAAACATCAGGCAAACTTCATATCCTTCCGTCAGGCTGCAATTGATCTATGAATTGGCAACCACATTATCCCCCTCCCTTAATCCCTCCCGCAAGGGGAGGGAAGATACAACTCCTCCCCCTTGACGGGGGAGGCCGGGTGGGGGTGAAAGTGGCGCTTCTCTTTTTATTGTCCATGGGTCCGTTTATTTATATAGAACACCGGGAGTCCCCCGGGTAAGATCCAGTTGAATCGTAGTATCCCCATTTTCAGGTACGATGACAGCCTGTTTTTGGGTCTTTAATTTTTCATGCCAGGTTTTTACGAAATATTTTCCCGGAGCAAGATTCTTTACATCAGGCAAACCGGTTTGTTTGAGTTGGCCCGAGTCCGGAATTTCAAAATGCCCCTGTTTGTCTGTTACGGCAAAATAGGGATTTTTCATCACCAGTATATAAGCAGCCATTTCAGCATGCACATCGCACCGCAGCTCGACAATTCCGGGTTTATCAAAAACTACAGAATGACTTTCTCCGGGCTTATAACTTCCAAAGTTAAATTTTTTGGTGCGCGACATCGAAAAAACATTATGATCCACCTTGTCATTGTTGGGAAATTGAACCGTGGAACCTACCAAAATAGGCAATACATGGGGCCTAAATTCCAAGTCGCGCTGATCCATTACAATTTTGGCCTTTGACAGTTCACCGGAAGCAGCCGGTGCCTTGGATAGATATACGAGTATATTTTCCGGTGAACGTAATCCTTTCACCTTCACCGCTCCTTTGATATTTCCGGCAAATGCATGTACCGGGAAATACAAAAAAATCAAAAGAGCAGCCGAAAATTTCAACACAAAAAACTTTCGCAATTTATTTTCCTCCTGAAACTACCAGACACTGCTGGTAATTAAGATATCTTCGACATCCCAGCTTTTTTTCTTTGCCAGCGACCTGAAGGCCGGACGATAGATGAGACTGGCTTCGGCCGTGGGCTCGTCATCAGGGTCTTCGATAAGGAATTCGAATTTAAACGTTACTGTCCTTTTTGGTCGAATGCGCGTGTCCGAGACAATCCGGGTGGCTCTCCAGAAAGGTACATTCAGGTTGCCCTTATCGTCACCCAGTACCCGCGCAAAGGCTGCTCCCGGAAGCCCGGCATAATTTCCCGTTTTGACATTCCCTTTGCCGGTCCAATCCGGAAGTGTGCTGCCCTTTATCATTTTAAGGGGTTTCCCGTTGGAGTCGGTGGCTTTGAGCAATAACATCACGCTGCGCATGGTCTCTCCGGTGGGTACCCAATGACCGCCGTTTGTATTGGTGATGTAAGCATTAACTGTCAGGTTGTTTTCTAAAATCTCTCCTTCTACTTCCAAAGACAGGGCGGTCTTTAATTGAATCTCGGTGCCCCCGTCAAATTGATGAGGCCGAATGTTTTTCGGTGATCTGAAGTTGCCCCACATGTTCCGCGCATTGCCGTCGACGACATAATTATCGTAAGGCAGCATTTCTTTGCGCCAGCTCATATGGCAGTCCTGGCATTTTTTGCCTTTGTTGGCATCGCCCGCAGGAAGCTGATCCTGCCACTGCTTCCACTCCTGGTAGGTCGTCTGGATGGGAATGGACGTTTTGTCTTTTAGACCAAATGCTTTCCATTCTGCAGATGAATAAATTTTACTGCTGTCCCAGGCCTTGCCGCTCTCCAGCTTTTTGGACTGGCTGTGGCACAGGGAACAAAACTGCCCCTGATCGAAGACCGGGTTATACGATGCCGCCATTGGAGGCGCAATCACATCATCATAAGGACCAAAGACCAGAATGGAGTTGCCCTGCACAGGCGTCTGCCTTTCATGAACAGCAGTCGTTTGACTGGGTTTGGTTTTGTCCTTGATGACCTTTCGTACCTTATGGCAATAGTCACAGCTAATCCCGTCCCATTCTGTCTGGGGAGAGCGCAACACGTTTTTTAAATCCTGAGACGCTGGGATAGAGCCGGCAGCCGACGGAGCGTGGCAGGTCGTACAGTTGCCCTCATTTTGGGGGTTGTCCAGTCTGTATCCCGGCCCGGCACCTGACCGATTAAAGGCATCGGTTCCGTAATACATGTTCAGCACTTTGGGATTAGAGGTGGTGTGCGCCATTTTGGATTGGTCATAGTAGCGTGTCAGTTTTACATGACACCGGGAACAGGTAACCGGTGAAATAAAGCGATAATTTGCGCGATCGTCGAGATAGACCGGATTTAAAAAGATGTCCCGCGTGCGACCAGAAAAATTGGCAATCTGTCCGTTGTTGAACCAGCCTTCCTTGCCAGCGGTTACGATCACGCGTCTGCCTGGTATATGCTCGGCTTGAAGCACATAACGCCCCTGGCGGTCGGTAAGCGCAAAGCTGTCCTCACCGATTATTCTTACCCTGGCATTTTCCACTGGGCCGTAGGTTGAGGTTACCCGGCCCCGAATAGTAACGGCGGATCGTTTTTCACCCGCGGCGTTAGCGATTCCGGTCATCATGTAATATCCGGCTGCCAGCAGCGCCACCAACAAAATTAGACCCAAAAGCACAGAATTTTTGGTAATCTTTTGCATACCTTTTCCTTAAATCCATATACGAAACGGGGTTAAAAAATCATGATAACATCCAAAAATCGATTAACCCCGTATATTGCGGTAATGTCAATCTCAATCGAATCATTTTTGAAAACAAACGTTCAAGCGCTGACGACCAATGTCCCCTGCATGTTCTGATGCATATCGCCGCAGATGGCATTGCAGGAAAAAGTAAAGGTTCCTGCCTGGTCAGCCTTGAATGACACGTGAATGACCTTTCCCGGCTGGATGCCGTCTTTTAAGTAAACGCCAAAGTCTTTTAGACTGAAGCCGTGAACCACGTCACTGCTGGCCAGTTTTAAAACCACATTATCGCCTTTTTTAACCTCAATTACCGGTCTT
>CALLDL010000139.1 GCA_937998305.1 uncultured Desulfobacterales bacterium | reverse complement strand
CAAGGAGTATTCAATCATCAATGGGAAATCCGCAGGAACCTTTTGCCCCATGTGTTTCTGAACAAATCGGGAACCGATAAAGTTAAGAGTTTTAAAAGGGTGTGGAAAACAGCTTGCAAAAACTCGAAGATAGGACATAGGTTGTTTCACGATTTTAGAAGAACCGCCGTTCGCAATATGGTTAGGGCGGGAATCCCCGAAGGTGTGGCAATGAAGATTTCAGGACACAAAACACGGTCTGTATTTGACCGTTACAACATCGTAAACGATGCAGATTTAAAACTGGCAGCACAAAGGCAGGAGCATTATCTACAGACACAAAAAGACACAATTTCAAGCACAATCCACGATTTCGGCACCAAAAAGGGATTGACAAGAATGGACAACCGACTGATATGACTAGCTTAAAGCCTCAAAATCGAACTACAGACAAAAAAAGCTCCTGGGATTTTACTTCCGGAGAACGTTTCTGGCAAAACTTGCTTTATTGCCGCAATCCCTCCACACACGCCCCATATCCCGCAATGTAATTTTTTCAGCATATAAGATTATCCCACTATTCCGGGTATTTCATGAAAATTTTTCAGCAAACTTATTTTATAAATCATTCACAAAAAGATTGTAAAAAAAAAATTGATGCTTATTTTTGTTGTTTGACCTTTAATTAACATGGAAGTGTATCCAGTGAAAAAAACTATCAGAAATAAAAAAATAAGAAACATCGCGATCATTGCGCATGTTGACCACGGCAAGACAACCCTTGTTGATGCCATGTTCAGGCAGAGCGGGCTCTTCAGGCCGGGCCTTGAAGTTGATGAGAGAATCATGGACAGCATGGACTTAGAAAGGGAAAGAGGCATAACCATTGCCGCAAAAAACTGTTCCGTAAAGTGGAACGGTGTAAAAATTAACATCATTGACACCCCCGGACATGCCGATTTCGGCGGAGAGGTCGAGCGCGCCCTGTCCATGGCGGATGGTGCGATTTTGCTCGTGGATGCGTCTGAAGGGCCGCTGCCCCAGACCCGTTTCGTGTTGAAGAAAACCTTTGAGAAAGGCCTCAAGGTTGTTGTGGTGATCAACAAGATCGACAGAAAGGATGCCCGTCCTGAACAGATTCTCGATGAGATATATGACCTGTTTATCGACCTCGATGCAGACGACGAACAGCTCGATTTTCCATATCTTTATGCCATCGGACGCGAAGGCATCGCAAAAAAGACCCTGGCCGAAAAAAGCGATGATCTTCATCTTCTCTTTGAAACCATCCTCAATGAAATACCGGCCCCTGAATACGATCCCGAAGACCCGTTTCAGATGCTGGTGTCTGACCTCGGATATTCAGATTATCTTGGTCGGCTTGCCATCGGAAGAATTTTTAACCAAAATGCCAGGTTCAATGAGGCCATGGTCTGTATCAACGACAAAGAAGAACATCTCCCGCTCAAGATATCCAAGCTTCAAGTATATGACGGGATGAATTTGAAAGAGGTTGAAACGGCAGAACCCGGCGATATTGTCATTCTTTCTGGAATCGAGGATGTCAAAATCGGTGACACGATCTGCACAAAAGAATTTCCAAAACCCTTAGAGAGAATCACCGTAGACGAACCTACGATTTCTATGGAATTTACCATCAACACCTCTCCCTTGAGCGGTAAGGAAGGCAGAATCGTACAGTCCGGCAAAATACGAGAACGGCTAATCAAGGAGACCCTTAACAACGTTGCCGTCAGGTTTGAACAGACCGAGGACAGGGACAGGTTCATTGTAAAGGGCAGAGGAGAATTCCAGATGGCCATCCTCATTGAAACCATGAGGCGGGAAGGATTTGAACTTTCCGTGGGCCGGCCAAAGGTGATTTATAAACATTTAAACGGAACCATGCTCGAGCCCATTGAGACACTGTTTGTGGATTGTGATGAACATTTTTTGGGAGTTGTCACCGAAAAACTTTCCATAAGGAAGGGACGGCTGACAAACCTTGTCAATAACCAAAGCGGAAGAATAAGGGCGGAATTTTCGATTCCCTCACGCTCTTTAATCGGTTACCGGGATGAATTCCTCACGGACACAAAGGGAACCGGAATCATGAACACCCTTTTTGCAGGATATGAGCCGTTTCGCGGTGATTTTCCCACCCGGTTTACCGGCTCTATTGTTTCAGACCGGCAGGGGAACTCTGTTGCATACGCACTCTATCACCTTGAACCCAGAGGCCGTCTTTTCATTGTTCCCGGAGAACCTGTTTATGCGGGAATGATTGTCGGTGAGCATAACAAGGTTGTTGATATCAGCGCAAATCCAAGCAAAGAAAAGAAGCTCACAAACATGCGTGCTGCCGGAAAAGATGAAAGCACGGTATGTTCGCCGGTGAAACCCATGACCCTCGAAAGGGCCATCAATTTTATAAAAGATGACGAGATGGTGGAGGTGACCCCGCAATCCATCAGGCTGTATAAAAAAACGCTTTCCATAAAGAAGCGGAAATATAAAAACGAATTGAACTAGCGTTCCGAGAAAACAAATATTTAATTAATATACATCATGAATAATTACAAAACAGAAATCGACAAACGCCGGACCTTTGGCATCATCAGCCATCCGGACGCAGGCAAGACCACATTGACCGAAAAACTCCTTCTTTATGGCGGTGCCATTCAGCAGGCTGGTGCCGTAAAGGCCCGAAAGGCACAACGATATGCAACCAGCGACTGGATGGCCATTGAAAAGGAACGGGGCATATCCGTTACCACATCGGTGATGAAATTCAATTACAGGGATTTTGAGATAAATCTTCTGGACACGCCCGGACACCAGGACTTTTCCGAGGACACCTACAGGGTTTTGACGGCCGTCGACAGCGCTTTGATGGTCATCGACAACGCCAAAGGCGTTGAACCCCAGACCGAAAAGCTCATGGAAGTTTGCCGCATGCGCAACACGCCCATCATTACTTTTATCAACAAGCTAGATCGGGAGGGCATGGCATCGATTGATATTCTTGACGATATTGAAAACAAGCTCCAGATCGAGTGCACCCCCCTTTCCTGGCCCATCGGCATGGGCAAAAGATTCAAGGGGGTTTACAACCTCTATAAAAAAGAGCTTCACCTTTTTACGCCCGGCCAGGAATCGCGCCGCAGGGAAGATCTGGTGATTAAAGACCTTTCCGACTCCAAACTCGATGAGGTTCTTCGAAGCCAGGCCGATGAGTTAAGAGAGGATGTTGAATTCATCGAAGGAGTTGCAGCGCCCTTTGAACTTGACCATTACCTTAAGGGCAACCAGACCCCTGTTTTTTTTGGGAGTGCCATCAACAATTTCGGGGTAAAGGAGATGCTGGACACCTTTGTGGAGATGGCGCCGTCTCCGGGTCCCAGGGCGGCGGTTACACGAAAAGTTTCTCCTTATGAGGAACCGTTCTCTGGTTTTGCGTTCAAGATCCAAGCCAATATGAATCCGGCACACCGGGACAGAATCGCATTTATCCGGATCTGCTCGGGCAAATTTACCAGAGGAATGAAGGCCGTTCACCACAGAATCGGAAAAGATGTTACATTTTCAAATGCCACCATTTTCATGGCCAATGAGCGTGAAAACGTGTCGGAAGCCTATCCGGGGGATATCATCGGCATTCATAACCATGGGACCATAAAAATCGGTGACACATTTACGGAAAAGGAGCCCTTAAAATTCTGCGGAATTCCCAATTTTGCCCCTGAAATTTTCAAAACGGTCATTCTAAAGAACCCCATGAAGGCAAAACATCTCCAAAAAGGACTGGTCCAGCTCTCAGAAGAGGGGGTTGTTCAGGTTTTCAAACCGGTTGCCAGAAACGGTTACATATTAGGGGCTGTGGGGATGCTTCAGTTTGACATCACAATGGAACGCTTAAGGTCCGAATATGGTGTTGATGCTGTTTACGAAACTGTTGATTATCGTGTCGCGCGGTGGATCGAATGCGACGATCCTAAAAAGATGGCGGATTTTGAGAAAAAAAACAGGGCCAACATGGTAAGAGATGCCGAAGGATCAAGAGCCTATCTCACAACCAGTGAGTTCCAGCTCGACTATTGCATAAAAGAATGGCCCGGAGTCGAGTTTTTTAAGACCAGGGAAATCAATGCTTAAAAGTAGAATATAAATCCCGCATCAAAGGATACATCCATGGGCGGCAGATTTGGAAAATATGGAGACATAAAAAGAAAGGCCAGGCTCCGTCGCAGCAGGGCGATGAAAAATGTCTACCGATTAAAGCAAACATCACGAAGACTTAAAAAAGATAAAGGGATCCAGCTCCAGTCGACGGACAAATTGAAGGTGTCCGTTGAATTCGAACCGGATGAACTTACGGGTCTGAACGAATAAAATGCCTGAATTTCAGCTCTCACCGTTGAGACCATCTGGCGAATTTGATATTAAAATTCCCCAAGCGTTTTTGGGCTAGACCCTCGGACAAAGGTCCCTGGTTTCACAAAATAATTGCAGCAGTACAAATGCCACCGCATGCTTTTTCTGAGTCGGGGAGCCCCACAACGGCCAGCGATTCATGGCTTTTAAAATCCTCTCCATGCTGTCATTAAACAAACACGCCCGCTCGAACTCTTCATAGGACCTTCCGGTTCCCCGGTTGATGGTGGGAAACCATACAGGAATCCAACCCTCCACGGTTTCATCGTACATCTCCCAAGCATCCGCCGGGTTCACCCCGGGCGGCACAGTCTCCCAATGGATGGCCGGCAAAGGAAGGTCTTTGTCTAAAAATTCAATGAGCAATGGGTTTGGCTTTCTGACCATTTGTGTTCCTCATTTTATATTGACCAACACGATTTTTTTGAACTTGAAAGCACATAAAAGAAACCTCTCGACATCTTACTTAAGCCTAAGTTGAGCAACTTTCAAGTTTGCCGCAGATACAAGGAAGATGTTGTTTCGCTATAGTCGGCTATGCGGAACGGCATCTGACACAGTAGATGCGGTGAAATTGGAAATCCCGTAGGGTTTCAAATTCTTGAAATTCAGAATGGCAGAATACCTTAACAATATTATTAAATTAACCATTTCAAAAATTTGAAACGATCAGTTTAGGTTAAGGGCTTCCAATGCTTCTTCGGCCGCCTCTTTCACATCAGCGCCATATGGACCGTTCAAAACGGTTTCAAGTTTTGGAATTATCCCCTTGTCCCCGGATTTTCCCAAAAGATAAAGAATGTCCCCTTTGACCGTATCTTCTGCCGTTGAAAAACAATCCCATAAATAGGTTAGGGTGTGGTGAGTCAGCGTATGATTTTCCTCTGCAATGGTTTCAAATGCCACCATGGCTGCCAGGCGAACCGGCCATTTTTTGTGAACCAGAAGTTCCGTAAATGCCAAAAAAATTTTTCCACTGTCGAGCATCATTCTGGCCACCTTTACAGCACCGCCTTCTTCAAACATGGCTTCCAATGATGAAGCACTGAGTCGAGTAGGATCACGGTTCAAAATCATGTCGACAATTTCTTCGATCTGAATCGATCCGGTCCAGCAAAATTGGTCATCCAGCAATACCGTCGGTGCGGATTGGATATTGTCAGATGCTGCCATTTCCGGAAAAAAAGCTCCGTCAATGATGGTCAGCTTTACGGATTCACTCGCCGCAGCAAGACAAAGCAGTTGCTTTACCGTCGCCGGACAAAAAGGACAATGGGGCATAATATAAACTTTCAACAGGGCGGGAACCCGGACTTGATGAAGTTTTTTATGAACCGATAAAGGACCATTTTGGGTCTTTTCATCACCGTCGGCCAGCACACCCAGAAACGGTTCAAGTTCCTTACCCGTTGGAATCGCCTGATATCCAACATTACCGACCCGGATGATGGGTGGTTTTGAGTTTTCATCTTTTTCTTGTTTTATTTTTATCTTAGGAGCAATGCGCGTCAATTCCTCACAAAAATCTTGAAATGTTTGGCTCCGTTCGTCCTCGGTCAAAATCAGATGGATGCGTATGTCATCTTTTAGTGTTTGACTCCAGTCGGCTATTTTCTTTTTTTCTTTTTCCGAAATCATTGCTTTTTCATCTTCAAAATTGACTTTTTTCCGAAACCATCAAACTTGACTATCGGGCAAAGCAGGATTTAAACCGCTTTACGATCTCATTTTCCACCCATCTCATATCATTTTTCTCCCTGCCGATCCTATAAATACCGACGATCGATTCGGCGCGGGATTTAGCGCTTCGATAACCCTCAGTCACTGCTTTCTCTATCAATTCCCAGTCTCGTGTTTGAGTAAAGTCCTTAAAAGCCTCGATTATTTGAGGAAACAATGTTTTGGTAAAGCTTTCGAGAAAAGCGACATAAAATGCAAGAGACGATGTTTTTCGCTCTTCGATAATATGGGTAAGTGTTCCATACTCGCTTGTGTCAGCCAAAAGGTCTTTGACAGTTCGGGCTAAAAGCTCGATGGGGGTGTGGGGAAACGCTGCAATAATATCTTGCCATGTTTCGCGGTCAAAAACCGTGTCCTGCATTTCGCCCAACTCATGATAAATATATGTATCTGTTTCATTGGCGGCAATTGTAGACAAATTACGGTGTAATTCTTCGAGTGTCTGTTCTTTCAGCCCATAATCTTCCAAACCGAACCTTAAGGCATAGCGCCCTGATTTTTTAATATAAAACATTTGATCCCAGAGATAAAGCCTGGCAGATTCTTTTCGAACATAAATACAGTTGTCCTGAGACAGCGCAGGAATGGTCAATAGATCACGGGCAAGCTCCTCACCGAGAACAAATACCGTGAATCCGCTTATTGCTTTTTTGTCTTCAATTGCGGCCAGAAAAAAAGAGGGTTTAAGACTCCTGGCATAGCCTCCTCCATAGATGTATCCCAGGGGCTCTAAAATCGCGTTAATTCCTTTGACATCAAATGGATCGAATTGACGCCCAAGAAGGGTGATGTCGCCAAAATCCTTTTCTATCAGTTTTTCCCATGTTTCTTCTTTGTCTCCAATCCATTTTAAGACCTCTGAAGGCTCATTTTCAATCCAGGGGTCCAATCTGTTTTCCCACTTGTACAAATCCCGCAATCGCATTGCCAAACCGCAGATGGAATAGAGCCCGGCATGCTGGGCATCCGCAATATCGCAGTTCTCAAGGACTTGGTCAGTGATGTCATCTATTTGAAACATATTGTTTTTATCTCACTTCATAACAAATGCGCCTGAGAGTCCTCAAGCGCAAAAAAAATATCTTTTGCAGGGATTGCGCCTTCTCTTAAAATTTTCGGGGGATCGACGGTCACATCCACGACGGTTGAGCCGATACCGCCCTTGAGCGGGCCGGCATCAATAATCAGATCCACTTTATCCGAAATCCGCGGATCAATATCTGAAACCATTGAACAACCTGAACCGCCGGTAATATTGGCACTTGTGGCGGTAAGAGGACATCCGACAGCCTTTGAGAGGGCTAAAGCAACAGGGTGCTGCGGCATTCGAATACCAACTTTGTCGGTATGTGCCGTAAGGTTTACCGGCAGTGTGTCTTTGGCCTGGAAAATAAGGGTAACCGCACCCGGCCAGAAACAGTTCATAATGTGTACGGCTGCTGAAGAGACATGTTGAACAAGTCTTGCCAGGTCTTTTCGATGGGGTATGAGGACCAGTAAAGGTTTATGATAAGACCGCTGTTTTATTTCAAAAACCTTGTCCACAGCTTTGGCGTTCAAGGCATCTGCTCCCAATCCATAAAGGTGCTGAGTGGGGAACACAATGACCCCGCCGTCTTTTATGATCTGAGAGGTCGCAACGATGTGATCATCTTTGGGATTTAATGGGTCAGCCTGAATGATTTTTAAGCTTTTTGGCTTTTTGATCAACTTGTTTTGCGAGCTCCTTTTTATAGGTTTCCAATTTTTTTGAAAGCTTTGGGTCTGTAAGTGCAAGTATCTGTACCGCCAGGATACCTGCATTTTTTGCGCCCGGTCTTCCAATGGATACCGTGGCCACAGGAACCCCGGGAGGCATTTGAACCGTGGAAAGGAGCGCGTCGAGCCCCTGAAGGCAAGATGAATCTATTGGGACGCCGATCACCGGAAGGGATGTATATGCCGCCAGATTCCCTGCAAGATGTGCAGCATGGCCGGCCCCGGCAACAATTACTTTTATGCCCCGCTTGTGGGCCAACGCGGCAAATTTAGCCGCCCTTTTAGGACTCCGGTGTGCAGATGCCACCGTGATTTCATAAGGTATCCCGAATTTTTTTAAAACCAAAGCGGTTTCTTCCATCACATTAAGATCCGAATCACTTCCCATGACAATGCCAACTTCAGGCAGCCGACCCGGTTGTTTTAAAGCTTTATTTCTTTTTTTCAAATATACCTCCTTATATGTTCGCGAGACGCTCCAACACATCTTGTTTCTTTTGATCCAGTTCCTTACGGCGAATCTTTGCACCTTTTGTCCCGCCGTTTAAGGCAATTTCCGAAAGATAATACGTCCCATCATCCGTAATATGGATATCCAGATGAGCATAGGGAAATTTACCGCGCTCCATTGCTTTGCGACAAAAATTCAACAAATTCGTGTTTATTTCGTAGGGATAATTTTTACCGCCCATGGAGATATTCATCCTGAAATTATCGGGATTGTGCCGGACATACGCTTCCATATAATCCCCTGCAATAATCACTCGAACATCCGTAAAATTATTTAAAAAGGGCTGTAGTACAAAAGGATATGAAGATTCAGACAGGGCCACGAAACTGTAAAGGGTTTCAATGGTATCCCATTTTCTCACACCATGGCCGCAGTGAAGATGATCTTCTTTGGTAACCAAAGGGGTGATTTTAAGTCTGTTATAAGTGTTCACCGCCGCAATGAGATCCGTTCGTCGTGCAATAACAAATGTATGGGGCAACATCCAATTATTTAGAACAACAGCCTGCGTCGCCTTGGAATGATTCAGAACCTGTGAAAGGGGAGATGGAAAACAGGATACGCCGCGTTCCATAAGATCGATAAGAATTGATTGTTTGATATGTTTGTAGGCAAGTATACCTAAAAAGATATCTCCGGAACAAAGATCTTGATACCGTTCCTTAAGCTCCCTGCTGCTTCTGACAATCATTGAATCACCTGTTGACCTTGTGTCCTTCCATACTCAGTTCAATCAAACGATCCAGAAGTTGGCTGAAAGGGATCCCCGCTTCTCCGGCAGCAAGCGGTAACAGGCTGGTGGCCGTCATGCCGGGGATGGTGTTGGTCTCAAGGACATACATATCCTGATCTTTAAGAATCACATCGGTCCGACTGTATCCTTTACAAAACAGTGCCTTATGCGCTGTTTTGGCTATTTCCTGTGCTTTTTTGGTCATCACGTCATTAATTCGGGCCGGACAAATTTCATTTGTAGCACCTGCGGTATACTTGGCTTCGTAATCGAAAAAATCAAAGGATTCGCTGGGAATAATTTCAATAATGGGCAATGCCTCCAACTGATCGTTACCAATAACGCCGCCGGTGAGTTCGATACCGTCGATATACGCTTCTATCAATACCATAGAATCTTGTTCAAATGCTTTATCAACCGCTTCTTTGAACGAATCTTTTGATTTTACTATAGATATGCCAACACTCGATCCACTGCCAACCGGCTTGACAACCAGGGGCAGGCCCAGTCGCTGGACACACGCATCCGCATCTAAAGTGTCATTTAGTCCAATCACAACGTAAGGGGGAACCAACAGTCCGGATTTTTCGTAAAGGTGTTTGGAAACCAGCTTGTTCATGCCAAGCGCACTTCCGAGTACCCCTGATCCCTGATAAGGAATTTCAAGAAGATCGAGCAATCCCTGAACGGTACCGTCCTCGCCAAAGGGGCCATGGAGAATGATCAATGCGGCATCAATTTTGGATGCGTCAACGACCAGTTGCGGAAGATCGGTTTTTGGATCATACCGGATGATATCGTACTTATTGTGGTCCAAGGCTTCATAAACCTGGTTTCCACTTGAGATAGAAACTTCCCGCTCGGAGGATATCCCCCCGGACAAAAGGGCAATGGTTAATTTTTCCATGAGGTTTCCTTTCCGTTTGAAGAATGCTGAGATGGATGTGTTAATAAACTAAGTGCACTAATTCATAAATACGGTGACGTATTTTTATCAGGACAACTATCCAAGATAAGCTGAAGTCCAAAAGTTTGAAGTTTGAAGTGCCTAAAGTGAGCTAAAGTTGAGGAATGCGCTTTCAGCGCGATCAATTATAATTAAAATTGATAGAATACCTTAACTTTAGGCACTTTAGTTCACTTTAGGCACTTTAAACTTTTGCGTACATAGAATGAATAAACCCAGCTATAAATACGATACCGTATTTAAGAATACGTATACTAAGCTTACGGTATTTCCGGGTTAGGACTTGAAAATCTGTTCCTTGAATTTGTTATATTCTTCAAGGGTAATAAGGTTGTTCTCAAGCAGTCGTACAAGCTCTGGAAACTCTTTATAGCGAATAGCTTCAGGGTCTTCAAGTTGTTTGAGATGGCCTGATAAGTTACTGTTCAGGGCAGGAGGGTTATGATGTTCGCCGCCGATTTTTAATGATGCAAGCCCCCCAAGAAAACTGACCTCAACGCTTCTTCCGCTGTCCCTATACGTGTTAAGTATTTCCCGAAGGGTTTTTCCTTCCATCTTCATGCGTTTGTAAAAATAATAGCCAGAAACAATAATGGCGATTAAGCCAACCAAAAAAATCCAAATCATGTAATTTATAATGCCACGGAAAAAGATGACCATCAGGACCAAACTTGCAACCAAAACGACATGAAGCACAAGAATGAAATAGGCCATCAGGACGCTTTTAAAATGTTGGCTCTCTTTTTCTTTTTTAAACGCCATAAGATGTATATTTCTTTTTCCTAAGCTGAGCGTTTCAAATTTTTGAAACGCTCATTTTGGTTTTAGATTTTTCAATATGCCCCACCAGCTTTTCCATATAATGTTGGGGCATTTCGTACATAATGGATGTGTCTTGAATTGTATTCAACTTCATGATTAAAAAGTTTAACTTTTTCAATATACGGTATTTTTCAGATGTCTCTTGCATACTGGCCAGAAGGTCTTCTGTCTGTTTAATCTCCTTTTTCAACTCAATTTCCGGGGGAACACAGTCTGCATTTTTAAGGATTTTATAGGCCAGACGCAACTCTTCGGGAATAAACAAATCTGCATTAAATTTCAACGGTTTGCCGGAGCCGACAAGGTTTTCAAAGTCGCCTTTTTTTTGAGCCTTTCGAATCCGTTCCTCGACAATTTTTTCAAATCCTAATATCATTTGCTGAGCGCTTTATTTTTTACACGTTGGTATAATCGCCCTTGCTGCTTAGGATGTATATTTTAATACAATCCACAACATCTTTTCAAGCTGGAAAACAATAAAAAACATAAAGCACCCCTTATATGTCAGAGGGGCCCAGTTTTTACAAAACTGGCAGCAACGGATGATATCTATTTCATCATAATACCTTAAAAACATAATCCAGTGATGATTAATGTTCACTTGTATATTTTCAATACTGATAATCATTTTCGATGTCAAGTTATTTCAAACTGTTGATTTAACGGAGGGTGCCCCTCTATTCTCCATGGATAAGGTATTAATTTTTGCTTTCCTTATTTCACAATATATTGTGTTTTTGCTTGACGTATATATCAATAGGTTGTATGTACCCCCATAAGATGACGGAAAAGAATCAGGAACAAACAAAACAACAGTCCCATCGAAGACTTTTCCTATTAAAAGGCGTTGCATACCTTTCCGGTGCCCTGTTTGGACTGAATCTTTTTTCAAATGCAAAAGCAGGGCAAAAGCGCATCTTTCCGATTAACACCCCTGCTTTGCAAAAATTGCCCTTATCTACATTTGCTCCCAGAATCGCCTTTATCATTGACGATATCGGGAACAGCATCTCCCGAGCCCAAGCGTTTTTGGACTTGAAGATGCCAATGACATTTTCAATACTCCCCAAATTACAGTATTCCGACCTTCTTGCCGAAAAAATATATGAACAAGGGCAGGAAATCATGCTCCACCAGCCCATGGAACCTTACGGCCATGAAGCTGACCCTGGACCAGGGGCCCTTTACATTTCGTATAGGGACACAGAAATTGAAGAAATAATGGAAGAGAACCTCTCACAAATTCCCCAGGCAACGGGTGTGAATAACCACATGGGTTCCAGGTTTACATCCAGCTCCAGCAAAGTCGCGAAGGCATTGAAGATAATCAAACAGAAGGATCTTTTTTTTGTGGACAGTTTGACGAGCAGTCATTCACAGGCTTACAAAATGGCCAGACGCTTGAACATGAGGACCGCACCTAGAAACGTCTTTTTGGACACTTCCCCCGATATACAGGCTATCCGCAGGCAACTCAGACATTTAAAGCAGTATGCCTTAAAACATGGGGCAGCCATCGGCATCGGACACCCTCACCTTTCCACCCTGACAGCCCTTTATGATTTCAAAAGGGAACTCAATGAAAAGGGGTCTTTCTTTGATCTGGTTTCTGTATCCGACCTTCTTTCTGGAAGACAAAGCTTGCATCTAAACGACACAAACCATAAAGAAGGATAATGGGCCACCACCCATTTACGCACTGTTCGCACCCCGAAAAAACGAAAAAGCCATAACCTGCATAGATCATGGCTTTTAATTGTCTGTGGTGGCGATGCAGGGAAT
>CALLDL010000138.1 GCA_937998305.1 uncultured Desulfobacterales bacterium | reverse complement strand
CACAATTCAACCAAATTATGGCTTTCGTTGTGAAATCCAAAATTTACATGCAACATTTATTCTTAGATTTAATGCAAACGGATTTGTATCCACCATTAATAAAAGATTTATCGTAAGAGGAATTGGGTCTTTAGTATAAGTTGACCAAGAATTGACGAAACTGTCATTAAATCGAAATCCTCATTGTTACTCTCTTATGGGTTTACCTTGCCTTATAATTGATATACTATGAGTCCCCAAACCGACAGTCACGCTTTCTACAATGGGTTCATTCACCATGGATTGGGCTTGCCAGCGGATTAAAACTTTCGCTCCCCAGCCCTCACTTAGATCTGGCATTCTAATGAAAAAGTATGTGGCCGCCATAGGTTTGATCTTCAGAGACTCCGAGACGAAGCTCTTTATCAATTTGCCGTTTGAATTATAATAATCTACGTTCAAGATCGCTCATAAATACATCAGAAGCAATTTAAAGGACTTTGATATTGACCTCTAAAAATGGGGGGGGGTGATGAAAAAAGCTCAAATTGTTCATAATTTTTTCTTAGCGGAATATTATCTATTCTGCTAGGAGCTCAATCAATATGGTAAAGTAAATTCGTTTAAGAGGCATTATTTTTTGTTTGTTCGAAGATAAAGTCTGAACATTAAAGGAGCTATTAAAGTATGAAAGAAAAATGTCCATTGGAGGGTATCGGTACATTTATGGCGCGTCCAGCCGTAATGGGGAGGCATGGCATGATAGCTTCTGCTCATCCATTAGCTTCAAACGCAGGTTTGGATATTTTAAAAGCAGGCGGAAACGCTTTTGACGCAGCCGTAGCTACAAATGCTGTTTTGAATGTAACCCAACCGCACATGTGCGGAATAGGGGGTGATGTTTTTTATCTTCTTTACAGCTCTAAGGATAAAAAAGTCACTTTTATGAATGGAAGCGGTCGTTCGGCTCACCTGGCGACTAGAAGCTTTTATACAAAAAAGGGATATGAAAGTATCCCATTAAGAGGGCCATTGTCCATGGTAACGGTACCGGGCTGTGTTGATGCTTGGCATCAAGTGCTCAAAAAATACGGGACCATGGAATTTAGAGACTTACTTCGGCCAGCAATTGAATATGCCGACTTAGGACACCCTACCAGTCACCAATTAAGTACTTGGGTTGGGATGAGTGCGGAACTCAATCGCCAATCTAACCATCTCAGTTTGTTTTTTAGAAACGGTAGGCCTCTCAAGGCTGGTGAGCTGTTAGTCCAGTCTGATTTGGCCGAAACCTTTCGTGCAATTGCTGAAGAAGGTCGGGATGCCTTCTATAAAGGTGAAATAGCTAAAAGGATCGCAAAATTTTGCCAAGAAAATGGGGGTGTTTTAAGGGAGCAAGACTTTGAAGACCACCGCTCCACTTGGGATGAACCCATCCATACAGACTATCGAGGCTATAGGATTTATCAGACCCCACCGAACACTCAGGGAATTACAGCCTTGTTGGAGTTCAATATCATTGAAGGTTTTGATCTTAAGGCTATGGGCCATAATTCTTCATCCTACCTGCATCATTTGTGTGAAGCCAAAAAACTCGCTTTTGCAGACCGTGATCGTTATGTGACCGATCCAGAATTCTTTGACATCCCCGTTGAAAAACTACTAGATAAAAATTACGCAACCAAATGCCGTGCATTTATCAACGCCAACAGCGCCTTACCCAACAATATATCTACCGGTAATCCTTACGGAGACACTACGTATTTTGCAGTTGTTGATGAAGAACAAAACATGGTTTCTTGTATTCAAAGCCTATATTTTCCTTTCGGGTCAGGGGTAGTTGTCGAGGCTACAGGCATAATCATGCAAAACCGCGGTGCCTACTTTTCTTTAGATCCCCAACATACTAATACGCTGGAGCCCCAAAAACGCACTCTGCACACCCTTATTGCATCCATCGTCTTTGATAATGAAAACAATCCTTACTTGGTATTTGGAACGATGGGAGGAGATGGACAGCCACAAACCCATCTAACGGTGATTTCCAACATTTTAGACTTTGGTATGAACATTCAACAAGCAATTGAGTCTCCCCGCTGGATTCATGGAAATGTCACTATTGAGGATCCGAAAGTGCAATTCAACATCGAAGGAAGAATAACGTCAAACGTGATTAAGGAGCTGGAAAAAAAAGGCCACGATATACATGTGATAGAGAATTGGGCTTGGGAAGTTGGTCATGCGCAAGGAATTTTGATTAATAAGGATACGGGTGTCCTTCAAGGCGGTGCAGACCCGAGGGGCGATGGATATGTAGTAGGGTGGTGATCGGTAGTCTCTTGTATTCATTAATTTTAAATTGAACGAGGGATAAGACATGAAAGATTTAAAAATTTATCTCGAAGTGGACATGGAAGGTATTTCAAATATTACTTACCTTAAACAAATTATTCCTGGATATCAAGAATGGGAGAAAGCAAGGGAACACATGACTAAAGGACTTATTAGGTGGATTATTTGAAGGAGCGTGAAGATCAGATGAGAACCGGATTCCATTCCATAGTTGGAGAGCCGCTTCAGGCCAGGTGGAAAAGGAGAATCAAAAGCAGTTTATATGGATTTATACCCAAATCGATGGGATTTAGTCAATCAAATTGAGGATTCCTGCAGGTGGTGATTAATTGAGAGTATCAAAACTTTGGCTATTTTGCAGATATGCAAATATATCACAACAACTGAATCAGAAAAATCAGAAAATTTCGAAAGTATCCGTTTAGGAAATTAGGTAAAAAATAGCCGCCAAATTTGTCCAGATTTTTAAAGGGGGGGTAAGTTGGGATAGGGTCATGTGGTTTTAGGTTTGGTGAAGCTATCCACAAAATTTTAAAATCAACCGTTCAATAATCTACGCGTTCTTTTAATTCTTTACCACACTTGAAAAATGGCAAGTTTTTGGGAGCTACTTGAACTCTTTCCCCGGTTTTGGGGTTCCTGCCTTTGTAGGATTCGTATTCTTTAACGCAGAAAGAACATAATCCCCGAATCTCAACCCGCTCACCCCTTGCAAGCGCTTCAGACATACTGTCGAAGAATAGATCAACAATAATTGCAGTCTCTTTCTTTGAAAGCCGGCATTCATTTTTCAGCATGGCAATGAGTTCAAGTTTATTCATGATGTCTCCCTTAATGTATGAAAAATTTTAGAATTGCGATTTGTTTGACTGGCATCATACTGATATTATTTTTAATACTCGACACGAATTAAACAGTCAACAATTTCTATTATTTCATCGCCATTCAAATTATTTTCAAAGAGAAAGTCGCTAGTTAATCACAATTCCTAAGCCAATTTAAGAATGCAAGATACATAAAAGCTATAGCGGCTTTTAACTTTTTCCACAAGAGATATGAAATCCACACTTTTGGGGCAGGTAATTTATTTCAGATTTGCAAATGATATATAAAAAAAGGGGGAATTACGCCTTCATAGCCGAAACCCACACTCCAGCCAAAGTGTGGGTTGCACCCATTAATATACAATCTTAGAAAGAAGCAGAACTGGCGGATTATTACACCAACTAATTAAATGATAAAAAAGAGGTTTACGGCAAAAAAAGATGCACCGTTTCAGGGAGATAGTACATACCGCCTTCGGCGATCATCTCTTGCATGGAAAACGGGAATGTAGTATTTGATTTTTTTAAAAATTCGGAATCGCGTTATAATAGTTCGTTTTAGACAGCTTGGTCTGTTTGAGGTGCGATGTGCCTGTTTTTGAGGTACTATATGAAAAATTACGAAAATATGAAAGGCAGAGGTGCCGGACGAGGTCATTTTAGTGACTTTAGGTACTTAAACCGGTAGCAGCCGGGTAGATGAGCATCATTCCACCAGTGAAATGAGTTGGCAATCCGTATCAAAATGAGTGAAGCGTGCTAGCGTTCGCTCAGAGTTTTTGATTTTGATCCATATCCTACTCGTTAGGATAAGGTGCCGGTTTAAAGCCGGTTTCGGCAAAATAGATTTGACGCAATAATTCTTTCCAACGCTTAAGCTGATCTTCGGCAGTTCCTGTCAATACGTATTGCTGCCCTTCAAACTCCATTATTACAGGCTGCACCTCATTACCAAATGA
>CALLDL010000137.1 GCA_937998305.1 uncultured Desulfobacterales bacterium | reverse complement strand
GCATAGCCGATTTATAAACTTCAGCCAAAGTGTGGATTTGTATGTCCAATATACAATTGAAGATCGTGAGGCAGGTGCAGAAATTTTATAGTTGGGATATTAAACTGACTTTGTATCGTGGGATGATTTCAGAGTATAGGGGCTGGCGTGTGAATCCTATTTTTTTTCAGAAAGACTATGGCCTACTGTTTCTTTACCTTTTTTCGATTCTTATAGCGTTCCCTTAGACATTCATTATCATCTCTTCCGATGGCACAAATCTTTGGGTTATGAAACTGCTTGCAGTTATTATGATTGTAAAGAGGACATTCTGGATATTGTTTTGACATGCTTTATTCCGGTACGGTTTCTAACATTTCTTTTAATTTGTCGGACAATTCAGCTATCCGGAAAGGCTTACGTAAAAAAGCCTCGCAACCACATTCCAAACCACCATCGGCCAGAGATTTGCCCAGTCCACTCGTATGAAGGACCTTTATATCAGGTTCAAACTCCTTTAGTTTTTTGCAGATATCTGTTCCAAATTTATCTGGCAATTTTTCATCTAAAATAACCAAGCAGATGTCGCTCACATTATCTTCGACAATTTGGATGGCTTCCATTCCACTTGTTGCTTGCAGAACCTTAAACCCAAATTTTTGAATCATTAAAGAACCGACACCCAAAACAGTTTCATCATCATCTACCAACAAGATAGTGGTTTTTTCGTTGAGTTGATCCATACAGTCAGCTGCCCTCCTATTTGCAATAAAATACACTTTACCACATAAAACAGTTTCTTGGGGAAAATATTGGTTGGAATGATAAATATAAAGAGCTGAGATACCGGTGCATAACTGGGAATTTTTGATAGGCAAAAACGAGAGGTGGCGGGTTCTGGAATCTTTCTAATGCAAATATTTAGAAATGAGATTGCCTCATTTACCCGGCAGATGGCATCAGGGTTAACCGCCGAACCTTCGAGCCGAATGTAAATTATGCGCTGTACCCATCCAAGATATCTTCGACATCCTCATCTGTCCACTCACAGACACCGTAAAAGCTTTGCCATCCCTGTAAGTCCAGAGCTGCAGCAATCATGGTGTGTTTTACGCCCAACCTGTTTAGAACCCTGACCACAGATAGGATTTCCTTTTTGTGAGGATGAAACTGCTTGATTGTATCCCAAATCCTAAATGGCTCAGCCGTTAGCAAATCTGTATCTGCTCTATGTTCTGCGCTCCGTCGTTGTTCCCTTTCCCTCTGACGTTTCCTGTTTTGCGTCATCACAATTCTTGCCTCCCATCTGGCTGTGATTTGCTGTTCCTACCCATTTATTTGTATCGGCAAAGGAGTGTGTTGGCTTAAGGCAAAGGTTATTCAGAACAGAGGGTCCACGAGAATACCCCAAGCTTCGGTAAAGAACATATTAAAATAAAAAGCAGGGCCAGTGCTGCCGCTGCTTCAAGTAGATAAAAAAAATCCCTTAGATCCGTTTGCTTTTCTGATTTTTATTATTAATGGATTTTTTCGGTGGGTACTTTTTAATGTGTTCTTTGTAATGATTATAGGGCTTATCTGTATCTAACTCGATGCTCACGGAGTCACCTAAACCCACACGAAGGCTGCTTGGCAAAGATGCACCTACTTCCCAGTTATCACCTTTGAGGTAAAAATAGAGTCCTCGACCAGTGTCATAATAGACTGAACTGGATGGGTAATACCGGTACTGGCGTTTAGCCCGATACCCATGGGCAGCTACATGCGCCGGTGGGCCTCCCTTTTTGTGTTTTTTTAGCAGATTTGGGTTGGCCAGAATCTGATCCTTTACCCCACTTAATGCTAATGCCGCCTCCTGCAAAAACATGGTTGTTGAAAGAAAAGATGAAAAAACTGATTAAAAAGCATATAAACGATTTTTTAATCAGATCGTAACTCATGAATTTTTCCTCCTTTAGAAATAATGATGTTTTGATTATTTAAACAAATCCATTATGAATCATGGTAGTTTTTAATTTGCCCAAATATTTTCTATTTTTTCGGATAGCTGTTTTAGGTTAAAAGGTTTTTGTAGATAACCATCAAATCCAATGCTCTCTAATCGCTCTTCAGACTGATCTCCTGTGTATCCACTAGCAAGAAGGACTTTTATTTTAGGCTGAATCTTTTTTAACTGGTGATAAATTTCATACCCATTCATATCCGGCATCAGCATATCTAAAATTACAAAAGCAACTTTATTTTCTTTGAGAATTTGAATGGCTCTATACCCATTGTTCGCTACAAGCACATTATAACCTAATTTCTGCAACATCAGAGTTCCAACTTCCAATACCGTTTTTTCATCATCGATATACAGAATGGTTCTATCATTATCATTATTTTTATTTTGAGTAGCATGCATATTACCCCCCCTTGTTCTACCAATGACGATTTACCCCTCAGTGTAGCCTTTTTGAAGCAATAATTAAGCCAGACATATTATTACAAATTTATGTCAATATTACAGACAGTTATTTCATATGCAGATTTTTACGCGTGGAACACTGACGAAAATTGTCAGATGTTGTGGCAAAAAGAGGAATTGTTCCTAATAATAGAAGGATGAGGTTACATCATTTAATGTGTGCGAAATGTTGGGTTAAATATCGTTTTTATTTTTATCCAAATCAGTTATTTCTTTCGGCCGGGTACATCCTTTCAATGTACTGCGATTCCTCTTGTTTGAGGCCTTTCAGCAATATAGCAACCTGTTTAAGCTGGCCCTTTAAATTGTTGATCTCTTGCTTGGTCTGTTCAGCATGGCCGGGAGAAATTTCTCCTACGGCAGCTTTTGCAAAAAGATGCGGGAGCTTATTTTCAAGTCGCATTGCTTTCTTTTTAATTTCATTATGCTTGACTTCATTTGAGATCTGGATTTC
>CALLDL010000136.1 GCA_937998305.1 uncultured Desulfobacterales bacterium | reverse complement strand
CTCCGGCTGTTTATATTAAATTGACGAAATTTCAAAACTTTAGTCACTTCATGCTTGATAAGTTCAGGTTTTTTTGCCACAAAAAACACAAAATTTACAACTAAGGGAATAGCAAGGGACACGTATTTGAACTTCAGACTTATCGAAAAAGTAGATCCCGAAATAGCCCGCGCAATTTCTATGGAGATTGACCGGCAGACACACACGCTGGAGCTTATTGCATCCGAAAACATTGCCAGTCCTGCAGTGATGGCTGTACAGGCAAGTGTTCTAACCAATAAGTATGCCGAAGGTTATCCTGATAAACGCTATTATGGGGGATGCGAATTTGTTGATGTTGCAGAAAAGCTGGCTGTAGATCGAGTAAAAAAATTATTCAATGCAGCGTATGCCAATGTTCAGCCCCATTCGGGCTCCCAAGCCAACATGGCCGTGTACTTTGCCTTGTTAGAGCCCGGGGATACGGTTCTTGGGATGAGTTTGTCTCATGGCGGACACCTTACCCATGGAAGCTCGGTTAGTTTTTCAGGCAAACTTTATAATTTTATTCATTATGGCGTAAATGCGGATACCGGCACCATAGACTATGAAGAGCTGAAACGATTGGCAAGTAAGCACCGGCCAAAGTTAATTGTTGCCGGTGCAAGCGCGTATCCTCGTATTATAGATTTTGATGCTTTTGCAAAAATTGCGGCGTCGGTAAACGCTTATCTGATGGTGGATATGGCCCATATCGCAGGCCTGGTGGCAGCCGGGCTTCATCCATCTCCCATACCTTTTTCAGATGTAATAACTTCAACAACGCACAAAACCTTAAGAGGGCCCCGCGGAGGCCTGATTTTGGCAAGGACGGATTACAGTACAAAATTAAACAAAGAAATATTCCCCGGTATCCAGGGCGGACCACTCATGCATGTTATTGCCGCCAAAGCGGTCGCTTTCAAGGAAGCTTTGAGTGAGTCGTTTAAGACCTACCAGAAAGATACTGTAAAAAATGCACGGGCTCTTGCCGGCCATCTGATGGACAATGGTATCAAACTCATTTCCGATGGCACCGACAATCATATGATGATCGTCGATTTGAGGAATCTGAAAATTACAGGCAAAGATGCTGAAGATGCCTTGGGTTGTGCCGGAATTACCGTAAACAAAAATTCCATACCATTTGATACGCTCAGCCCGACACTCACCAGTGGCATCCGCATCGGGACTCCCGCTATTAGCACAAGGGGTATGAAAGCACCGGAGATGGAGACAATTGCAAAACTTATCGTCCATGTGCTTTACAATCACACGGATGATAAAATTATTGCGACAACAAAGAAAAAAGTTTTTGAGCTTTGCGAAGCGTTCCCACTGTATTGCAACTGGCAAAAAGAGGTGGGATAAAATGGCTTTGGAAGGTAGCCGTCCCTCATGGGAAGCCTATTTTATGGATATTACGTTTCTTGTTGCCAAGCGTTCCACATGCCTTCGACGTGCGGTCGGAGCGGTTGTCGTAAAAGATAAAAGAATTTTATCGACCGGTTACAATGGTGCACCGACCGGCGTTAAGCACTGTCTTGAAACAGGATGCCTGCGGGAGAAACTGAATATCGCGTCGGGTAAAAATCATGAGCTCTGTCGCGGTATACATGCTGAGCAGAATGCGATTATTCAAGCCGCCTATCATGGTGTCTCAATAAAGGGCGCATCACTTTTTTGCACAAATCTGCCGTGCTCCATATGTGCCAAGATGATTATCAATGCAGGGATAAGCAGAATCTGTTATGCATCAGGGTATGCAGATTCCATGTCCAAAGAAATGTTGAAGGAAGCAGGGATCGATATTATCAAGATCGATGTCGGTCCATCTGATGCAACTTTGAAAAATCCGGAATAGCACCAGGGAGGAATTCATGAAATGTCCATTTTGTGCGGAAATTGACAACAAAGTAATAGACTCTAGATTGAGTAAAGATGGGAACGTCATCCGGAGACGCAGGGAGTGCATCATATGTAGCAGGCGATTTACCACCTATGAACATATTGAAGAAATTCCTGTTATGATAGTAAAAAAAGATGGGCGTCGTGAGATATTTTCCCGTGAAAAATTACGTTCGGGCCTTCAAAAGGCCTGTCAGAAACGAGATATCAGCATTAACGTTATCGACGAATTCCTTGATGAACTGGAGCGTGATCTTAGAGAAGCCGGAGAAAAGGAAATATCTTCTAACAAAATCGGTGAAAAGGTCATGGCAAAACTTCATGAAATAGATGATGTCGCATATGTAAGATTTGCTTCGGTTTACAGGGAATTCAAAGATGTAAACGATTTTGTTTCTGAACTAAAAAAACTTTTAAGCAAGCATTAGTCAGGATAAACTCGTACCTCAATTGAGCGTAAACAAAATGCTGACAAATATAAAAAGAATTAAAAATACAGACTATTACCCTGCTATACATCGGCTGCCAGAAAACGGGTATAGAAGAGTTATCATCAGATGATTATTCCATCATTTTGTTTACCCATTCGGGAAAGTCGATGATACCCCATGGCCTACGGCCTGACTCCTACGGCGTCTTCGTTATCAAGGGCTCGCAGTCCCGCCTTGGGGCAGGACGGCTTCGCTCTTGATGCCTCAAATCTGGGCATCCTCGACTTTTGCTCAATTGAGGTCATAACCAATCCAAATCAGAAAGAATCGGGTTATCTGAAATATTTTGACATATACAGAAGACAAACGTTTTATGCAGATGGCACTTGATCTCGCCAAAAAAGGGGAGGGCTTCACCTCGCCCAATCCGATGGTGGGTGCCGTCATTGTTAAAGACCAAAAGGTTGTCGGAAAAGGATATCATAAAGCTGCCGGAGAAGCTCATGCTGAAGTCAATGCCATTGACGATGCCGGAGCTTTGGCGAAAAACGCAACCCTTTATGTTACACTTGAGCCGTGCAATCATACGGGGCGTACACCTCCTTGTACCGAAAAGGTTGTCGCTTCCGGTATCCGGCGGGTTGTCGCTGCAATGAATGATCCAAATCCCGGTGTAAAGGGTGAGGGATTAGACTATTTAAAACGTCGCGGCATCAGTATCAAGGTGGGGGTTTGTGAAAAACAGGCAAAAAGACTCAATGAAATTTTTATAAAACATATCGGAACAAAACGTCCCTTTACCATTGTTAAATGCGCCGCCACTCTAGACGGCCGCATTGCAACAAAAACAGGCGATTCCAGATGGGTTACCGGCGAAGAATCGAGACAGTTTGTCCACCAACTCCGGCATGCTGTGGATGCCATTATGGTTGGTATAAACACAGTAGAAAAAGATAATCCCAGTTTGACCACTCGATTGACGACTCGTCTAAAAAATTTAAAACAACTGGATCCAACCAGGATTATTCTCGACACGCACCTACGAATTTCTGAAAAAGCTAAACTCTTGCGGCTTCATTCGGATTCTGATACGATACTGATCACCGGTCCTTTGGTTTCAAGTGATAAAAAGACCAGAATAGAAAAGAAAGGTGTCAAAATTATTGAATCGCCGGTATCCGATGGTCTGATCGACCTCGACCGGCTTATGGATCTCTTGGGATCTTTGGGCATCACCAGCCTCCTTATCGAAGGCGGGGGCCGGGTTTTCGCTTCAGCCCTATCCGCCGGAATCGTTGATAAAGTCCTATTTTTCTATGCGCCTAAAATTCTGGGAGGAGATGACGGCATTCCTATCTGTAAAGGTCCTGGTGTGGATCTAATGGATAATTGTATTCCGGTTAGGGATATTCAAGTCAGGCGATTCGGCGATGATATAATGGTTGAAGGATACTTAAATTAAAAAATTTTTAAGGTAATATCAACATTTCAACAGGTTTTTTTCTTGATTGTTCAACTGACAATCTTGAATTGACAATTTTATGACTTATGTTTACAGGAATTATAGAAGGCTTCGGAACCATTCGTGAAATTCGGCAAGAAGGCCAGGGAAAACGCATGACCGTTGATGCGGATTTTTTTCTTGAACAGACCAAGATCGGAGACAGTATTTGTGTCAGCGGTGCCTGTTTGACGGTAATTATGATCGACGATAAACGTTTTACGGTCGACGTTTCACCTGAAACATTTGAGAATACGACTTTCAAAAGTGCCAAAAACGGCGATCGTGTAAACCTTGAAAGGGCCCTTCGCCTTTCTGACCGTATCGATGGTCACCTCGTTTCAGGTCATATCGATGGAATTGGAACCGTTACGCTCAAACAAAATATAGGAAACGCGATTGTTGTCTCCTTTAAGGTGCCGGAATTCATTTCGCATTATATGATTCAAAAGGGATCTGTTGCAGTGGATGGTATCAGCCTGACCATTAACAATTGCGGACACGACAGTTTTGATGTCAGCATCATCCCTCATACGGCAAAGTTGACGACCATCGGTTTTAAAAAGGCCGGAGATCTTGTCAACATAGAGACAGATATGATAGGAAAATACGTTGAGCGTTTTGTCGGGGGCAAACGCCATGATGAAAAGAAAAAAGGAGCTGGAAACTCAATAAACATGGAGTTTCTTGCGAAGAGCGGTTTTGTTTAATTTTCGTATTACCTGAAATTATTAAATAAATTATATGTGTTTTAGCATTCCCCCCTGTCAAAGCAAATACGGCGGGCGCGTGTGACAAAAATATACCGGTTTGTCCGGGTCAGGAGATCATAGATATCAATGCCACTAATAACCATTGAAGATGCAATTAAAGAAATAAAAGCCGGACGTATGGTCATTCTCGTTGATGATGAAGATCGTGAAAATGAGGGCGACCTTACCATGGCTGCTGAAGCGGTTACACCTGAGGCCATTAATTTTATGGCCAAACATGGAAGGGGGTTGATTTGCCTGTCCATGACCGAAGAAAAGATCGATTCCCTCAACCTTCCGTTGATGGTCGAGCACAATACCTCTAAGTTTCAAACCGGTTTTACGGTTTCCATCGAAGCCCGGTGCGGCGTAACAACCGGCATTTCTGCAGCGGATCGTGCCACAACAATCCTTACGGCTGTATCGGACGATGCCCAACCCACCGATCTCGTTAGGCCCGGTCATGTATTTCCCTTACGCGGCAGGAATGGAGGGGTGATGGTGCGTGCCGGGCAGACAGAAGGGTCGATCGATCTGGGACGTCTATCCGGCTTAAAGCCTGCCGGAGTAATATGTGAAATCATGGATGAAGACGGATCTATGGCCAGAATGCCGGCGCTTGAAAAATTCAGTGAAAAGCATGGTATCGGCATATGCACCATCGCCGACCTTATAGAATACCGGATGCGTACAGAGTCATTCGTGAGAAGATCGGCGGAAACCATTGTCCCCACTTCAATTGCAGGAGAATTCAAAGCCGTTGTGTATGAAAATGATGTGGATGATTTATTGCATATCGCTTTGGTTAAGGGAAATATTGATCCTGAAAAACCGGTTCTTGTCAGAGTTCACTCTGAGTGTCTCACAGGGGATATTTTCGGTTCCCTTCGATGTGACTGCGGCGATCAGTTGCAGACGGCAATGGAAATGATCGACCAGGATGGCGCCGGAGTGCTTCTTTATATTCGGCAAGAAGGACGCGGCATTGGGCTTGTTAATAAAATAAAAGCCTATGCCCTTCAGGATCAGGGCCTCGATACGGTTGAGGCGAATGAGAGGCTTGGATTCCAGCCAGACCTTAGAAATTACGGAATTGGTGCGCAAATCCTGGTGGATCTTGGCGTGAAAAACATGAGGCTCCTAACCAATAATCCCAAGAAAATGGTCGGACTTGATGGGTATGGCCTCAAAATTGTTGAGCAGATGGAAATCGAAACAGAACCCAATGAATACAATCGGCGGTATTTGAAATGTAAACAACTTAAAATGGGACACCTGATAAATGTCGATACTGTGTCGTAGCAATTAAACCAGAAAAAGCAAAGAGAAAAGAGGAAAGAGGATAAGGGAAACCAAGGATAAATACAAATATTTTGAAAAATAAGAAAGTAAGAAGGTTGGCATGTCTCAGAACCTTCGACCTTCTGATTTTCTAACTTTCTTAATTTCCTGTTTTCCGAGACCTTCTCATCTTCTAATTACATTTGCGGTTATCTATTTTCTAATTCCTAATTACCGCCGGTATATTGCAAGATTCAGGCAACTAAAACAGGAGGAAAGTTATATGCCAAAAATTATTGAAGCCAAGCTTCTTGCCGAGGGAAAAAAATTTGCGCTTGTTGTCAGCCGTTTTAATGACTTTATCACCGAAAGACTTCTTGAAGGGGCTTTGGATGGACTGTTAAGATCCGGGGCCAGTGACGAGGATATTGATATCGTCAGGGTTCCCGGAGCTTTTGAAATACCATTGATGGCAAAAAAGATGGCTTCAACGGCTCGATATCATGCCGTTATCTGTCTGGGAGCTGTCATCAGAGGTGCCACTCCGCACTTTGATTATGTCAGCGCCGAGGTTTCCAAAGGCATTGCCATGGTCAGTTTAGAATCTGAAATTCCGGTCATATTTGGCATTGTAACCACGGACACCATTGAACAGGCCATTGAACGGGCTGGAACAAAAGCCGGCAATAAAGGATGGAGTGCGGCAATATCCGCCATAGAAATGGCAAATTTGATTGAGGTCGTCGACCAGGCGTAACCATGGGGAACCGTCGCAAGTCCCGAGAACTTGCTATGCAGGCGCTCTTTTATATGGATGTGAACCAGAACGACTCTGATGAGTTGCTGGAACGTTTCTGCCTTAATTTTAACTTTTCAAAAAAAGCCCGCCCCTTTTTTCTAAAGCTTATAAAAGGCGTAATTCAAGCAAAACCCGAGATTGATTCAATCATTGAGACCTATTCCGATAATTGGAAAATAAACCGAATGGCCTGCGTGGACAGAAATATTATGAGAATCGCGGTGTATGAACTGCTTTACTGTCAGGACATTCCATCAAAAGTATCTATCAATGAGGCAATTGACGTTGGGAAAAAATTTGGCACCGAAGAATCCGGTGCTTTTATCAATGGAATCCTCGACAGTATACATATCGCCCTTAAAAAAAAGAAAATTAAAATAGAGACTGATATACAAATAAACGAAATCGGTTAACAATGGATGAAAACATAAATCAGCTTGAGCAAAGATGCCCCAGACTGGGTGGACCTGTTTTATTTGCCTATTGCAAAACAAGCGGTGATGACCATTCCGTTTGCTGGAAAATCTTTGATTGCTGGTGGGAATGCTTTGATGTGGTGGGATATTTAAATAAATTTCTTCCGGAGGATAAGTTTAAAAAACTTTCAAATTCAAAGCCGAAACAGAAAATCGTCAGTCTTGTGGAGCTTATTGAGCAGGCAAAAAAGAGGATTTCGTGAATGTAGCTTTTGATCTTATAAGGAGGATATTTTGATTATTAAAGAATTGGCCGTTGGTCCACTTATGGCAAACTGTTTTATATGTGGATGTTCGAAAACAAAAGAAGCTGTTGTCATTGACCCGGGAGGTGATGCAGACAGAATCCTGCTTGCTCTTGCCGATGATAAACTTAAGATAAAATATATCATTAATACCCACGGACATTTTGATCATGTCAGCGCAAACGGGAAGATGAAAGATGCAACCAGCGCCGACATCCTCATCCATCCCCTTGATGCACCCATGCTTGAAAGTCTTTCAACAAATGCTGCGTTTTTTGGTATCTCAGTGGAAAACTCGCCGCCCTGTGATCAAACCTTGGAAGAAGGCGATACCGTTTCTTTCGGTGAGATTACCTTAAGCGTAATTCATACCCCGGGACATACACCGGGTGGAATCTCTCTTTATACAGACGGGGTTGTGTTCGTTGGCGACACGCTTTTTGCCGGTTCCATTGGTCGCACCGATTTTCCCGGTGGAGATTTTGACACATTGAAATCGAGCATTCAGGCAAAACTCTTCAAAATGGAAAATGATGTTAAGGTCCTTTCAGGGCACGGCCCGGAAACAAGTATTGGCAGGGAAAAGCGTTATAATCCTTTTGTGGGCCAGTTTTAGGGATGCCGGCTATTTTCGATTTCTGAATCAATTTAATGTTGTATAAATAGAAGTAGTTAAAATAGGAATTGATCCATAACAGCACTATGTCGTATTTATTGGTGTTGGTTCTATTTCTTTTTCCGTCTGATCTCAACCACGTTTTTATAAAACGAACCGGATCCGACACCTCATTTATCACTCCATTAAATCAATAATATCATAATGTTATCTCTGATTTAATACTTTAACGAGGGATGACTTCATGGCACAAGAAGGCTTTAAACGTAAACTCACCGCCATTTTCAGTGCTGATGTTAAAGGATACAGCAGCCTCATGGGCCAAGACGAGGATGCCACTGTTCGCACTTTAAAGACTTATCGTGAGTTAATTGCCACTCTTATCCACAAATATCGTGGCCGGGTGATAGACTCTCCAGGAGATAACATACTGGCTGAGTTTGCCAGTGTGGTGGATGCGGTTCGAGGTGCCGTGGATATACAGAAGGAACTCAAAGCCAGGAACACGGAGTTACCTGAACATCGGAAGATGGAGTTTCGGATTGGGATCAACCTCGGAGATGTGATCGAAGACGAAGGCCGAATTTACGGTGATGGTGTAAATATTGCAGCCCGTATAGAGGGGCTCTCTCAAGGTGGCGGCATCTGTATTTCGAGGACAGCATATGAACACATTAAGAACAAATTGCCTTTGGGCTATGAGTATATAGGAGCGCATGCCGTCAAGAACATTACCGAGCCTGTTAGGGTATATCAAGTCCTGATGGCGCCCGAAGACGCCGGCAAGGTGGTCGGCGAGAAAAAATCGAGACCGAGTCGATGGCAATGGATAGCCGTAACCGCAGCGATTCTGGTGCTTGGGGTTGCAGGTGTGGCAAGCTGGAATTTTTATTTGAGATCAGCCCTTTTTTCCGACAAGGTTACATCAGTGCACAAAACTTCTGTTTCTTTGAATGAAAAACCTTCCATCGCAGTGCTTCCATTCAAAAACCTGAGCGTCGACCCAGAGCAAGAGTATTTCAGCGATGGAATCACCAACGACATTATTACCGACCTCTCAAAATTCAGCGAATTGCTTGTCATTGCCAGCAACACAGTATTTACCTACAAGGATAAACCGGTGAAGGTTAAAGACGTAAGTCGGGATTTAGGTGTACGGTATGTATTGGAGGGAAGCGTCCAAAAGAAGGGCAATAATGTGCGAATAAACTCCCAGCTCATTGATGCTGCCACCGGTCATCATCTTTGGGCTGAACGCTATGACAGAGATTTAAAAGATTTATTTAAATTACAGAACGAGATCGTTCAAACGATTGTTGCAAAAATGGCCATTCAAATTGACGAGACTGAACGCGCTCGGGTAATGCGAAAAGACACAGAAAATCTGAGTGCGTATGACTATCTATTGCGTGGATGGGAACATTTCTATCAAAACACGCGTGAAGGCAATAAAGATGCCCGTCTAATGTTTAAGCAAGCAATTGAAATCGATCCCCGTTATTCATCGGCTTACGCTGCTCTTGCATGGTCCCATCTCAATGATTTTTATTACGGCTGGACCATGTTTCCCGACAAATCTCTTCAACAAGTACATGATCTTGCGAAAACGGCCTTAAACATGGAAGAATCCAACGCGCTCGCTCACTCCGCACTCGGAGCCATTTACCTTCGTTGGAGGCAATACGATCTTGCAATGAGCGAACTACATCGAGCAATTGAACTTAATCCCAATGATACCCAAAGTCAAAGACAACTGGGTTCGGTTATGCTGTATTCAGGCCGAAAGGATGAGGCCATTTATTGGTTAGAATCCGCCCTTAGACTAAATCCACAATTATCTTTAGATGCTTTCATGCTACTCGGGCAGGCGTATTATCTAAGCGGGCGATATGAAGATACCATAACGATCCTGAAGAAGGGACTGGCCAAAAAACCGGATTTTGTGGGTCACCATATCATGCTGGCTGCAGCCAACGCTCAAGCTAAACATATCGAAGAGGCAAAGCGATCAGCTACTAACGTACTCCGATTACATCCGTTCTTTAAAACCGACTCCTATGGAACTGTGTTTCGAAATCCGGAAGATCGAGCTAAGATTGTCGAGGGTCTGCAAAAAGCCGGTCTTAACTAATACAAATGCGACGTATCGGGTTCCAGTATGCTCCAAAGTTTTTACGGCGATCAATTTTCTTCGTTAAGTTTCGCCCAATTCTCGTCTGCCTTCTTTATGGCATCGTCACCTTTTTTGGCGAATGTATCGCTGACTTCCGTATTCCAATTTAAATAAAGTTTCCCATCGATAATTTTAAAAGCCTCAGGATCTACGCCGGCAACCTGACCGGTTGCCGCTAAGCTATCTGCTCAATATCCACCATATTGTGGAGCGTATTGTTCAGGATCTGCTGCAAACAGATCCCTGTTTTTTGCACTTGCAAAATACCACTTGGCATCATTCCAATTATAAGAGAACTTGCTTGTGCCTTTCACTGCTCGCCCTTGGGTAAAATAGGCAACGGCGTCGTATCCTTTTATCGCAACGCCATCAAAGTTGGTATTGATCTTTTGTTTAATTGAGGCGGTGTTGCCCCATGTAGGTAGCGATCCTATCAGGACAACAGCCGTCAAAATACCGAGGAAAACTTTTTTGGTTGTATTTGATCTGATATTAATCATTTAGAAATCCTCCTCCCGATGATTAAAACTATTATTTAATTCTTTGGTTTCGTAACATGATAAGAAGATATTTTCTGCAGCTTCTCGTATACCCAAAAAAATGAAACCTCAATCGAAGTTAAATAAATGATTATTTTTTAAAATAGAGTGTCTTAAAATCATCAACAAGATCTTTTAATTTGTTGACATTGGCTAAATCGGTCGTTTGTTTACATTTCATGCTATAGATCAGCATCTGATGAAGCAATCCAAGTTTCTTTTCATAGCTATTCGCACCCGTCTTGATCCGTTGAGTCATAAAATATTGAGTGACAATCTCTTGAATTTTATCTGCATGGTGCTCTTTATTCGTAATCCATCGCACCAGTTGATTGGAATTATTATATTCTTTTTTTTCGAGTTTTATGATTTGGTTCATGGATTTCTCAATGGTAGCGATATCCTCATTAATCATATCGATTCGCATCTCGTCATGGTAAATTCCACAGGGTATTTCACAATGAGCAGAAGCTTGTATGGCTAAGATAAAGACAAAAGAACAGCCAACCAGAATTTGTAAAAATATCTTTCTCATGACAAAATCCTCCTTAAAAATTTATTTCGTCCTGCTACTTTAAAGGCTTTTTAGCCATATTTGGGTGCGAAACTTGAGCATATAAAATTTTGCAATAAAAACTTGCTGATCACCGGCAGTTTGGATGCCAAACGGGTTGGTTAACCCAAAATGGCCTTCAGATCCTCGTCGGGTGTTGCAATCGGTTTGATGTCGAAATTTTTCACCAATGTATCTAGCACATTCGGAGTCAAAAAAGCAGGCAAAGAGGGGCCAAGCCGGATCCCCTTGATACCCAAATGCAGCAGAGCCAACAGGATGCACACCGCCTTCTGTTCATACCAGGATATGATTAAAGACAGCGGAAGTTCATTCACATTGACATTAAAGGCATTGGCAAGGGCCACAGCGATCTGGACGGCCGAGTAAGCATCGTTGCACTGACCTGCATCCAGCAGCCTCGGGATGCCGCCGATATCTCCGAGATCTTTGTCAAAGAACCGATATTTGCCACAGGCCAGTGTTAGAACAACACAATCTTTCGGCACTTTTTCCACAAACTCCGTGTAGTAGTTGCGACCCGGTTTGGCGCCATCACAGCCGGCCACCAAGAAGAAATGTCGGATGGCCCCGGCCTTGACCGCTTCGATGACCTTGTCCGCAACGCCCAAGACTGCGTTGTGGGCGAAGCCCACTGTTACTTCCCGGCCATTTTCATCTTCCTGGAAACCGGGCATTTCAAGGGCTCTGTCAATCACGGGTTTAAAATTCAAGTCGGAAATGTGCGGAACACCGGGCCAACCGACCATACCGCTCGTAAAAATATTGTCCTTATATTCGTTCTTGGGCCTTTGGATACAGTTGGTCGTCATCAAAATGGCTCCGGGAAAATCCGAAAATTCTTTGATCTGCTTTTGCCAGGCCGTACCAAACTGGCCATAGAAGTGTTCATATTTCTTCAACCTCGGGTAACCATGGGTCGGAAGCATCTCTCCGTGTGTATAGATGTAAATGCCTTTGCCTTGGGTCTGTTTAAGAAGTTCTTCAAGATCCTTTAAATCATGGCCTGACACTAAAATGGCTTTTCCTTTTTTATGTCCTAGCGGGACCCGGGTGGGTACCGGATGACCGTAAATGCTTGTGTTTCCGGCGTCAAGAAGCTCCATGGCCTTAAGCGCGGCTTCACCACACTTGAGGGCCAGGCCTACCCAGTCGTCCAAGCTTAAATCATCCCTCTGAATGGCCGCCAGACCTTCATGGACGTAAGCATACACTTTATCATCTTCCTCTCCTAAAATATGGGCGTGGTCCGCATAGGCACTGACTCCCTTTATACCGAAGAGAACGGTGTGTTTCAAAGAGAGGATGTCCGGGTTATCGCCCGGATAGGATTTTAAGCCGACATCTTCACCCTGCTTAACCAACCCCTCCAAAGTAGATTGAGGATTAAACTCAGCAGGTCCATCATGCAGATCAACATTCCCACCGGCGGCCTCAACTTTTTCTTTCAACTGATCACGCTTTTCTGCGGCCTCATGAATCAAATTTTTGAAGCGGTCGGGATCGAAATCCACATTGGTCAGCGTCGAGAAGGCCGCTTTAACAGTAAAAATATTCACATCTCTATCCGTGACACCAACTTTTCTTCCCTCCACGGCAACCTGGGATAGCCCCATTAGCGCATAGAGGAGGAGATCCTGTAATGCCGCCACTTCGGGTTTTTTCCCGCAAACTCCTTGCACCGTGCATCCCGTGCCTTTTGCCGTCTGTTCACATTGATAACAAAACATTGGAGCCTCCTCTCATTTCGAGTTGTCAGTACACATCAATCGCTAAATGATACCTGAAACTAATACCTGAAAACATTTATCCTTTGTTTATTAGTGGGTGAAACATCCTTTCCAAAACCTTTATTTCCTAAAATAACAATTTATTGGGGAATGTAAACAATATGCCTCAAATTCAAGATCTGGAATAAGATTCGTTGTATTAGAGAATAAACTATAGGGCATGATAAAAAAAAAAAGCAAGGTTTATTGTTTTTTCGGGAGCTTGAAATGACGGGGTCAGTTTAAAAAGAATGTCTCACCATGCTTCATATCGACCAGTCGGTCGCTCAACCCTTCCTTTTCCAGTTCTTTTTTCAGGTCTCCGGGGGGGAAATGGATTGGTTCGTCGCCCAGACGAAACGTTCCCCAGTGAACGATCATCATCTTTTTGGCATTGAGTTCTTTAAACGCCTGAACCGCTTCCCGGGGATTGATATGGCTGGAAGCCATGAACCACCGGGGTTCATAGGCACCAAGATTGATGACAACCAAGTCGATGTCGAAATCCTGTCCGATTTCTGAAAATCCGTCGAAGTATCCTGAGTCTCCCATGATATAAATCGTGTGTCCGACGGATGTTTCGATCATATACCCTCCCCATAAAGACCGATTGGGGCCTCGAAAAGGGTTTCGCATGGTCCAATGATTGCTGGGCAGAAATGTTATCGATTGATTGCCGTTGCGATATGTGTCGTACCAGTCAAGCTGGGTTCGATTTTTCATTTCCAAATCCTGAAATACCCGGTGATGCCCCAAGGGGGTGATCACATGGGTGGCTTTGTCCAGAGTGGACAAAGAGGGCTTGTCCAGGTGGTCGTAATGACCGTGCGTGATCAAAACGTGATCAGGTTTTGGGATCTGTTTCGGGTTGAATATAAATGGTGAAAAATCCTCAATAAACCATGTCAGATCGGAAAACATCGGATCTACCATTAGATAACTGTCGACATCCTTGATGAGAATTCCGGCGTGCTTGAGAAAAGTGACACTGACGCCTTGATGTGCCTGTATCGGCGACCAGTTTATGACAATGGGATGAACGGGCTGGTCTTTAAGATAGGGACTGAACCGACTTGGGCTGAATTTCCATTTCAGAAGTTGCAGAAATCTTCTTTTCCGCAAAGGTCCGATGGGATTTATGAAAACACCGTTACCGTGATGCTCTTTTTTCAGCACAATATCCCTCAAACTTCGTCCGTTTAGGGGCTTATAGTGCAATTGATGATCTTTCATTTTTCCAATGGCTGCCAGCACAACAGCAGGGTGAAAAAAACGAATCAAAAACAGGGTCTGTACACCCATAAGTATTTTTTTTATAAAAGCTCTTCGTCTCATTTTTCATTGAAAGGGTTAAATCGATATTTTTATAATAGGCTATGTTTTTGAAATTCATCAATTTCAAAGGAGTTTCAGGTAATGTTTTCAAGATAGTAAGCATGATTCTCAAAAAGTAAAATCCAGTCCTTTCATCTTAAAAAAAGAGATTTACGGAAAATCGGTCTCTATCGTTTTTTGAGAAGTTACTTCTTATTGTTTTAACAATTCGAAAATTCGGTTAAAATGCCCCCAGCTGACAATCCTTTATTTTGATCCCCAAGGCTTCGCAAGCCCAGCTGACAGTCATTTTGCTGACGCGCAACCGGGATGCGATGTCCCATGCGTGTTTACATGAAAGCCTTCCCTGAGAAAGCGCATCGGAAACGGCATCTTTTACATCCACTTTTATACTGTCCTGAGGTTTAACAATCTTTTTTTTGGGCTGATATCCAAACAACCCCAGTTGGCATTTTATCAATTTAAAATTCATCAGGTCAGCCGTCTTGCCCACCGTCTCCGGTGACATCTGTAACGTTTTTGCAATTTCAAATGCCACGGCACAGGGAATTTTTTCGTTTTTTGTCTGTTTCAATATTTCAGTTTTAATCGAGGTGTCAGGTTTTTCATCGGGTCCGTGCTTTGTTGAAAACTTTTTACCTTTATGAAGACTCATTACACGCTCCTTTCGTGATGTTTTTGCTGCAAAAACGTGATAAATGTGACTGTTTTCGGATCAATCGATTTTGAAACCGATCCAAAATCTGCATTTTGCTTGAATTTCAGGGTGCTGTCTGTTAATTATATGTCTTATTAACTTTATAAAAATCATTGTCAAATTTATTTAATATCAGGTCGTCATGCCTTTTTCAATAAAACGAATAAAAACCCGCCAGATTAAGGTTGGAGATGTAAGTGTGGGCGGGACAGCACCGGTTGCCGTCCAATCCATGACCAATACCTTTACCCAGGATGTCAAGTCCACCGTCTCACAAATCCATCGCCTGGAAAAAGCCGGGTGTGAAATCGTCAGGGCGGCTGTGCCAGACCATGAAGATGCTGAAGCGATATCTTCAATTAAACAACAGATTTCGATACCGATTATTGCCGACATCCACTTCGACTATCGCCTGGCTATTGCTTCGGCGAAGTCCGGTGCCGACGGCCTGAGAATTAACCCGGGGAATATCGGTGGTGAAAAAAAAGTCAAGGCAGTTGTTGATTGCGCAAAGGACGTTAACATCCCCATTAGGATCGGGGTTAATTCAGGTTCTCTTGAAAAAGATATCCTAAAGAAATATAATGGGGCAAGCGCGGAAGCCATGGTTGAAAGTGCTATGCGGCATATTGGTTTATTAAAATCGTTTGACTTTAATAACATAAAGATTTCAATAAAGGCCTCTGATGTCCATCGTACCATAGAGGCATACAGGCTTCTTTCCTCAAAGACAGATCTGCCCCTTCATGTGGGAGTAACAGAGGCAGGAGGACTCTATCCCGGAGTCGTCAAGTCGTCTCTTGGCATCGGAATGCTCCTTGCAGAAGGTATCGGGGATACGATTCGTGTTTCTTTGACCCGGGACCCGGTGGAAGAGGTCAGGGTTGGATACGAAATCCTCAAAGCGCTGGACATCCGCCAATACGGGCCGGACATTATATCCTGCCCCACTTGTGGTCGCTGTAAAATTAACCTGTTTAAAATTCTCGAACAGGTTGAAAACGCTTTATTGTTAAAGCCGCTGCCCATCAAACTTGCCATTATGGGCTGTATAGTGAACGGACCGGGAGAGGCCAAAGAGGCCGACATCGGTGTTGCCGGCGGCGACGGCACAGGAATTCTTTTTAAAAAAGGAAAAATTCTAAAAAAATTTCCTGAAGACAAAATTGTCGAGGTTTTGCTGGCTGAGGTTGACAAACTTGAACGAACACTACCTTGAGGACAAAGTCTCTTGAATGGTTTGAGGCTTTTGAGCATTTGAGTTTCGAATAATTAAACAAGGAATTATTAAATGGGAAAACAGAACAAGACTGCAATTACACCAACGCGAGCTGAAGATTATCCCCAATGGTATCAGGAGGTGGTCAAAGCATCGGATATGGCGGAACGATCACCGGTGAGAGGGTGTATGGTCATAAAACCATGGGGATATTCTCTCTGGGAAAACATCGTTAGGGTAATGGATGACATGTTTAAAGAAACAGGGGTTAAAAATGCATATTTCCCGCTTTTTATCCCCCTGTCTTTTCTCGAGAAAGAGGCCGAACATGTAGAAGGATTTGCAAAAGAATGTGCCGTTGTGACCCACCACCGGCTGGAAAAAGGAGTCGACGGCGGGCTTGAACCCGCAGGCGAACTCAATGAACCCCTGATTGTACGCCCCACTTCTGAAACGATCATTGGAGATTCGTTTTCAAAATGGGTTGGGAGTTATCGGGATCTCCCCATACTTATCAATCAATGGGCAAATGTCGTGAGATGGGAAATGAGAACGCGTCTTTTTTTGCGAACCAGTGAATTTTTATGGCAAGAAGGCCACACGGCCCATTCAACCAAAGAAGAAGCCATCGAGCGGACGAAATTGATGCTCGATGTTTATGCCAGGATGGCTGAAGAATACCTGGCTATGCCGGTTATTAAAGGAAGAAAATCAGCTTCCGAAAGATTTCCTGGAGCGGTCGATACCCTGTCCATGGAAGCGATGATGCAAGACAGAAAAGGCCTTCAGGCCGGCACATCACATTTTTTGGGACAAAATTTTGCAAAGGCTTCTGATATCAAGTTTCAAACCGCCCAAGAGACTGAAGAATATGCGTGGACCACTTCATGGGGCTCATCCACCCGGCTTATCGGCGGACTCATCATGTCCCACGGTGATGATGACGGTATCATTCTTCCGCCAAAGGTTGCGTCTTCACATATCGTCTTGATGCCCATCATCCGAAAGCCTCAAGACAGGGCAAAAGTGATGGAATTTGTTGAAAGCTTGAAAAAAGAGCTGTATGACAAAACCTACCATCATCGTCGACTTAGGGTAGAGATTGACAGTCGCGAGATCGGTGGCGCCAGGGGATGGGAATGGATAAAAAAAGGGATACCGATTCGGGTGGAAATCGGACCTAGAGATATTGCCGAAAATTCCGTATACGTTGCACGTAGAGACAAAAACCACAAAGATAAAGCGTCCCTAAAAAAAGATCATTTTGTTGGAGAAATAACACATATTCTGGATGAAATTCAGGACACATTATTTGAACGTGCCTTGTCCTTTAGAAAAAAATACACCTTTTCAATCGATGATAAGAATGAATTCTATGATTTCTTCACCCCCAAAAATCAGGAAAAGCCTGAAATTCACGGCGGGTTTGCACATTCCCCCTGGTGCGGGGAAGATGTTTGCGAGACGAAGATTAAAGACGATCTTGCTGTTACGATTCGATGCATTCCCTTTGATAACCCATTAGAGAAAGGCAAGTGTATATGCTGCGGCAGCCCCAGTACCGGTCGAGTCGTCTTTGCTAAGGCATATTGATTTATATTATGATCCGTATTAACGATATCATCGACAAAATTACCGAGTATTACCCGGATGTGGATCTTGATATTATTGATCGTGCATATATTTACTCTGCCAGGGTCCACGATGGACAGGTTCGCCTTTCCGGTGAGCCCTATTTGTCCCATCCCCTTGAAGTGGCCGGCATCCTTACCGAAATGAAACTCGATGTTGTCAGTGTTGCCGCCGGCTTGTTACACGATGTTGTTGAAGATACACACGCCACCATAGAAGAAATCAATGAGATGTTCGGCAAAGATATCAGCCATATTGTATCGGGTGTAACCAAACTGAGTGTCCTCCCTTTTAGCAGCGGTTCCCAGGCACGCCAGGCTGAAAGCATCAGAAAAATGATCCTGGCAATGGCGGATGATATCCGGGTCATATTGATCAAACTGGCAGATCGACTTCACAATATGAGGACGTTGAAGTTTCACTCGCCGAAAAAAAAGGCAAAAATTGCAAGGGAAACTCTCGATATATACGCCCCAATTGCCGGCCGTCTCGGTATTTACTGGATCAAAAAGGAACTTGAAGACGCATCGTTTATGTATATCCAACCTGATGAATATTCCAAGATAGAACAGTACGTAAATAAAGATAAAGAAGAAGGCGAAAAATATATTGAAACGGTCAGAGACCTCATCAAAAAAAAGATGGATGAGCACAACCTTGAATGCGAAGTTCTCGGAAGGTATAAATACTTTTTCAGTATATATAAGAAAATGTTGTCCCAGAACCTTGAATTTGAAGATGTCTACGATATCATTGCGTTTAGAATAATTCTGGATACAGTGCCCCATTGCTATGAAGCACTCGGAGTGATTCATTCTCTATGGAAACCGGTCGCTAAAAAGTTCAAGGATTATATTGGGGTTCCCAAACCCAATATGTACCAGTCCCTCCACACAACCGTCATCGGCCCTTTTGGAGAACGTATTGAGATTCAGATTCGAACATGGGAAATGGATAAAGTTGCCAAATCAGGTATCGCTGCCCACTGGAGCTACAAGGAAGATCTTCACCTTGATGAGAAGACAACCAAAACGTTTTCCTGGATACAGAACCTTGTTGAAAACCAGGAAAATTTTAAAAATCCAGATGAATTTTTGGAAAATGTCCGTATTGATCTCTTTCCAGATGAAGTGTATGTTTTTACTCCCCGAGGAGAGATAAAGACAGTGCCAAGTGGCGCTACTCCTGTGGATTTTGCATACTTAATTCATACAGAGGTCGGGAATCAGTGTGTCGGGTCCAAAGTGAACGGTCGTATCGTTCCCTTGCAATATGAATTGAAAACAGGTGACACCGTTGAAATATCCACATCAAAAAAGAGCCATCCCAGTAAAGACTGGCTCAATTTTGTCAAAACTGTCAAAGCACGTTCCAGGATCAGACAATGGATCAAAACCCAGGAAAAAGAACGAAGCTTTACCCTCGGTCGGGAGATGTGCGAAAAGGCATTTCGAAAATACCGCCTAAATTTTAATACACTCTTGAAATCGGAAGAGATGGAGAAGGTGGTGGAGCATTTTGGTTTTAAGCATATGGATGATCTGATTGCAAGCGTTGGTTACGGAAAAATCACGCCTTTGCAGATTATTCGAAAGGTTGAGCCGAAACCCGAAGAAAAAGAAGATTCCGAATCCTTTCTTGATAAAATCATTAGCCGCGTTAAAAAGAAAAAGCCGAAGATGGGTGTGACTGTAAAAGGTGTCGATGATATTTTAATCAAGTTTGGAAAATGCTGTCAGCCGGTTCCAGGAGATTCTATTACAGGTTATATTACAAGAGGTTATGGGGTCACCGTCCATCGCACAAGTTGTGTTAATGCTATGAAAATGAGCCCTGAACGACAAATAGATGTGGAATGGAGTGTGGATATAGCTGATACATATCCTGTAAAGATTTTGATTCGTTCTTATGACAGGGTTGGATTGCTGGCGGATATTACTGCAAATATCAGCAAAAATGGCGCCAATATTTTAAGTGCGAACACAGAAACGCGGGAGAGCAAAATCGTCGACAGTTCATTCACCATCGCCGTCGAAAACACCGACCATCTAAACAGGGTTCTCTCGGCCATTAGAAAGATTAAACATATTCAGGAAGTCAGAAGAATTGACAGATGATCCGTATTTGTTTTGGTTTTTTAAAGCCTTTTTGAGATACCTTTGAAAAATCCCCCGTTTTGCCCAATTTCTGCGTCCCCGATGATCGGGATTTATCAACAGGCTCAAATTTTAATCCTCAAAATACTCAATGTATTCATATAGTTAAGGTTTTCACCTTCCTTGAACTTGAACAAAAATGAACATTTTTAAAAGGTATCTTTGAGACCCTTTTCGATTTAGGGTGCTTTAACAATATGTCCCGATTTAATACAGCTGGTACAAACCATAATCCTTTTAACCCTTCCTTTGTGTAATGCTCTTACTCTTTGAAGGTTTGGATTAAAGCGACGTTTCGTTAAATTATGAGCGTGACTTATATTGTGGCCAACGAGGGGCTTTTTCCCGCATATCTCACACATTTTGGACATGATTATTTCTCCTTTTCAAAAACAAGAACTAGCTTTACTATAATATTACAGTATATATGTAAAGTATTTTTATCTAATTTATCTGATCTTTTGTCAGAAATTCTTCACAAAGGCTGGCATATTGGAGCGCCTGTTGGTGAAATCCGACATCAGGAAAGTTGGATAGTACCGATTGGAAGCGGCTTAGGGCTGCTTTATAATGCTTCTTCTTATAATAAAAGAATCCAACATAAAATTCGTGTCCGGCAAGACTTTTTATACATTCTTTAATGTGCTCTTCAGCTCTGTGGGCATATACATCTTCAGGAAACTGTTTTTGAAGACGATTGAAAGTATCGAGTGCGTTTTTTGCAGGGGTTTGATCCCTGTCGATGGTATCGATCCGGTCGTAATAACAGAGCCCGATTTGAAAAATGACATAGGGGATGGCTTCGTTGCGGGGGTGAAGGTTTTCAAATGCTTCATATGCTGCCACAGCTTCTTCATAATTTTTTATATGGTAATACGCATCCGCAATTTTCAGTTCAGCAAGAATAACATACTTGCTGAAAGGGTACCAGTCTCTAAGTTTTTCAAAGGATTCTATGGAATCCTGGTAATCCTCGTCGTTGAATTGATCCATTCCATTGCTGACCAGTTCCAGGGCAGTCTCTTCTTCTTTTGACTCAAACCATGCACAACCGGAAAACACAAACAATAGAATAAGGATTAAAGCAATGATTCGTTTCATTTTTTCAGGTTTTCGATATATTGCCCGGCAGAGAATGCTGCGATGGCACCGTCACCCACGGCGGTTGCGATCTGGCGTAGCGGCGTATTTCTAGCATCTCCGGCTGTAAAAACCCCCGGGACCGAGGTCTCCATATTTATATCCGCAACAACAAACCCCTTTTCATCGAGTTTGACACCATCTGCAAGAAATTTGGTGTTTGGGATCTCACCCACCCAAATAAAGCACCCATCCACTAAGAGCTTCTTTCTTTCACCGGATTGGACATTTTCCACATCAACGCTTTCAACATTGGTTAACCCGTTGATGCCGGTCAACACAGAGTCCCACAGAATTTCTATTTTATCATTGTTGAATGCACGTTTCTGGAGAATCGCTTCTGCACGCAGACGATCTCTTCGATGGATAAGATAGACTTTTTTTACAAATTTAGTCAGATATAAACTCTCCTTTACGGCGGTATCGCCCCCGCCCACAGCGGCAACGACGCGATCTTTATAAAACGGAGCATCACAGGTGGCACAAGATGAGACACCTTTGCCGTAAAACGTGTCTTCACCGGGAATTCCAAGTTTCTTTGGAGAAGCGCCGGCAGAAATAATGATCGTATGTGTTGTAAGGAAGCCATCTTTTAAAATGATTTTTTTAATAGGCTTAGACAGGTCAAGGGAAACGGCTTCTTTGCTTTCGATCATCAGGCCGAATCTTTTCGCCTGGTCCGTGAATCGCTGTACAAGATCCTGACCGCTGATTCCTTCCGGAAATCCTGGATAATTTTCGATCCAGTCTGAGATAATGATCTGTCCGCCGGTCATCAATTTTTCCAATAAAACGGCCTTTAATTCGGAGCGTGCTGCATAAAGACCGGCGGCTAGCCCTGCCGGACCACCGCCGATGATGACAAGCTCGTAATCGACATTTTTCATTTGCAAGGTTTCTCTGCTAAGCTTGAGATATCATTTCTTCAAGCCTTGATTTGGCAACGATACCAATAACCTTGTCCTGGATTTCTCCATCTTTAAAGAAAATAAGGGTAGGAATGGATTTTATGCCGTATTTCGTGGGGGTTGTCGGATTTTCATCAACATTACATTTTGTAAACTTAACCTTGTCGCCGAAATCTCCAGCAAGTTCTTCGACGATGGGTGCAATTGCCCTGCACGGCCCACACCAGGGTGCCCAAAAATCGACCAATACAGGTTTATCTGACTGTAATACTTCGGATTCAAAGTTGCTGTCGCCTACTTCAAGAATATCCTTTGCCATAAAATTGTTTCCTTTCCGTATTTTTTTAAATTTCAGCAGTTGGCTGAAATATAGTGACATGAATGGGGCTTGTCAACCTTTTCGGATGAACGTTGCAAATCTTTGAAATGATGTTCCCCACCCGTCCTTTTTTACTGGTGGCACGATGACGGCAATGGAACGTGGATTCAGAAGTGATTCAAGATTGGATGGGTCCGTCGTGAATAAAAAGAAGATAATATTTTTTATAACTCTACGATAAATTTCTCCGTTTCTTCATTCCAAGTGGTGATGATGTAGTATGCCAACATAATAACGACCACTAAAATCAAGCTCCATTTATATGTCAAAAAGTTCGGGAGAAAGACTTTGTGGCCCATAAATGACTTGAGACCTGCTGAGCTTTTAATCCAAGCTTTGAACAGCGACGTCGATAATGCAAAAGAGATAACGGCCAGCATCAGCTTGATATGACCTTCTCCGGCCCGCCAAACCGAACCGCTTCCGCAGCCGCCTGCCACAACCATGCCGAACCCGAAGATGACGCCGCCCACCAGTCCTCCGAACCAGAACGCCTGGGAAACGTAAACATTTTCTCCACGCAGGCCTGACCATTTCAGCGCAGCGAAACCGAGAACACTGATAGTAATACTAATGGCGATTGCCCGTGACACTTCGCTTTCACCGGTCATAAAAGGTTCGCGAAACCCCCTGACAAAACAAAAGCGGGTCCTTTGAATAATAAATCCAAATGCGATGCCGCATAGCAGGAGCCCGCCGACCCGCGTGTAGGCTTCCTTGTTGTATATCCATGCGCAAACGATGGCGGTAAGAAAAACGATGGCCCCTAAATAGGGCTCTATTTTCAACCAGGCAACCCCTTTTTCTTCTTTTAAAACCGCACCACTTCCTGCAATTCCTGAAGGAAGGTGTTCCAGTTCCCAGTATAGATACCGAAGCCCTAAATAGGCTCCGGCCAACAATCCGATCATCATGGCAATACCACTGGCCGACAAGGCGCTGACCGCTGTAAAAAAACCTCCTACATTACACCCGCCGGCCATTGCCGCACCGATTCCCATCAGCGTTCCCCCCACAACCCCTTTCAAGAGTTCCAGAGGAGGCGCTTTGCGAATGGCGAACTGTTTGGATAAAAGTGCCGATCCAAACGCGCCCCAAAGTAATCCCAGGGTAAGAATGGAGTTTGTGGAAATCAGCGGTGAAACCGGTTTGTACTGATAAACTCCGACAACACTGAAAAACCAGTCACCCCAGTTTCTCAGCCCGCCGGCAACCCCCCAGGGTCTACCCCAGGCGAAAGTAATAATGCTCATAATGCCGATGAGTAGGCCACCGAGCCACATGGGCCAGTTTTCATCGAAAATTTTTTGATACCCGCTGCTCAGGATTTCGGTTAAAATACGTCTCTGTTTTTCATCATTCATGGTAATAAAACCTCACAAAAACACTAACAACCCTCATCATCTACAATTTTAAATCCACTTTCTTCTTGTTGCCTGACACTTGTTTCCGGTGACACCGGCGGTGCTGCCGGGGATAAACCGCCGCCGGCTTCCTGTCTGCTGGAAACGTCCGGTAAAACCAAATTTGCATTCTTTTCCACCTTTTCAGCCAAACCAAAGATTACTGCCTGATCATAATATCGCCAGGCTTTAAGGGATGTGGGATCAGCTTTTACAGCTTTTCTGAAATACTCCTTGGCATCCAAGTATTTCCCTCTGGCATAGGCCTCATTACCAAATCTTAGCATTCGGGCACAAAGTTTCTTGTCCGGTGGGCAATTTACCGGCTCTTGGGCCGTTATATAGGTTGAGGCTGCAAAAATTATGGTTAGCAAAAAAACAACCGCGATTAAAATAGACCATTTTGAATTCACGACATACTCCTTTGAAAATAAGTTACTTTTTTTAAATTCAATCCGCCTGAAGCGGATAAATCCTTCCAGAGGCGGATTGATCTATTAAAAGATATTTCACTTAAGTAAAACAGGTTGTTTTCTATCAAAATGCAACAATGTGGTCAAGCCGATTCCAAAAATGATAATTTCAGCGGAGGGCAAAGTTTTAGATTGATTCCAGGAAATGTTCGGAATTGACTGGTGCAGTAATTTGCCTGTAAGTTGGATCGTAAAAAAATCACCTTGATTGTTGGCGGGAGATTTGTGCGGTAGTTTTTAAACAATACTCCCGCCGGGGGATTGAGCATAGCAGGAGTCATCAGCCCTGACGTGCGGTTATTAGGTGAATTCCATCACCGTTTTATACCTGAAGCTCCTATGAAGCCGATTTATTTCAAGAGAATAAACAGTTTCCTCAATGATTATTAAAGATTTGGATGCCGTCTGCAGGTCCAACGGTGCCGCCTTTAAGAACCTTTACAAAGATTCCCTCTCTGGGCATCACACAATCTCCCACCTGTTTGTATATGGCACAGCGGTCATGGCATTCCTTGCCGATCTGGGTGACTTCCACCAGTGCGTCTTTTCCCAGTTTCAAGCGGGTGCCCACAGGCAGCTCCCAAAGTTTGATGCCTTCGGTGGTAATATTTTCTGCAAAATCGCCTGGATTGACGTCAAGACCCTTCTCCCGAATCTTGGAAATGCTTTCAATGGCCAGAAGACTGACTTGACGATGCCAATCACCGGCATGGGCGTCGTTTTCCAGACCGTAGTCTTCGATAAGGCTGCCCAGAAGAATATTTGTTTTTTTAACGCCTTTTTTGAGGCTTAAGGAAACAGCAACGATTCGACCATCGCTGGTTTGTTCAAAGTCTGTCATATTATTTTTTCCATCTTTTAGAGTGAATTTCCCATTAGGTTCCTTTTCCGAACGCACAATGCGGGTAGGTGCATTCCGGGCACTCTTGGCAAAGTCCGCCATGGCCCAGAAACGCCAGTTCTTTTTTGCCGATTTTTTCTCCTGACAGGATCCGCGGCAGAACCAAGTCTAAGATGGTAACCTGATGATGCAAGCCGCAGGCCGGCACGCCGATCAGCGGCACTTTCCCAATATAGGCCACCAGGAACATGGCGCCCGGAAGCGCTGCAGCGCCGTAATGCATCTCATCAGCACCTGACAGTCGAATTCCATTGCGGGTAACGTCGTCTGGGTCCACGCTCATACCGCCGCTCAAAAGAATCAGATCACAGCCTTGCTCAATTTGCGCACGGATTTCCTGACAAATAATTTCAGTATCGTCCGGTGCAAAACTGATGCGGTCTACCTCACAGCCCAAACCGGTGAGTTTTCGGGTTAGAATGGGTGCAAAACGATCTTCGATGAGACCGTGATACACTTCATTTCCCGTGATGATCAAGCCGGCCTTTTCCTTCCGCAGGGGGCGTATGGAAACCACACCGCCGTTTTGCCCGGCAATAGCGGCGGCCCGTTCGATGGGAGCCCGTTTCATGACCAAGGGGATGGCCCGGGTGGCGGCCACCAATTCACCCGCTTTCACCATCGTATGGTTATGCAAAGTGGCGCACATGACTTCCTCGATCATGTTAAATGCTGCCAGTGCGGCTGTATCGACGGTCAGCAATCCGTCTCTTTCGGCCTTCAGTCCAATTTTTCCTTCGCTTGGTTCATTTTTCCAGCCTACGCCTTTACCGGCCAGGGCTTTGGCCATAATGGTTGCGGCTTCGTTTTCGTGAATTTCGTCTGCTTCCAGATCAATGAGATAAAGGTGGTTTTTTCCCAATTTTTGCAGACGGCACAAATCTTCATCGCACACGGTGTGCCCTTTGTGAAATGCAGCACCTTTGAATTCACCGGGGCGGATTTCGGTGATGTCGTGGGCCAGTTTCGTGCCCACCGCGTCTTTTAATTTGATGGTTTTTATCACTTCTTATCTCCTTATTTATTATGTGGCTTTGGCCGAATAAATCGAAAATATTTTTTTGCCACAAAGGCACGAAGGCACAAAGCATACACCACTTATTTTACCATTAACCCAATATTGCATTATCACAGAACCCAATGTTCCATCATTCCAATTGGGACGAAGCCCCTAACTTGGCCTCGTTATCGACAACCGTCTGATGTTCTTTTTGAGCGGGTGTCCAGTCCATGTTCGGCCAGGTTATTTCCTCTGCTTCGGAGAAATAGGCCCCTTGAGCACAAGGCTTGCAGAGAATATGACCGTTTTGAACCACTTCCCGGTTGTCTCGAACCACCTGGCCGCATCGACTGCAGGAAACCTTTTTGCGGGTGGGGCCCGGCAAGTCGTATTCGCTCATATCCACCCGAACTTTTTGAACCCGAAACAGGACGCTGTCCGGCATCCGTTTGTAGGCTTGAAGCTGCTGGGAATACTTTTCCGCTATTTCAGGCGCATAAACCGTCGCCAAATCCCGGGCTTCCTCTGTGGAGATTACCCGAAACGCCGTGTTGGTTTCCAAATTTATAAAAGTAGCGGCCATGATTCCATAGTCCATAAACTTCAACGATCTACGTCCCAGCTTGACGCCGGTGACATGGGCCACGGCATCGCCGGTACAGCGATCCATCTCTACAAAAACAATGATTTTCTTGATCTGGTCGATACGGGTCGGCTCATCCAGGCCGATGAGACGGCATCCCAGCATGGCCATGCGCACACCCACCAACTGTCCCGGACACAAATGCCCGTGAGCCGCCGCGGAATCTTTCAGCAGTGTGTCAAAATCTTTCATATTTATATCCGTTATTTAGTTTCTTAATTGTAAATTTTGTGCTTTTTGTCGCAAAATTTTTTTTCTCGCCACAATGACACCAAGACACTAAGAATGAAAACAAAGCCCTTCGTGTCTTTGTGCCTTGGTGGCAAATACCTTTGGTTCCCCGATAAATCGGGATTTTCGCTTCGCTACAACCGGCTTGTCCGGGTTAGGTTATGTTAACGTTAACATAACATATTACAAAAAAAATTGAAATCAACTTCCCGAAACCGGGAAAATATTGTATTTTTTATTTCCCTTCATGTTCAAGAACTTCGTCAACCCAGCCCAAGGCAGCGATCATGTTCGGAAAACCGGTAGTCGTCAGGGATAAGAGGACGACATGGGCAATCTCATCGGCTACGGCGCCGGATGCCAGCGCCTTTCGAACAGAAGACATCACCGCACCTCTGGAATTGGCGCCGATGGCAATGCCAAGTTTAATGAGGTCCTGATATTTACGCTCCAATGGTCCGGCCTCCCGGCAGACTTTGCCCAATTGCTGGTAATCTTTCATGATTTCAGAAAATTTATCTGAAAAATCTTCATATGTCTTTGGTAAATACATGATGCCTCCTTATAGTTGTTTCTATAAAATATTAGTGATGGCGTTCTTCCTTTAAGGGTAAAAACTTTTCTCCCAATACGTATGTAAGAAAAAGGGCTCCCAAAACGCCACCGATAAAAAGAACCTCCATAAAGGTAGGCAGGTATGAAGGGAGACTGTTTTTTATTACCGGATAAACCTGGGCCGCGACGACGAAGTCGTATCTCATTACGTAAACACCCACCAAGACCATCACCGATGCAATCAGCACACCCATGATATTCTTTTGTTTGGCCGCCCACATTAATATCGGTATGGGTAAAACCGTACCGATAGCGATTTCGAACAACCAGAAAGCCTGGCTGAACGGTCCTTTTAAAAAGAGCATGATCGGCTTGACTTTTTCAGGCGTAAACAAACCGAATCCCATTTTATATGCGGTAAAGAGAAGTCCAATGCTCAATAGCAGGGCCAGCACTTGAGCCATTTCAAATATAAGCGATTGATAGTCTTCGGGGATGTTTTCTTTTTTAATTTTGTAAGTGGCGATGGATACGGCAAGGAGCCAGGAATAACCACAAAATGATGCGGATAGAAGAAAATAAACAGGGTAATAAGATCCATGCCATAGGGGTCTGGCTTCCACGTGACCAAATAGGGCACCTAAGGTGTTATGGGCCGACAGTCCGGCAATCAATGCAGCTGCACTGACAAACTGAAGCAGCTTATGATTCTTTAACACCGCACCCAGCCTCGAATGGTCCAATTGTCTGAACGCCATATGGCTATAAATGATTTCCAACGGTCCTTGTGCCTGATCAGAGCGTTCAATTAATTCAGGTCGGGCCAGGAGCCAATATTCGATGGCGATGAAAACGATATAGAAAGTATAAAGAGTACCCATCCACCACATGGCCGAGTAGAAATTTGGCGTCAGCAGATTGAAGATCATCGCCCGTTCGGGGTGTCCTAAATGAGCGCCGATGGAAATCATACCAAAAATAATGGTGATAAAGGCCAGAAATACGCCACGCCTACCAATCAACTCATAACGTTGCATACCGAACACATGTCCCAGCGAGGTGACAATGCAAAGCCCGGTACTGGAAACAACCAGAAAGACGTAATTGGAGACCATGGTCACCCAGATCACGTGTATGGAAAATTCGAAGACTTCCAGACTGTAAATCAAAGACATCAATATGGCGTAAAGGGCCAAACCGATAACGACGACAAGGATGCTAACCCAGGTGTAAAATGCCGGAGAACGCTCCATATGGTTTAAAATAATGTCAAAATGTTTTTTAATCCGAGTTGTCACGATTCTTCTTCTCTTTTCCCCGTGTCAGGGTTGCATATGTGTACATAAATCCGGCCAGAGCGGACGCGCCCATGAATCCGGCGCCAGTGACCCTTAGCTTGTCTATGTTATGATTAACCACTTTTTTGGGGGCCACAATGAGTCCTAAATCTTCCGGTTTAGTGGGCAAAATCGTCAGCATATCTGTTCCGCCCGCTTCTTTAAGGCCTAAAATATATCTTGCATTTTTAGTTTTATAGACACGCTTTTTAGCTTCCAGAATCATTTCATGTTTGTAGCCAAAAGACAGTGCTTCAACCGGACAGGCTTCCACACAAGCAGGTTTCATGTAGTTGAGCAATGGTATTCTGTCGTAACAAAGATGACATTTTCGTGTAACCCGCTTTTCAAAATCAAACCGGGGTACCTTGTAGGGACAGGCCTGATAGCAGTAGCGGCAGCCGATGCACTTTTTTTCATTGATGACCACATTTCCCATGGGTAGTTTGGTAATAGCTTTGACCGGACAAACCCCCGCGCAGGCCGGTTCAATGCAGTGCTGACATGCCCAATGTTCATAAATCCGCTGTGTAAGGTTTTTGGCATCGGCTCGGAGATTGACCACAACCCAGTTTTGGGCAGAAAGATCTGTTTCTCGATCGGACACCAGTTCATTTCGCTCTACCTCGAGTTTGTTCCACCGCTTACAGGCAGACATACACCGCTTGCAGCCGATGCAACGGGTGGTGTCCGCCAGTTTTCCGTATCTCGTTATCTGGGCACCGGCAAGGCCGGGAGAGCCCAGCGTCGCGTAAGCATAAGCGCCGGCCAAAAGTTTTAGAAAGTGCCTCCTGCCGATCTTTTTCGCTGCTTTGTTCATCAATTCCTATTTTCTTTACCCTTTCCCTTTCAACTTAGGGCTTTTAAGGTTTTTGATGGACGATAAAAGGTTTGGGCATATCATTCTTTTGGGCTGCCTCCACAAAGCCGATCAGGGCTTCAACGGGTGTGTCCTTGTGGTGATGGCAACTGCTACAGGCATTGGGTTGCTTGTCAACGCCACCCTCTTTCAGGCTGGCCTGGGGATACATGAAGCTGAATGTATGGCTGTGTGAATCCCCGGCTTCTCCGATGGTTGCTACCTTTGGCATGTGACATGCAACACAACTGCCAAATGTATGAATTTTGTGAACCGAGCGATACTGAATTGTCGTATGACAGCTTTTACACAGCCGGTCCTCAAACAGCCGGGTTTTGGAGATAATGGCGTCCAGAAAACCGGGCCCTCCCCCGTCACCAGTTGATACAAGGGTGGAACTGGCCCTGTGGACGTTATGACAGGAGACGCAAACCACACCGACCTTGGCGTGTTGGCTCTGTTTCCAGTCAAGATATTGCTGGTTGCTGTACTTGGATTCCCCGCTGGGCCAGAAGTATTCTGACTCGTCTCCGTTATCGGGACGGGCTTCCTTAAAAAACAGTCTCATATTGGCCTCTCCCTTGTGAATCTGATAATCAACCGGGTAGGCGTACTTTCCAGTTTTGTCCCGGCCCCGGGTATGGCATGAACCACATATCTGAGCCGCTTGGGCCGGGGTGAGCCGTCTTGCCTGAATTATGGTGGGAATCTCATAACCGGGAACAGCCTCAACATGGTTACCGCCCGGTCCGTGGCAGGCTTCACAGCCCACCCCCATCTCGACAAAAGTTTTCTTTTCCGGATCCACACCGGTTGCATGGCATCCGGAACATTCATTAAACCACAATCTTTTATTAGGTTTATCAGGAAGGTAAGCCTTCCACTGACCGGTTGTAATATTGTATTGGGCGGGCAGAACGATAAGATCCTTTCCTTCCCTTTTCAAATACTGTTGCTTCCATTGACTGCCAAGAGTAAATGCAATGTCTTCTTTGCTAAAAGTCCTAATATTGTCAGGAGATTCGAAGTCGCCAATGTTTGCTAGCGGATCAAGTTTGACATCCCGCATCATCCTGGAATGAAGTGAAGTTTTCCACTCCAGAAAGGTTCTTTCGTGGCACTTTTTGCAGGTTTCAGAACCGACAAAAGTGGCACCGAATCTGTCTTTGAATTTACCCTTAAGCTGGGCTTGTTCATGGACCAACTCTGTTTTTTTCAATACAATTGTTGAAGCAATAACGATAACCAGTGCAATGGTGAACACGGCGGCGATAACTATAGGTATTATTGGAATTTTTTTCATTCCTGATCTCCTTAGTGTCGGTATGGGACACCTATTGATATCGTTGTCCGGAAATATCGAAATATCAGGCAATCTATGGTGATAAGCAACGTATCAAAAACCTACAGTACAAGTGCAAAGGTACGAACACCCGCTTTCAATTATTTCCATTTCAGCTTTTACCTTCTTCTCTCAAATTCTATGAAACTGTGGGTCAATGCTGCTAATACACGATAAAATGGCAACTCTGCCTGTTGTATAACCTTCTCGCAGAAATCGGGAATCCATGGGATAAGGTGTTCCTCGATGAAATTCTTTTCAGCCTGTCGGCAAGAAACCGCCGCATCCATATCCGCATCCATCCAGGCCAGTTCTTCCCGAAGTGTAAGTTGCTGCATGAATTCCAGCTCTACGGCAATATGGTCCGGCAACCCCTTGAAATTTTCAGAATAGGTCAGTCCGGTCGATTCGATAAGTTTCTTGACCTCGGCTGTTGAAGCCCCCCAGAGTTTACCCCACTGTCCGTCATCCCGCTGGTGATGGACTGATTCATGGGGGGAGATGTGTTTGCCGGGGCCTAAGAAAAGCCGTGTATATTCGACTGCCAGATCTTCCAGCAGTTCCGATTCAGGTTTTTGGAAAAACGCATCGATTTCCTCAGTTTTCTCAGTCTCAAGGTCGTTTAAGACCCCCAAAAACCGGGGGTCTTTCACATGTTTAAGGAGATCTGACGTCATTTCCTGCCGGTACACCAACGCCAGCATGCCGTAAATATTGCTTCGGTGTTTGGCAGCGGTTCTATTTTCATCCATTTCTGTCTGATTCAATTTGACCTCCGGATTAGACTTTGTCTTATTGTTATAGTGGTTATATGAACCAAATTCTTTATGCCCTGGTCACCTTGACCACATTGTCGAGCATGGCCCATTGACCGCTGATCGGATCCGGTTTGTTCGCCATGATCCAGTTGGGGTGGACACCATGGGTGCTCCAGGTTTTGAGCTTGAGATCCGGATCATCGTTTCCTGCCATTGGAACCTTATTCCCGGAAGCATAGCGTCCGTATTCCCAATGTCCCAAATGGTGCGAGATAGCAACAATGCCGGGCACGACACCTTCCGTGACATCGGCGGTTGTAGTAATTTCGCCGATCTCGGACTTGATCTTGATTTTATCTCCGGATTTGATTCCCAGACGCCGGGCCGTCTTTGTATTAATCTTGGCCGGATTGTCATGACAGATCTCGGTGAGCCACTTGCAGTTGGCCGAGCGGGAATGGATGTGAACCGCGACTTTATAAGACGTCAGGATCAAATCGTCCGGGCCCATCTTTTCGTGGGACGGAATGGGCGTGAAACTGGGCAAAGCCGGAAAGTTCTTCATTTCGAGTAATTCGGAATACAGCTCGAAATACCCGGACTTATTCACCTTGTCCGGCTTGAACCCTGCATAGACCTTGCCTTCGATCTCCTGGCCAACGTAGCCTTTATATGCGTTCTTGGTCTTGGTGTAACCCTTCTCCTTGGCCTCGGCTTCGCTTTTTGCTTTGGATTTTTTCCAGTTCCAATAGACACCGGCGGCGGTGTCGAAAATCACTCCCTCTTTTTTGAGATCATCGGTCTTAACTTCTTTCTTGTACATGTAGTATTTGGGCTTGGCATTGGGATCGTGGTAAACACCGTGTTTTTTCATGTATTCGAACCCGCCTGCCGCTTTAACTACCGGGGTTTTTTCGCACGACATCTTGACGAACTCTTCGGCCGAATTAAAGCCCAGCGGGAAACCCATTCTATCGGCCAATTCGCAGACCACGTCCTTGAAATCGCGACTTTCACCCAAAGGTTTCACAAAGGGCTGGCGGATGTAGTACTCGGGAACCTGGGTCGGTGAAACCATATCTTCCCAATCCCACCATTCCAGATAGGACGGATTTGGAAGGATAAGATCTGCCAGAGCCGCTGACTCATCATAATATGCATTCACGCAGACCGTAAAAGGGATCAGGCTTTCATCCTTGAGCACATCAATGTTCTCCTGGACTTCTCCATGGGAATAGACCGGGGTGTAGCAGTACCACATGTAGATCTCGGGCCGTCCAGCCTTGCCGTCCTTGATCATTTTCATTACCTGGTGATTGGCACCGTGGGTCGGATAGGCAATGTCTCCTTTGAATCCATGTGTGATCTTTAGGGCTTTGGCCTTGGGCTTTTCCTTGGGCCCTTTGGGGTACTTCCATTTCGCACCTACCCCACGGCACCGGCCGCCGGGGTTGTCGATATTGCCGGTGATTGCGGCCAGCATCTGAACCGCCCGTTCCGTGTCGGCGCCGTGGTGATGGGCCACCGCGCCCCGGTAGCTGATGACGCAGGCCGGTTTTGTTTTGGCAAACTCAAGGGCGATAGACTTGATCTTGGCAGCCGGAACACCGCTAATTTTCTCCGCCCACTCCGGTGTAAATGTTGCCAGGTGTTTCTTTAAGGCGGCTATCTTTGCATCCGTGCTTTCCTTACGATTCTTGGTGGCCTTGATGAAATTGAAAAAGTCTTTGTCATACAGGCCGGCATCCATGATGACCTTGCACATGGCCAGGACTACGGCCCGGTCGGTACCCGGTTTAACCGGCACCCATTCCGTGGATTTGGCTGCGGTATTGGAAATCCTGACGTCAAATGTGAACAGTTTCACTTTGCGGTCGACTACGGCATCAATAAGTCTCTGGCTCACGGGAATTGAATTGGTATGGGCTTCCAGGCAGTTGCTGCCGAAATTGACCACCATCTTGGTGTTGTCAAAATCCCAGTTGTCATAATGCTTGCCCCAGGTCAGTTCCTGTCCGGTCCATTTGGCGCCTTCGCAAATGGAGGTGTGATTGCCGATGGTCTTGGTGCCGTAAGACGCCAAGAACACACTTTTGATAATCTTGCTGGATGAAGCTTTCATCCGGCCGTAATGAAACATGAATTTTTCCGGATGTCCTTCATCACGAAGTTTTTTCAATCGTCCGGCAAGATCCGTTAGGGCCTCATCCCATGATATTCGTTTCCATTTGCCTTCACCCCGCTTGCCGGCCCGTTTCATGGGATAGAGAATCCGATCGGGATCATAGAGCTGGTTGATTCCGGCGGCCCCCTTGGCGCAGATTTTTCCTTTTCCTCTGATGGAATTTGGATGACCTTCCAGCTTGACCAGCCTTCCGTCTTCCACAAAACCGATCATGGAATCCCGGGTCACACAGTTCCAGCAGGCCGAAGGAATCATTTTTCTTTCGGCCCCGGTCTCGGGTGAGAAATCCTTGCCGCCTTCGACAAAATCCACTGTCCCGGCCAGTGCGCTGGAACCGATCGCTTTTCCGGTGGCCAGGATCGCAGCACTTGCGATGCCAAGCTTGAAAAGGTCACGGCGATTTATTTCTGGTTTCATTTTATATCCTCCTTTATTTATATAATCCGGTCACTGATGGCATCGTTTTTCTCGAACTTTTGCTTGGCCGCAGCTATTTTCGAGAGAGCCCCATGGTCATCTATATAAAAGCACATGGGCACCGTGTTTTCAGCCGGCAGCAGGGTGGTCTCTTGGCGTTTATCCACCAGCCCGAACTGCTTGTTCAATTTCGAAACTTTGCTGGCAGGATCATTGAGGTCGCCGAAGAACCGCGCCCGTCCCGGACAGATGTTGACGCAAGATGGTGCTACCCCTTTCTCGATTCTGTGTTGGCAAAAGTCGCACTTGGTGATGCCGTTTTTAGTGGAGTCTTTCCCGGAAATGAGCAGTTTGTTAAAGTTTCGGGCACCGTAAGGGCATGCTTCGATGCATTTCCCGCAGCCTGTACATAATTTGTTGTCGAAAAGGATGAGTCCGTCCGGACGCTTATAGGTGGCCCCGCCGCGATATCGGATCTTTTTTCCGTCAGAAGTAACGAACTCCCTCCGGTCCTTGGGGTACTCGGGACATTCCTTAACGCACGGCGGAACCTTATCTTCTTTGTTTCCCTCACAATGGTTACATAGCCTGGGCAAAAAGTGCATTTCCGAATTTGGATACACGCCGGTAACTTCTCCGTAAACAGCAGCACGAAAAGCACCTATCGGAACGTTGAATTCTGCCTTGCAGGCTACGGTACATGCCCGGCAGCCGATACACCGCCTAAGATCAACGATAAAGGCCCAGCGGGGTGCTTTGCCCCGGGCAGCCATGGCCTTGCCGGTAGGCACTAAAGTGGCCGCTCCGGTCAGGGCTGCTGCTCCTGCGCCTTTGAGCACCTGCCGCCTGGAGAGAGATAACTGTTCTTGCATGACAACCTCCTTTTTTTAAAGAATGTTACTGTTTATCTTCTTCGAGATAATCGATCATATCCTCAAAGCGGTTTAAGGCCGCATCAATGAGCATGATGGAATATTTCTTGTTGTGAACGCCGTTTCCGAATCTGACGATATTCAGATTTTCCCGTCCTTCTTTGAGCATTTTCCGGGCTTCCTCCAGTTTGGATTTAGATAGTTTGGATTTGGCCTTTGCAAGTGCTGCCAGGGCTTCTTGCTCAACGTCTTTAGAGTATTTGATTTCCTTTGCCAGTTCGCTCTTCCAGTCTTTGAGCATCTTTTTGTGGTCCTTGGTGTGGCATCGAACACAGGTTTTGGCGGATGCTGTCATCACCATCTGGCCCTTGGCGTTGAATTTCCTTTCAACATGGCAGGCCAAACAATTGGCCCGGGCCTTGTACATGAAATCCGGTGTTTTTAAAACATCCGGGCGTTTGGGCCCGGCAGACAGAATACGCTGATAGCTGTGGGCTTTTGGATGGCAAACCGAACAACCGGGGAGTTCAGATTGATTGGCAGGGGCATGTAAATCCGAAGATGCATATGCTAAAATACCGGGTTGTTCTAAATCCGCCTTGGTGTGCATGACCGGCTGATGGCAGTCAAAGCAGCGGGCGTTTTTCACGGTCACGTGTTTTTCATGCATCAGCTTGTCTTCAATGTCTTTTTTGAGTACTTTTGTCTGATCGTGACAGGCAAGACAGTTTTCTTTTTTGATCTGTCCGGCGTTCAGAACCAAAGCGGTTTTCAGCTCACCGCCTTTGAAATAAGCCTTGTATTGACCGCCGCCGGCCGCCTGGATCATCTCCAGGTGGCAGCTGGAACAGGAAACCTTTGCTTTTTCTAGCATCTGGTGAGTGATCGGTTTTTCCCCGGAAGTCTGGATCGGTTTTTTAGGAAGTTCATGGCAGAGTTCACACTTTCCGCGGTCTTGGTTGAATTTAACGTGTTTGAAATGGCATAGATGACATGTGGCCCTGGAGACTTCGAATTTTTTCTTGTCGGTTTCGTGCTGGTGGCAGGAGGTGCAGTTGATTTTTTGGCCTTCGATCTGGTTCTTTTTATCCAAATGAGGTTTGTGAGTGAACGATACTTTTTCCGTGAATTTGATTTTTTTGGTTTTAAAGTCGTCGTCCGGCTTGCCGTGACACCGTGAGGTCATACAATTGGCGTCGGGAACCCTCGGCCGGGTCCTGATCGTCTCTCCGCCGAGCTGAACGTAAGAGAATCGCTCCGGCGGTTTATTAGGAATGTGACTCAAAGATGCCGTTTTAGTATCTGCCGATGTATTTGACTTTGCGGTTTCCTTGGGAGGATAATGACACTCCACACAACCGAATTTATTGTGTTTGCCCTTTTTCCACAGATCATAACCTTTCTGCACCACGCCCGGATACGTCAATATGTGGCAGTACCCGCAAAAGAACTGGGGCTGCGGGGGATCCGGCTGTGGAAGGTTCTTCAGTGCCTGTTCCTTCTGACCGGCCCATGAAGCCGAGCTAAGCAGCATCAGGATCACCGGCACGGCGACAACAAAAAATCGAAATAAAACCAGAGATCTATACTTTGCAATGATTATTGGGGTCTGATTCATCTTTGTCGATACTCCTTAGCCAGTAATAAAGTTCGTCTGGATTAACCGGTTTGTTGAGGCATACAAAAATATGGTAGCATATGGCTTCTCTTAGCTCTGGATTATAGTAGCGTTTGGACATGCCGAAAAAATAAACTGCAGGATAATTCGTTGTTAGATTTCTGATGATGCGGTTGTTGACAGATTCATGCTCGATATCCAAAATAACTGCCAGGCAAGTGTTTTTCTGAAGGTATTTTTGCATACTTTCCAACGAAGGCATCTGGATAGCTCGATATCGCTTTTCTTCTAGCATGGCACACAGCTCCAGATAATGATTATTATCAGAGTCAAGTATAACAATGTCAGGCTTTTTTCCCATCCAGGCTAATTCTCCAAGGGTTATTTTGGTGTGAAACAGTCGTTGTTGAAAGTTAAAAGGAATGTCTGGTACCACAATGTAGCAAACAACATGCCAGGCTTATGGGATAGACCATAATAATTTAAAGGAATTTTAAGGATTTAAGTGGTTCGTCGATTTAACTGACTGATATGGATAGAGAAATATCTGGAGGATATATAAACTCTTGGGGGAAAGTATGATAAATATATCGATCAAAAGCAGTTTGTACATTTGATATACTGTGTATATTTTTTTGACACAAAAGTAGCGAAAAGAAACTTTCGATGTGATATTAGTTTGTTATATGTGTGTAATAGTTGTACACGGCTTTGCATAGATTACACGTGGAAGAACGTGAATCGCATATCGTATAAAATGAAATGATTATAAAGATTTTGAACTGCTAACCCGGATATTTACGAGTTTGATTCGTCAATATATTCGATCTAATGGATGGTGGGGTTTGTGATTTGATATTTTTTAAGTTTATTATAAAGAGTCCCGCGACTGATTCCCAGACGCCGGGCAGCTAGTTTCTTATTCCAGTTGCATTCTTCTAGCATGCCCTTGAGCAGGTTTATCTCATTTTCCTGAATCGTTCCGGTTGATTCATCTGTTGAAGCTGAAGCGCCAGTGATATTTCTGATCCCCGGCGGAAGGTCTGAAAGCTCAATTCGGTCGCTTTTGGCCAACACAAAAGCGTGTTCAACCGTATTTTCCAGTTCTCGAACATTTCCCGGCCATGAGTAATCCAGGAGCCTTCGCATGACTTCCGTGGAAAAATCTTTTACGGTTTTATTTTGTACATTGGAAAACCGATCCAGAAAATGCCTGGCAAGAAGCAGCAGATCGTTTCGCCGATCCTTCAACGGCGGTAGATGTATCGGAATGACGTTTAAACGATAGAAAAGATCCTCACGAAATCGGCCGTCTTTGACCTCCTGCAACAGGTTTTTATTGGTCGCAGCCAGAATGCGCACATTAACGAACAGGGACTCTCGGCCGCCCAACCGTTCGAACTTTCTGGTTTGCAATATCCGAAGCAGCTTAATCTGGGCGGAAGGGGGTATTTCGCCGATTTCATCCAAAAAGACGGTACCGCCGTCGGCTTGTTCGAAACGACCGGGCCTGGTTTCCAGCGCGCCGGTAAATGCCCCCTTTTCATGGCCGAAAAGCTCGCTTTCCAAAAGCGTCGCCGGGTATGCCGAACAGTTGATCACCACAAAAGGCTCGTCTTTGCGAAAACTTTTGCGATGAATGGCATGGGCCACCATTTCTTTTCCGGTACCGCTTTCGCCCTGTATCAATACCGTTGCATCCGATGAGGCTACATCTTCAATGAGTTTAAATATGACCTGCATCTGGGGATCTTTTCCGATGATTCCGGCAAAACCGGACGTCGGTTCAATTCTTTTTTTTAAATCGCCGATCTCATCCTCATACAAGGCAGCCCTCAAGATCGCGCCTGCGGTCTGATTCAAAATCAGATCAATGATATCGAGTTCTTTAGTCACACAGTGACAGTCTCCGGGGCATCCGATATACATGGCGCCCAACAGTTGATTCTCTATACGAATGGGAAACACGATGATTTTTTCAGAAGGTTTTAACGCATCAAACATGAAGGGAACCTGTGCTATATCGAGAAATTTCATTGGTTTCAGATCCGACAAAAATACTGCGATAGAATCAACCAAGGTTCCTCTCAGGGTGTCGACAACCTTTTCTGAGTAGCTGTAGAGAACCGACTTCTTACTGCTGAAAATGATCAAAACCATTCTTTGGCACTTGACAATGTTCCGAAGCTTGTTGATCAAGAATTCACATACCGCCTTTAAATCCGAAAGAGCACCAATTTCCCTGGCGATTTCAAATGATGTTTTGGTTTGTCGATGGGCATTATCCAGTTGCCGGTTTTTTTCTTCAAGACGGTCGGCATATTCCGTTAGGCGAACCATATACCCTTTGATACGCTCTAACATCTTTTTAAAGGATGCTCCCAGTCTTCCGATTTCATCTTCGCCTTTAATATCAATGACGACATCCAGGTGTTCTTCATCGATTTTTTCCACCTGTTCGCTGAGAACGGTCAGGGGATTGGTCAACCGTTTGATCAAAAAGTGGATAATAATCAATGCCAGCACCAAAACCACCAGCGTGATGATACTCATTTGCAACCAGAGTTGAGCTATCTGTTTTCGAAAGGGCTTTAAATTAAGTCCCAGCCGAAGAATACCGGCTTTGCCTTCAAAAATCGGCCAGGCGATATCGATATAGCGATCCCCTTGTTTTGAAATAATTTTTTTCAAATTATCATGGTGATTGTCGTCAGGTGTGTTCGCATTTATGAGATCAACAGGAACCCCTTTTAGGAATGTATGGGTGAGAATCCGGCTGTTTTTGACAATAAAAAGATAGGAAATATTGGGATTACTGCGCATCCGGTCATCGAGCAAATTTTGGAGGCCGACCAAATCATTGATGAGAATTTTATTGGTGGCATTCAGCGCCAGGTCGTGCGCAATATTTTCGGCCTGAACGGCGGCAAACTGGGAAAGCGTGGCACTGTAACGGTGAGTGACGATCTGAGAAATAACCAGGCCGCTGGTGATGACGATGACCGCAACCACGAGAAGCAGTCTTTTTCTAAAATCTTGGGGCCACATGTGATCCCTTATTTACCGCAATAAGTCGGCTTTTGATTTCGCGAACCGGCTGATACCAAACTTCTTTTGGCATATCAAAACGCTCGATCAGCAATTCTTTGAGAATTCGTCTGCCTGCCGGATCCTGATGTAGTTTAAGAAGAACGTTTCGGGCGTTTTCTTTGACATCGGAAGGCAGATACTTGGAGGCGACAAACGGCGGACTGCCAAAAGGAATCGATTTTTTAATCACTCGGGTTTGAGATGTATTCTCGGGATTACGAGAATTATAATATTCCCAGATAATGCCGTCAACAGCCGCTCCGTCCACCAGTGATTTTGCCACTGCCAGAATTGAATTGTCGTGACTGTAAGTGTAGTTGATGCTTTTAAAAAAGGATTCCGGCGTTTCGCCCTTCTGAGCCACCCAGTAGGTCGGAATCAGCGCACCGGTGTTCGATTCCGGGTCTGTAAATGCAAAGACCCGCCCTTTTAAATCTTCAAGTGTTTTTATTGAACTGTTCTTGTTTACAATTAGGTAAGAATGATAAAAAGGTTCGCCGCGAATGATAGGAGTTGCCAGGGCTTCAAATCCATATTTTTCCTTTCCGGTGGCATACGGCCCCGAACAAATAAATGCCAGGTCGACCTTACCCTTCAAGAACAGGTCATTGACCTCGGCATAGGTTTTTCGTTGAATCAATTGAATGTTGCAATTCAGCTTCTTACCGATATAATCGAGTAACGCCCGGTAATTGGAAAAGGTTTCCTTTGGTGAAACCATTGCCGACACGGCCACTCGTAACGTTTGACTTTTGTCGTGTGCCGGCCCGGGTTGTTCAACCTGAATGGTTTTAGAGAAATCGACGGTTGCATATCCGGCATCACGGCTGCATCCAGAAGAAAGGAGTACGATCACGACAACTGAAAACCCCAGACATAAAAAAAGCTTCTTTGCAACTGAGGATAGCGGTTTCATGGTTTATCTCTCTAAAGATTATGGGTTTGTTGAAAATATAGATGGGCAAATCCCATACAAATAATTTCTCTGTACCACATTGTTCCAGCTGTGTCAATATCTCTTCGAAGGCCTATGTACCGTTCAGAGAAGTTCAAGTGACAGATAAAATCGAAAATGTCTCCAGTTTGTCCCGCATCTCTATTATTCGCTTGAATCGAAAATCCATTTATCCTGCAGTTGTCTGTTTAGCTGTCACAGCGTGCACCTCTTCCCTTCTAAACCAATGGGGGGTCTTCAAACAAATTTTTACAAGTATGAGCATCACCGGGACCTCAATCAGCACACCCACCACCGTGGCAAGGGCTGCCCCGGACGAAAGACCGAATAACATGGTTGACGTAGCAATGGCCACTTCAAAATGATTGGAAGCGCCGATCATGGCTGACGGTGCCGCATCCACGTAACGGAGTTTAAGCATTCGCGCCAGACCATAACCCAGCCAAAAGATGAGCATGGTCTGAATGAAGAGCGGAACCGCAATCCACACGATGGTCAGCGGGTTGCTGATAATTACCTCACCTTTAAAAGAAAACAACAGTACCAGGGTAATGAGGAGTGCGACAATCGTAATGGGGGTAAGAACATGTAAAAATCTTTCTTTAAACCATAATTCACCTTTTGAGGAGATGAGCCATTTGCGTGAAAGATAGCCCGCCACCAATGGAAGGGCCACGTAAATGCCGATGGACAGCAGCAAAGCCTGCCAAGGTACCGGTAACCGTCCCACACCCAACAAAAATCCGCCCAGAACACCGTAAAGCACGAGCATGGTCAGGGAGTTGATGGCCACCATCACCAGCGTCAGACCATCGTTTCCTTTTGAGAGATAACTCCACACCAGGACCATGGCGGTACATGGCGCAATCCCCAATAGAATGCAACCGGCCAGATAGCTTCGCCAAAGGGGCACTTGGAGCATTTTGATGCCACCGGCCATCACCACCGTACCAGCTCCGTGGGTCGCACCCACCGGTAGGTCGAGACCGAACGGCATCTTGACCAAATCCACGGCATCCGGACCGATAAAATTGTAAAACAGCGTGCCGAGAAAAAAAATGGCGATCCCGTACATGGTAAACGGCTTGATACACCAGTTGACGAACAGAGTCAAAAACACAGGTTTTCCGCTTTTACCCGCCTTAATGACTTCGCCGAAATCGATTTTGACCATGATGGGATACATCATGAAAAACAGACAGATTGCAATTGGAATGGACACCACCGGCGCCCCCTTGACATAGATGGCCAGACCATCGAGGTATTGCGCCACGCCGGGGGCGATTTTCCCGAGCAGGATGCCGGCAAGAATGCACAGCACCACCCATAAGGACAGGAATCGCTCAAAAATACTGGTCATTTTTCGATCATTGTTCAAAACAGCATCGTTGCTCATCAATAGTTTCCTCCTCTCAACAATTAAAAATCAAAACGAAACTGACCTAAATAACTCGACAGTCGTTCTCTATTTACGTCGTCCAAGGGCGGGCAGTCATCAGGCCCTTTTGCCCCTTCGGCCACCTGGGCGACAAAGACCATACATGTGGGTTGTCCGCATTCTTTACAATTGGTCTTTGGGAGCAGTTTTAGAATCTCGATGTCCAGATTGGCGAAACAGTGCAGCGCTTCAAAGCCCGGATTACACTCGGCCCTGAAAATTTCCTTGGTATAGGATTCCAGTAACATCTTGAACCTCCTTGTATGGGAAAATTATCCCTAAATCATGCTCTGTTTTGAGCCTTGCAAAGCACTTCCGGATCGATTTTTAATATTTCCTTTATGCGTTCTGAATCCAGCCGGATTTGCGGTGTATTGGATAATGATCTAAACATCCAGGCAATGGCTTTTCGCGCTTCATCCGGTGCGTCATCGCCGGTCAGACGGTAATATCGCCAGCGGCCCTCCTGCCGGCCCTCAACAAGGCGGGCATTGGCAAGAATCGACATGTGCTTGGACACCGTTGACGGCGCCAGTTCCAAAAGTTCAATAATCTGGCACACACACATTTCTCGACCCTTCAGTGCCATCAACGTACGAACCCGGTTTTGATCTGACAGCGCCCTTGTGATCGCCATAAACGTAAACATAAATACCTCCTCTGATTTCCATCCGTCATTTCGCCATATAACGAATTGTAGAGTTTTTCAATGTTTCAGTCAATGACAAATTTTGTTTACTGCTTTTTGGCCGTATCGATTTGATATTTAATCTATTTCGGGTATTTTTGTGGCAAGGGGCCGGTTTCTCGATAAAGGATTTATAAACCGGCTGGTAGGGCTGCCCATGTACTATCTCGGACAGTTTCTTCTGGCCTTCTCCATCGGAACGTTGAAATGAGGCAGCTTGAAGATGAAAATAAAACAATTGATGCTCAAAAAGAGCCGGTATGGGTACTGTCGAGGTACAGAGCCGGTTAGATATGTGAAAAGGATACGCACCTACTATGATATACTTAAAAGGGAGGTAATCATCTGAAAAGAGCCCCCACACTTTCTCCGCTGTGTATTCGTTTTATTGCCTCTGCAAACAGAACCCCCACAGACAGAATCTTTAAGTGTTCCATCTTCTTTTTACCAGGAACTTCTACCGTATTGGTTACAACAATTTCTTCAACACTCAAATCCTTAAGGTTTTTAACAGCCCGTCCTGACAGGACAGGATGTGTCGCTCCCACATAGATCTTTCTGACCCCGGCTTTTTCAAGCGTTTCTACCGAAGTTATCATTGTACCGCCTGTGGAAATTTCATCGTCGAAGATAATTGCATCTTTTCCTTTTACATCGCCTATGACCAATCCTTGAACAACATCGGTATCGCTGATTCGTCTCTTATCTATGATTGCCATGGATGTGTTCATCTTTTTGGCAAAACGCCCGACTCTCTTGGCGCCGCCGGCATCGGTTGCAACGACTACGGTATTTGAAATGTCTAAACGCTTTTTGAAGTGGTCGCAGATAATAGGAATTGCCGTAAGGTGATCAACCGGTATACTGAAGAACCCGTGTACCGAATCGGCATGAAGATCCATGGTCAGCACACGGTTTGCACCTGCGGTTTTGAGCAGATCTGCCATGAGTCTTCCGGCTATAGAAATTCTGGGGGCGTCTTTTTTGTCGGATCTGGCGTACGAGTAATATGGGATAACAGCGGTAATTCTCTTGGCGGAAGCGCTGCGCAAGGCATCAAGGGTGATCAACAGCTCCATAATGTGATTGCTGACGGGCCGACTGAATGACTGAATCATAAAAACGTCTTTTTCCCTTACGTTTTCCTTGACCTGTACGAACAGGTTGTCATTGGAAAATCTCGAGATATCCAGTTTGCTAAGCTGGATGTTGAGCTGTCGGCAAATTTCATGTGCAAGGCTCTTGTTTGAGTTTCCGGAAAAAACTTTTAGGTCGTTATACATTATTCTCTCCGCAGGCGTTTTTCTATGTAATCCATTCCATGTTTTTCAACGGCTAACTGTCAAAATAACTCTATAGCCTGTATAATTTCAACCTAAAATCTTAAAATTTCGATGTCGCCGCAGTTTTGCGATGCAATGGTTTCTACGGGATAGCAAATTATTCCACAAGCACTTTGACAATTCATCTGAGACGGACGGTCACCGCAGCCGTAAAAACGGCTGCGGCGTGATAATAAGCATTGAATCCCTATGCAAACTGTTCTTCCACCGACATGGCGTTATAAATGCAAGTTTCCAGACAAGAGAAACAAACAATACACTTTTCAGGATCAAAGGTTACATTCCAGGACTCACGATCTACGTCCAGCGCCTGAGTCGGACAGTGGGGTATACAAGACGTGCAGCTGGTGCATCGGTCTTCTAGACGCTGGATATTTTGGCCCAATGGCGTAACCCGTACACCGACGTTTTCAAGATAGTTCAAGCCCTGTGAAATTTGGATTTCCTCGCCACTCAATTCCACGACCATTCGCCCCTGCTTTCCGGGATCGATGCTGGCGCGCAGAATGTTGACCCGGACGCCGTATTCGGAAATCAGGTTGTAGGTAACGGGCTCTTCAACAATGTTTTCCGGGAAAATAAAAACAAGTTTCATCTGTTTCATTCTGTGGCCCCCTTTCCTATGGCAGCACCCGGAAGCGGCGCCTGGAATTGCGTCAGTAAAAAATCGCCTTCCTGAATAAGCTGTTTGAGATGATGGGCCACCTTTCGGGCCAGGGCATAGCTGGAAAAAGATCCGGTCGGCACATCCTGATCTTTTATGTGAATGCTTCCGGATTTCAGCTCCTTATAGGTGACTTCACCCAGTTTTGCTTCCCCTTGACCGGTTGGATAGAATTCACTGTAATCAACCACCGGTGCTTTAAGCTGGGCGTCGGTAACACAAACCGAACGCAATATGTCTTCGTCTATAATGGGAATGGGGACACCCACGGCAACGCTCAGGGTCACACCATATCCTCTAAAAGTAACCGCCCGAAGCCACTCGGTGGTCATCTGTCGCATATCCCCGATCAGGGCAACGGTTCCGGCCGGGATTTGGGGAGTGCCGTTTTCCAGCCGCGGCGCATTGGGGTTGTGCTGGGTGCCGGGCCAGGCAACGTAACCCTCGGCACCGCTAAGAAACACACGGGTGCCGATACCGATGGTACGAAAATACGGATCGTTAAACAAGGGTGACAGCTGACCGGCACTGCAATAATAGGCATTTCCCAGTTTTGGTTTGAGTTTGCCCATATAGGTGTATATGGGTTTATCGGAAAGGTTGACGGCAACATTATAGTTCTGATAGCAGTTTCTCGGGTTGAACAAAAACGCATCATTCATGTCATCCAAACCGATCGTCTGTTCACGGGTTAAAAGCGGATAACAATCGGTACCATAGCCACCGCCCTTTAGAAGGACTTTTTTTCCGGCAACCAGATCTTCGATAACGTGGGCGCCGCCATACCGATACTTTCCGGGGAGACCATTGCTGTTACGCGGGTCGCTGTCGGGAATTGCCGTTGCCCCCACGTAGATGTCAGCCGCCGCCAGACCGGCATACGCCGGCACGCCGTTCAACGTGGCGAATCCGCCGCCGAGCTTCATCTTTTCTTTTGGCTGTTTTATGTTGAAAAAAGCGCCTGAAGAACACATGGGGCTAAAGGTCCCCGTGGTAACGACATCCACTTCACGAACGGCCTGTTTGATCCCTTTTTCTTGGACCACATCGATAATCTCTTCGGCGGTGAATACTACCACCTTTCCCGATTGAATTTTTCCATTGATTTCTTCTATGGTTTTAGCCATGGATATACCTCCTTTGAGTATGGCTGATAAAAATTTTTCAAAAAATGTTCCGATTACTTTAAAACGAACGGTATTTTGAAAAATGCTATAAATAACGACATCAGGATAAACTTCGATGAAACGGCTCCCCAAGGAGCCCCAACATTATCCATAGGCATACCAGGACATGCATGAAGACAAAGTGGATATTTGATGTAAAAGGCGTTAAAAACATACGATAATTCTTCCTTAAAAAATAAAAAAGCCGTGGGTTTTTCAGCACCCACGGCTTTAACGATCGGAAATATCAAATGATCAATCCATGGGCGCACCTCGGGTGGGCATCATGGGCATCATGCTGTAAACGTTCGATATGGATGGATCATTCATTGTCATGGCAATCAACTTTTTGGATATGATACAATGTAGTACAACAAGGGGGATTCGATGTCAAGCAAAAATATTGAAGTCGTGTCTGGTACGATGCAATTGAACGATGAATCTTTTTGCGCAAACATGTTCCCTCGATTGATTGTCTGTTTGGTCATGAGTAAAGCGAATTACAAACTACTCAAAAAAGGATAGATAATAAAATAGATCCCCAAAAGACCGATGACCATACCGGCACCTTTTCTGAACCAGTTGCCAGCATCCTGCCAAGTGCTGTTTTCCATCAGGCGTCTGACAGCGGCTGTAGAGCTTCCGGCAATCACGATCGGCAGACAGTGACCGACGGCAAACAATACAATAAACAGAATCCCGGTTGCCAATTTTTGCTGGACCGAAATAATCGCCAAAATCGGGGCGATAAATCCGAAGGTACAGGAACCTGAAAGAACTCCGTACGCCAGACCCAGTGCAAAGGAACCGAAAAGACCTTTTAAGTTAATGCGATACAACAAACTTCCGGACATAGCGCATTTCTCTACACCCAAAATGCCCAGAGCCACCCAGACCAGCAACAGGCCGATCAGAATCTGCCAGTAGTTCCCAACGTCCCCAAGCATCCGGCCCAGTAATGCGAAAACAATGCCAATGACCGTAATGGTGATAAACAGCCCCAGCGTAAACAGGGCCGCATAAGCTCCCGCCTGTTTGGGGCTCAATGCCCGGTGCTGGCCGCCCACATAGGCAATGATAAGCGGAATCGATGCCAGATGGCACGGACTGAACAGCACGCTGATCATTCCCCACACAAAACAGCCCAAAGCAGCAATTGCAGTGCCACCGGCAATCCACTCGTTTACCGTCAAAAAGAATGATTCAACCATAACGATTTACTTGACACCCATCTTCTCCAGTTGTACGATGATATCCTTTTCAGCTAAAAACCCAACATGGCGGTAGACTTCTTTTCCGCTTTTATCGTAAAAGATTTGCGTGGGAATTGCCCGGATACCGAACCGGTGGATCGGTTCCCGATGCTCCCAAACGTCGATAAAGGCAATCACCGCTTTTCCTTTGTACACTTTTTCCATCTTTTCCAGGATCGGCGCCATCATTTTGCACGGGATGCACTTTTTGGCGCCCAGATCGATCATGGTAACCATCCCTTTGACCGGCAGGTTTTTAAATTCATCTGCCCGGACATTTCCTAAAATCGGTATGAATAAAAACAAACATATCAAGAGTGGAAGACAAATCCCCAAACGTAGTTTTTTCACCAAACCAACTCCTTATCCACAGCATGAACCGGGTGTAACCGTAGCTGAAACATTTTAAAAATATCTTATTCACAGACGGATCGAACTGCTGCTTTAACTTTCTTAATATCCTCGGCTTTAAGATTAAAATCTTTATTCTTTTCAATACCCAGATCCGTCAGCACCATGTAATTTTTTGTTGGGATTTCCGTGTGCTCCAGAATCGCTTTGGCACAGCCCACTTCACATCCGTCAATGGCTACCACAGCAGGAACATCTTTGGCAGATTGAACAAAACCACCCAAATGACCGCCGATACCGGCCAGGCAAAACATCTTGCCGAATCCTTCCTGCGTCAGTTCAATTGCCGCCTGGTTACTCAGCTGACCGACATTTGAGCCGCCCGAGCAGACCAGTATCATAATATTTCCTTCCGGTGTACAACATTCATCAACCATTTTCATTTCCTCGATTTTTTTGTTCTCTATTTTGCAATCCAGGTTTTGATTTCTTCTTTACCCGGAATCTTGCCGACGCTTTTAACTTCGCCGTCGATGATAACAGAAGGGGTGCCGAAAACACCGTAGCCGGCAATTTCCATGATATCGGTAACTTTTTCTACCGTGGCGTCGACGCCGGTTTCAGCAACGGCATCCTTTACATTCTGTTCGGTCTGCTTGCACTTTGGGCATCCGGGGCCCAGTACTTTAATTTCCATGTTTTTCTCCTTTCGTCCTTTCGTGATAATTTCTTTTTGTTTCGTCTTAATACAAGCTATGCATAAAAATGCCCGAAGATCATCCCGCTGATGGTGGACATGATAACCACCAGGATAATGTAGGCAACCGTCTTTTTGGTGCCCAGCACGCTTCGGATCACCAGCATGTTCGGCAGACTCAGGGCAGGGCCGGCAAGGAGCAGCGCCAGGGCCGGTCCCTGGCCCATGCCTGAGCCGAGGAGCCCCTGCAAAATCGGAACCTCCGTAAGGGTAGCAAAGTACATGAATGCGCCGGCAATAGAAGCAAAAAGGTTTGCCCACAGGGAGTTTCCGCCCACCAGACCGCTCACCCACTTTGATGAAATGAGGCCCTCTGAACCGGGACGCCCCAAAAGAAGACCGGCTACCAGGACCCCGGCAAAGAGCAGCGGCATGATTTGTTTGGTGAAATCCCAGGAAGATAGAAACCAGTTTTCGGTCTCTCCGCGTGTGGTGGTGATCATCCACACCAAACCAATAATCCCTGTGGAAAAGGCAATGAGAGGCTCGTGCGGGAAAAGAAGAGCCATAACCAGGATTGCCGCACCGGCCAGCCCAACCTTATAGGCCTTTATCTTGAACCAGATGATGAGAAGCACGCCCAGAATCATCGCAAAAATGCCGGTCGTCAGCCACTTGATACCGTAGATGGCGTTCCACAAACCAACAGTCTCGGCGGGTTTTCCCCAGGTAGCAAAAATAAGAATAAACACCATGGTGGCAAAATATATGACATTCTGCCACAGGGGACGTTCCACATCAGGTTCGGGCATGTGCATGGCTGCCTGGGCTTTGGCTTCTTCTTCTTTTCTAAAAAGAAAATGCATGATCAGCCCGATGACGATGCTAAAAATTATCGCTCCTACCGCACGGGCCGTACCGATGGCAAGTCCCAGGACCCGGGCGGTCAGCACAATGGCCAGCACATTGATGGCCGGTCCTGAATAAAGAAAGGCAATGGCTGGCCCCAGACCGGCGCCGCGCTTCCAGATGCTGGCAAAAAGAGGTAAGACCGTACAGGAGCAGACGGCCAGGATAGAACCGGATACCGACGCCACTCCATACGCCAGCACCTTTTTGGCGCCAGCACCCAGATATTTCATGACCGCGGCCTGGGACACGAAACAGGCAATGGCACCGGCGATGAAAAAGGCCGGGACCAGGCAAAGAATCACGTGCTCCTGAGCATACCACTTGGCAAGGGCCAGCGCTTCGATCACGGCGCCGTTGAAACGGCTGTTGCCTACAGGGAGCCAGAAAAAAATGATAAAACCACCCACGATAACGCTCAGCGGCTTCCAAATGGTCTTCCAGTCGATTAGACTCGGTGGGACTTCTTTTTCAATTTCTTCGGATTCTTTCACCGTTGCCGGTGATTTTTGGGCTATGGTTGCGTTGCCCATGTTTTTTCCTCCTTAAATAGTGTCCACTCATAAATGGTTTTTTTGCCCAATCTCTGCGCCTGCCCTGTGAAATGCGAAGCCTATTTTTCTGGGGTTATGCTCAAAAAATAATCCTCGGAATATTAACACATATGCCTGCCTGTCCCGTAGGTCCGGCAGATCGTACTGGGATGGTTATTTTTTTCGCATGCACGTCCGGGGCTTAGACCCTATGGGACGGAGGCTTGACCTTGAACAAAAATCCTCATTTCTGGATAGACAATAACTAATGATGGATTCGCCTGAAAAAAACAGGTGTTTTAAATCAATCTAAATAGTTATATGCCAATTTAGCTATATATTAATGCAAAAAATTACCCGGTCAATTCTTCTCTGTTTAGAAACGGTGCTTTTTTTATAAGTTCGGCTATTTCCGGATCATTGTCCAGCCAATGTCTTAGATGGCCCAAAAGGCTGGCCGAATAAGGGCTTTGTTTCCCGTCGGCAAGATAATAATTCACCCACAGGCCATCTTTCTGATAATCGACCAATCCGGCCTCTTCAAGTATTTTAAGGTGCTTGGAGACGCTCGGCTGGGAAATCTTCAAGGCTGCCTGGAGCTCGCAAACACACATCACCTTTTGTTGAAGCAACTTCACAATTTTTACCCTGTTGGGATCTGAAAGGGCCTTCATAACTTTGGCAAATGTTTTCATGCCGCCTCCTATATTCTTAAAATAGTATATATAGATTGGTTTGAAGCGTGTCAAATATTTTGTTGAAAATTTTACAGGGGGAATAATGGGCTGGAATTGGTTTGGCACTTTTAATTAAAATAATAACAAAGTATTTTGGGTACTTTTTATTAATGGTTTCTCGCTTGGTATTATGGTATATTGTCACTATGACTGTATTTGAAAGATGCGATATAGCATTTGATGACTCAGGACGAGGAAAACTCAAGGAAGGTCAGCAAGTGCTTGCCGAAGTTGACTACTTCCTTTATTATGATAAGCTCTTTGATGGCAATCAGATTATAGAGAACAAATATGAGGATATCCTTAGTGTTTATGGTCATTTTTCAACGATTGATTGCCTTCCTGAGATCAAAAAACGAGGTAATTACATGCTTTGCCTTCAGAGCAGGCTTGAGCTTGAAATTGAAGTCAATTTTGTCCACCAACCCGCCACCCAATCTGTGTCTTGTGAATTTACTGTTGTTGGTAACAGTCTAAAAAAGTTCTATAATTTATTATCCTAAATGTTCTTAATTTCCATTAAGTGGGTTGAACTCATGGATGTTATTTATAATAAGTTTTGATATTCGATCGGCAATTTTTTCCACGAATCTTAGTTTGGAACCATTAATTAAAATAATAACATAGATATAAAAAATTCTGCCGGGTTAGTCCACAGTGACTTTATGCACATATTTTACCCAGTTAAATCCAAAATGCCCTTCTGCAACTACACGAAGTGGAAAACCATGCTTTTGGGGAAGGGCTTTTCCATTCACCTCATATGCCAAAAATACTTTATTGGAGAAGACATCCTTTAGGTGAAATTGTTCTACTTTTTCATATTTACCTTCCGGACCTCTAAAGGTCACGAGCGTTCCACCATTTTTCACTTTGACCTTTTGGAACAGAACCTTCATTGAAATTCCTTTCCAACGGCCGTGATTGGCAAAAATTCCAGGACAAATCATGAGGACATCCCGTTCAATTGCTGGAAGGGCGAGGATCTCTGAATACCTCAGATGAAGTGGCATCTCAACATGTCCTGAAATTTCAAGGCGCCAGGTATCGAGATCCGTCTGATGACCCGTTATTCCCATAGTTTTGAAATCTTGTAAGGGCGTAAGATCAAGGTTGTGGGTGTCCAACTCGGCTGGATTTTTATAGGCGAGGTCTTCTCGAGGGGTATCTTTCGGAAGGATAACTTTTTGAATTTTCGCATGAACAGGTCGAATCCACGAGAAAAGAGGGCTAAAAAAAAGGCCCATACCCGTGATGAATTCGAGCGACATTTTAAGAAATCGTCTCCGTCTATTCATGAAAGCATCCTAATGTGTTATATACGTTGACAACAAATGATAAATGGTACTGGAGAGATATTTGAACTCAGAGTAATTTAAGAAGCCCCGCCTTTTAAGGCGGGGAGTTTCACTTTGTATTTCGAGTTGTTCTGAAACAATGGTAATGGCAGAACATTATTTGAAGTTATTTAAATTCATGCACCACTACAAAATCATTTTTTGCACGGGTCCCGTGGCAGCCGATACAGCTTCTGGGTTTGCCGTGGCTTATGGCCTTACCATCAGGGGTATATTTTGCCCAGTACCAATCGCCATCTAATGGGTTGTATCCATAGGCTTTGTACATAACCGTAATGTTATTAAGTTCTTCGCTTTCTCCCTGATAGTTCTCCATGACCTCAATGGAACCATACTGAAGAGGGGGTCCTGCCGAATTTAGCGCTCGGTCGTTTACATAGACCCTGTGTAACGTGCCATGTGGCGCACGGCTCAGCTGCATTCCTTGATGATCGGGCCAGTACGACCATTTACTATATGGTGAATCCTTGGTGATGTAACTCCAAAGTGAAACCGGGTCAGCACTTGGCATTTCCGCCATTATCACGGGTGCTGAAACCAGACAAATGGCAAGTGCGATAAATACCGAGACTATCAATATTTTCTTCACCATTATTCTCCTTTCAGTTGTTTATATAATGATGTTAACCACTCAAAACGTTTCGACCATTTGTTAAAAATAACTTCCGCCAAGTATTTTCAGATTGCAGATATTCGTTGTTGAATTGTAATACTTTGTGGTATTTTTGTTATAATATATTAAATTGAACAATTCTTTCATTGTTTTTCCCAATTGAAAGAGTTTAGGTACCACGTTGTGGTAAAAAAGTCAACGATAATGTATGAAATTCACAATTTCTTGCCTTATTTACAATTGGGCATTATTGAAGATTGATAAATAGTATCATCACTTCCAATAGGTCCAATATTTTTTAAAATCGACAAAGTCAAGACTCAGGTATCATCAACCATACCCTTTAAATTAATGTATCGTATCGTTGAATTTTGGGACACAGACTGAGTTCAAGCAAAGGATAATTATACTCGGAATTCTTAGGCATTGAGCCATTTATGCTCCAAATCATTTAACCTTGTTTTCAATAGTTCCTAAACTGTCTGGGAAAATCGCCAAGCTTGCTGATGCGATGACCACCAGCACACTACCGACATTGTGCACGATGGCGGCCATGATTGGTGTTAACCAGCCAGTACCGCTGGCAAGAACCGCTATTGCGTTAAATGCCAATCCGAATACAATATTTATTTTGATGATGCTAAGCATACGTCGCGACAGACGGATTAGCCAAGGCAGTTTGGAGATATCATCGTGGGTCAGTGCAATATCGGCTGTCTCCAAAGCCACATCAGTCCCCATAGCGCCCATGGCTACACCGACTTGAGAAGAAGCCAATGCCGGAGCATCGTTAATCCCATCACCAACAAACATTACAGGCAAATTCTGTGATTGATATTTTTTGATGACATCCACTTTATCTTGAGGTTTTAGTTTTGCATAAACATTATCAATACCGACCTCATCGGCAACTCGTCTAACTGCTTTATCATGGTCTCCGGATAAAATGGCCATCTCGTTAATTCCGAGATTCTTAAACTGCTTTATGGTTGAAATTGCGACGGAACGAATTTGATCTCTAACATTGAGTAACCCTACTGGCGCTTGATCACTATAAACGACCAGAGGCGTTACGCCACGCGAAATAGAGGTGTCTATGCATTCTTGAAGATGCCTGGGAAAGGTAGTCGAATTTTCGTTGGCAGAAATACTACCAACCTCAACCAGGACACCATCTACCATTGCGCTCACCCCAAGTCCAATTTCATGAAATGCATTCTCCGCCCCGCGGACGACGACTTTGGCATAATGCGCCGCTTTTAAAATTGCTCGGGCCAATGGATGCGTGCAGTGCTGTTCAGCACTTGCAGCACAGGAAAGCACCTCTTCTTTTTCAATACCTTCTGTACAGGCGATTTCCTCAACCCTGGGTTCGCCCAAGGTTAGTGTTCCAGTTTTGTCGAAATGTACCGCTTTAACTGATGCCGCCCGTTCGAGATACTGTCCGCCTTTGACCAATATTCCTGATTTGGCCGCACGGCCCAATGCAGCCACTGTCGCCGTCGGAGCCGCTAAGATTAAAGCGCAAGGACACCCAACGATGAGAACGGCTACCGCACGACTGATATCACCGGTAAATATCCAGGCCATACCAGCACAGGTTAAAATAACAGGTGTAAACCACGTTGCATACCGGTCGATGAACCTCACGGCCTCAGGCCGATGCAACTCGGCTTCACTGACTAATTTGATCACTTTGCCCAATGTTGTATCATGACCGACTTTTATTGTCTGCGTTTTTAACACCCCATTATGGTTAAGCGTACCGGCAAGAATGTTATCGCCAATCTGCTTTTCCACGGGTATAGGCTCACCCGTCATTGCCGACTCATCCACAGCCGAAATACCGGATATAATGCAGGCATCAACCGGGATTTGCTCACCCGGTTTTATAAGAATAAGATCCCCAACAGACACTTCTTCGATAGGGACGATTTTTTCTTCTTTGCCGATCAAAATAGTGGCGGTTTGAGGTGAAATGCGAATTAAAGACTTGATCGCCTTACGAGCGGATTCACTGGTCACTTGTTCGATCAACCCGCCGAAGGTCATGACGAAGCTTACCACTGCCGCCGTCAAAAACTCTCCCTGGATCAAACTGGCAATAATAGCAAGGCTGACAAGTTCATCGACATTCACCTCCCGGTCTATAAGCCCCTTAATAGCGCCCCAAATGATGGGAAAAGCATTGATTACAACTGAAATTAAGGCGAATGCATTCCCTAAAAAACTTGTGGATTGGTTCCCATAGTCTATGATGTAACTTATCAACGCAAGAAGCGCGGCTGCAAATGAGATATAAAAATCCCGCATCTTAAAAAGTTCTTGATATACTCCGAGGTTGGAAAAACGACCGATCATTTTAAAGATTCCTATTTTCTGAATTTATTAAGTAATTCGGCAACTTCTGTTATCAACTCCGATTCATTAATTGGTAATGTCATTTATTACCGCCTAAAGTTAAAATTCGGCGGTCATACGCACACCGTAAATGAATCCTTTAGGATCGTCTCCGGCAAGATAGTCGTCCTTCATCCATTGTACATCCAGGGTAAGGGCAAAAATCTCATTGAGCACGCAGCGCGCATAGGCTTCGGCCACCTGGGTTCTATCGATACCGGAATTGCCATCGCCAAGATAAGCATAGCCGATGCCAATATTATCATTTCCTCGTTTCCAAAGCTTGCCGGAGATATCGATGCCGCCGGAGTATAGGCTCCCGTAATTGATTAGAGCTTTGTCGTCTTGCCATCCGAACCGGACCCAGGCGCCTAAGGTTTCCCCCAGTTGCTGGTCAAAAGAAAATAGTACGGCCGCTTTTGACTCAAAACTGGTTCCTTGGGGGTCGTTAAAGTCCTCGCTGGTTCCTTCCATAATGATGCGGTAGTTACCCTCGCCTAAGCCAGTACTCAGTGTGTAGCCAGCTTGAGCACCGTAGAAATGGTAAGATCTTAGATCATCATTTTCTCCGACCTGCATAATGACACCATTGACGGTAAAATTGTGATAATTCCATTCCAGAGCACCGCCGATATCATAAGAGGGCCCGAATATGTTGGGGCCGTTGACCAGCGCTTCGTTCATAAACTGGGTGAACTCATCGTTGGAATAGGTATTTTCGTCTAGGTAGTCGGTGCTATCGATCAGCCCGCCGGTAAGTCCCAGTGAATGGTCCTCACCGAACTGAAACGTGTGCTTGTACCACGCGGTGAGCAGATAATCCCGTTCCCTGCCGTTGATGTTTTTAACGTCGGCTTCCAAATCGGCCGCCCACGGGGCTATTATAAACGGCGACGTTCCATCGTTTAAGGCATTGCCGGCGCCGAACCCGAACTTGGCGAAGATTTCATCGTTGTCGGTGGGTGTAAAACTGATCTCGGGTCGAAAAGCCAGTCCGCCCCGTCCGGTGTTTTCTAAACCAGGAGCATCGCTCACATTCTGGTACTGGTATGCACCGGCCAGAATTCCGCCAATGGCAAACTTATCCGTGACCTCCATTGCACCACCATGGGGCTGCCAGAGAAAAAATGTCATGAATGCTACAATAAATGATACGAATGCTTTACTCCTGATCGCCATTTTATATCTTTCCTTACCTTCTTTTTTGTCTAATTTAAATTTGTTGGGATTTCTAATAATGTTAGACAAACTTAAACTTAAAATTAAAAAAATATGTGTAGCTAAAAATACTAACTTTCAGTTAAAGTAATTATCCGGTTTGGCGTTGGCCGGCCGATTGCAGGCCGGATCGTTTGAGTCACACGATGTGCATCCGCAACTTTGGCCGCCTGCTTTTCCGGTTTTGTATTTATTATAAAAGGTTTTGATAGTATAGCCTGCCGCCAGAACAACGATTATAATAATGATAAATAATTCCATATTTACCCCGCCAAAATTCCTAAGGCTGTACCGACCTGAAAAACCAGCATGGCCAGCACAAAGGCCAGTAATGTATTAAACGCCATGGAAAAAGCACCCCATTTCCACGATCCGGCTTCTTTGGAAATACAGACCACCGCAACAAAACAGGGCGCATAAAAGATAGTAAAAATAATCAGGCTCAATGCCACCAAAGGACTCCAACCCGGATTACTGGCAAGCGTTTCGGAAAGTGATTGGTTTTCTTCAGGGTCGACTTCCCCTAAAGAATAGGCGGTCCCTAAGGTCGAAACCACCACTTCTTTGGCAGCAAAACCGCCAACCAATGCAATGTTCGTTCGCCAGTCGAACCCGGCCAGTCGGCTCGCGGGTTCCAGAGCCGTACCCATACGGCCGGCAATGGAATGTTTCAACGCCGATTCAGCCTCCCTGTAATCTATTGCAGTTAAAAGGTCTTTTAAACCCTCAGCCCTCTCAGATAACTCAGCCTCCTCATCTGCCGATTCAAGTTCCTCGACAACGGTGGATGAAACCCCGACCATCACAGCCTTTCGCTCTGCTTCAAAGATTTGCGTTTTTGATTCAGGCAGGCTTGGAAAGGTCATCATGGCCCATATAACTATAGAAATGCCAAGAATTACGGTCCCGGCCTTTTTAATATACTGCCAGGTGCGTTCCCACGTGTGAATCAACAGCCCCTTGAAAGTGGGTAGCCGATACGGCGGCAGTTCCATGACAAAGGGTGTGGCAGCACCTTTGATTATTGTTATGCGCAGAAGCTTGGCCACCAAAAGAGCACCACCCCAGGCAACCAAGGTAATAATAAACATGATCTTGGCCTCGTTGGCAGCAAAAAAGGCGGCCACCAGTAGAGCAAAAACGGGCAGTTTGGCACCGCAATTCATAAACGGAACGGTCAACAGGGTGGCAAGGCGCTCTCGGGGAGACTTTAGGGTGCGGGAGGCCATCACGCCAGGCACAGCACAGCCGCCGGCAATGCCACCGGACACAATAAAGGCCATCACCGAACTGCCATGCAGGCCGAATATCTGAAAGACCCGGTCCAGCATAAAAGCCACCCTGGCCAGGTAACCGGAATCTTCCAAAAGAGAGATCCCGAAAAACATGAACATTATCAGGGGCACAAATCCCAGAACACCGCCGACGCCATCGATGATGCCCGAAATAACCAGCGACTTGATCAAACCATCCGGCAGAAACGCTTCCACCATCCCTCCGAGCCAGCCAAAGAATGACTCCAGCCAGCCCACAGGAACTTCACTGTAAGCAAACGTTAAATGATACAGACCCATCAGCACTGCGATCATAATAACCGGACCCAGGAATCGATTGGTCAGAACTTTGTCAATCTTATCTGAAAGAAAAAGCCTGTCCCGGTCTTGCTTAAAAGAGATAATTCCCTGCTTGATAATGGATTTGATGTAACCATAGCGATGATCAGCAATCATGGCCTCGGGATAGGTGTCCAAAGTATCTTGTAAATGAATCGAGAGGCGATTTACGACCTCTTCAAGTTTTGATGACAGAACTGGATCTGTCTTTTGACCGAGAGAGCGAATCTGTTCGTCATTTTCGAGATATTTCAAAGCCACCCAGCGGGCACGATAGGTGTCTGTCAGAAAGCTATTGGCGCTAATTTCAGCTTCCATCTCAACAAGAGCCTGGTCAACATCGCCCCCGTAAGATATATCGAGGGGGATCGGCCTTTCATTTTTTTTGACCATCTTTTCAGCGGCATTCATTAGCTCTGTTTTACCCCGGCCACTCCGTGCAACTGTCGGAACTACCGGAATCCTCAGGAATTCGGACAACTTTTTTTCGTTTATCTCTATGCCACGGTTTTTGGCCACATCTATCATGTTCAGCGCTATACAGATGGGGATACCCATCTCCATAAACTGAAGAGAAAGATAAAGATTCCTCTCCAAGTTTGATGCATCGACAATATTAATCACCACACCCGGTTCTTCTTTCACCAGAAAATCCCTAGCCACCACTTCTTCAAGGGAGTAGGCTGTCAGAGAGTAAGTTCCAGGCAGGTCAACAATGGTCATTTTGTATCCATTACTGACATAAGTGCCCTGTTTCTTTTCAACCGTAACCCCGGGATAATTTCCCACATGCTGTCGTGCACCGGTCAACTCGTTAAAAAGTGTTGTTTTACCGGAGTTCGGGTTTCCTGCCAAAGCAATGGTTGTTTCCACTTTTTCTATTCCACCTCCACTACAATAAGGTCGGCTTCGTTGTTTCGAAGCGTCAGTGTAAATCCCATAACCCGTAGAGCAACTGGGTCATAGAGCGGTGCTCTCCCCTGAATTTTGATATGGGTTCCAGGTACTAAGCCCATGTCTCGAATGCGGCGCCCCATTTCTCCATCGGCCTTAACCGCTGAAATTATGCCCGATTGGTTTTCCTTCATTCTTCTCATGCTTAATTTGCTCATAATAATTCCTCCCAACATCTAATGTTATGAACCATAGTTAAAGTTAGGTATACAAAACATTATGAGTTGTCAACAAATAAATTTATAGCACCCAATAATTTTTGACTTGGCATATTGTTCATGGTATGTAATTAGAATATTAAAACATCGGAGAATAAAATGACTTCAAAGACAGGTCTTTCAGAGAGTATGGAAAATTATCTTGAGGTTATCCTTGAGTTGGAACAGGCAAACAAGGTGGCTCGTGCCAAGGATATCGGTGATAAGTTGGGGGTCCAGAGAGGGTCGGTGACGGGCGCCTTAAAAAATCTGGAAGAAAAAGGATTTATCAATTATGCTCCTTACAGTTTTATTACACTGACCAAGAAGGGTAATAAAATCGCAAAGAATATTGCCTACCGTCATGCTGTTTTAAAAGATTTCTTGTTGAATATTTTACAAATAGATCCGGAAACAGCCGAAAATACGGCCTGCAGCATGGAACATGCCATTGACGTACAAACACTTGAGAGGCTAGTCCGTTTTATCGATTATATTCATAAATGTCCAAGGACTGGAGAAGATTGGATCAAAGCGTTCGTAGATTACTGTACATCCGATGACCGGGATCAAGAAAAATGCGATCAATGTATCGATACTTGTATAACCCTTTACAAAAGAGATAAAAGTTGAAAATGATGTTCCTTATATTTATTAAATTAAAATAGTCGGAAGCATTTGAATCTGAAGTAATATAATGAACCGACAATAGCGAGCCATAAAGGGCAAAGGAGGAATCCTTTGCCCTTTATGGGGATGGTTAGCTGTTAATAGGGATGAAATTCACGGATTCGATACAAAGTCTTACCTGTTTTTTTGTCCATTTCCGTGAAGTGCTTATGGTATTCGGTGACTTTAAAGATTCCCGCAAACTCGTTACATACGGGGTGTCCGGCCTTGAGCCATCCTACGATACCTTCCTTGACCGTCCAAACATTGGTATAACCATACTCGACGAGCTTTTCCGATACATAGGCCTGTCTTTTTTTCGTTCGGCACCAGACCACGATTTTGGCGTTTTTATCCTTAACTTTTTTAGGAATCGTATACATATGGCCCGAATGGATGTGGTCCGTGTAAGGTATGTGAAAGGCGTAGAACTCCGGATGAGTGCGGGTGTCGATAAGATAAGCTTTCTCTTTACCGGCAACGACTTTATCGTAAAGTGCTTTAAACTGTTCAATAGAGAGCTGGCGCTCTGCAGGAACGGCTTTTAATGCCTTTGACCATATCTTCTTTTCATTGGCTTTGAGCATTTCTGAATCGTTGGCAAAGGCAAAACCAACGGCACCAACAACAAATACAATAGCAAGAACAAAAACGAATGATTTTTTCATGGTATGACCTCCTAAGCAATAGATTGATATTATGGATTATAAATTCAAGCGGTTACGCTATATCAAAGGGTTTAAATTTAATGAAATATAATAAATCATAATGAATCGTAAAAGTCAAATGCACCCTATATGCACCCAAAACCCGGTCGCTTAGGCCGGGTTTTTATTTGTGTTCAGACCAATACTTGATTTTACAAAAACAAGATGAATCGAAATATCACTTGATAGAGGGATTTTTAACTTAGATATCACAACTTCTGAACCGGCATTTGGGATTGCAAATATATAGACATAATGTTTGAAAGTTAAGAGGTCTATATGCAAGAGGAAAATCCAGACAAACTGTGGTAACCGCAATTGCTCGGGAATTAAGTGCGTTTATTTGGGCAATCGACAAGGAAATACAGTTGGCGATTTTATAATATGATTTTTACCAGTTTCCCTGAGGAGGTGTTACTGCGGAAAGGAGAACCCTCGTTCCTGCTATGGGAATCTTAAACTCCCGATCATAGACAGAGGAAGCTCCGCGACGAAAACAAGTCTTGCGGTACCCAACCCGCGTATATCAGCATGATCATCCGTCGCTATTAAGTCGCGCCTCCTCAGGGAGTCTTTTTAATAACGAAAAACCTACCTTGAACAAGGGATGGACAACTGTTTTCTTATTGACACTTTCAAACATATCAGCAGAAACATGCAATTCAGCCCTAAGAACTGGGATGGATGATATCACAGGTTTTTGGGGCTCTAATTTTTGCCGATATGTTGAAGATATATGAAATCTTAATGGCTGCTATAAACTGCGGGGAAAGCGCTTCGTCGCTTTCCCCGTCAGTTTTTTTACTTAGCCAAGAAATTACTGTGTGCACGATAGGAGCTAATTTCACTTTGACGCTGGAAAACCAGCGGCGGTTGGCAGGCGCTGTGTAGTCGCCTATGGACCTGTTCAGTATCTCAGTCCTTCACTTCTTCAACTGGAACTTGAAGTCCGTCCCGTGCTTTTTATTGAAGTCAGTGTAAATCTGCTCCGCCACCCCCTGCATCTCTTTCGGCCATCCCGCCAACACCGAGTCAGGTGTCTGATATCGATCACCGCCGGC
>CALLDL010000135.1 GCA_937998305.1 uncultured Desulfobacterales bacterium | reverse complement strand
TATGACGGTCCGCTTACCATCGCCGGTGACCTATTCGTCTGGAATGTGACCAAGGATGCGATTACCGTTCGTGAAGCCGTTGTTTCGGAGTCTCCATACCCACCTCCTGCCGGTCCTGAATGGGGCAAAGCGCCACGGTCGCAACCCAAAGGGAAAAAGATTTCTGATGCCATCCAGAGCGGTTGGTGGAAGGAATACAAGCCACCGCCGTTACCGGAGAGATGATAGTCTGGAAAAGTAATCAAATAAAGAGCGTGAATTGTCATTTTTAATTCACGCTCTTTTTATTGGTCACCTCCAAGATGTTGTGGTATCAAATTCAATCCAGAAGATGCAGATATCTCCAACATATAGCGATCAGCTAAATCTGCGATATCTGCAATAACGTCCAAGTATCAAGCACCTGAAATTTCTGAGATATAGTAATATCATATCACCAATCCATCAATTTGGTGAAATTGAGTGGGAGATAGGTTATGAGTATCACAGCAGTCCGTAATTATTTGATATCTGGATTGTAACTATAGATCTTTAATCCAAGAATTAAGGATTCACGGCATCTAAGTCAAATTCTTCAATACCTTTACTCCTATCAATAAATGCTTCTATATTGCTTTTCGCGGTTTCATAACTGGACATTACCATTTCAAATTTAGTAATAATTGGGTCATCATCGCCCAGTTGTTTCCTGATACCGTTAAGTATCTTTTCTCCTTCTTTGTAATGCCTGTTGATTTTAGCAAGAAATTCTTTTCGCTTTTCGTGTTTTTTTCTTTCTCTATTAATGATCGGTAATAGACGTTGAATTGAAAGCTCGACAAGAGCATCTCTGGGTGCATCAAAAATTTTCGAGATCTCATCAAGTGAAGACCGTGATCTCCTGCTGATCACAAATGTTTTCTGGACACGGTTATGTGGATTTAAAGTTGTGTTTTTGATTTCATGGGCTATTGACTTTAAATTTTTAATATCTTCAGCCAAATGATCAAAAAGAGATTTTTGTTTGATACCCATTTGATTGGCAACAATACTAATAGCCTCTATACACCCTTCCGATAGCCTGAAGGTGGCTCGCACGGACTGCTTTCCTTTTAGGTCAAATGTTAGTGCTCTGGATAAAATAGTTTCTTTAGTTTGTTTTTTCTCACCGTTTTTTTCCATGTATTGACCTCCAACACAATTTATCATTACTTTATTATATATATACTAATTAATAATGCAAGAAAAAAATTGAAAATAAATCTTGACAACATTAAATTCCGTTTTATTTTTTATTTAAAATTTGTTTATTGATTTCTAAAGTGTCAAACATTTAGTTGAATCTGCACAAAAAAGACGTTCAGATTGTCAAAGAAAGGAGGAAGTTATCATGATTTACAGAAGGTTTTTCAATTTTCCGACTTGGGGATTCAGAAGACCATCCGAAGAACTGGATCGCCTTCGAAAACAGATGAGTGAGCTGTATGGTGCCTTAACAGAAGGCGCTATTCCCATGCTTTCAGCCGGTGTATTTCCTTTGACCAATGTGACTGAAGACAGCTATAACTATTATGTGCGAGCTGAGTTGCCGGGAATCAAATCAGACGAATTGGATATCCAGATTACTTCAGACGGGATATCTGTTTCGGGAGAAAGAAAAATACCGGGGGAAGGCAACGGCGTAAAGTATCACAGGCGTGAAAGAGAGGCAGGAAAATTTTCCAGGTCCATCAATCTACCCTGTGAAATTGACGTCAATGCAGTAGAAGCCAGTTTGGAGAATGGCATTTTAACGGTCACCATACCAAAGGCTGAAGTTGCTAAGCCCAGACAAATTACGGTCAAATAATTGTTTCACATATTTTCATTGGAAGGAGGGATAACAATGACGAATAAAGATACCAAAGAACTTCAGGTAAAGCCAAAACAAGAAATAAAAACTGCTACGGAGCAGACACGCCCGGGTTTGGTTTTCACCCCCAGTGTGGATATTTTCGAGACCGATCGTGAGATTACCCTTTTGGCTGATTTGCCGGGTGTTACGGCAGAGAATCTGACGATCGACCTTCGCGAAAGCACATTAACCCTGACGGGAGAGGTTGAGTCTACTGGAGGAGCCGATGAAGAAGGTCTTCTGCTTGAATACGAGACGGGGAAATACAATCGGCATTTTTCCCTCTCCAATTTAATCGATCAAAGTAAGATCGATGCCAAATTAAACGATGGGGTCTTAAGGCTCACATTACCAAAGGTTGAGGAAGCCACGCCCCGGCAGATTAAAGTCAAAGCCGGATAAACATCCCTGTGCGCCGGATGTCCAAAAGTTTATTAGGATATCCGGCGCTTTTCCCAACAACTACTTAACGATCTATTCAATTTAAACAAAAAAAGCAATTTCAGAAGGTTTGATTCGGCGCCTCAGCTTGAGAGAAATCGCATCCATATTGGTGTATGAGATCAGCCGTCTTCGCCAAAATGATATACGCATACTCAGCTCAGCCAATATGATTATGCTAACGTGAATCCAGACTCTTTGATACCTGCAATTTATCGCCACGGCATAAAATCCCTCAATAAATTTGATATGTTATGAGTATCACACTTGGATAAAGCCTCATTTTTCAGACTGGATTGAGGCAGGAGAAATCAATATATTGTGATATGAGTTTTAACCGGTTTGCCGGTTTTTTTTTGAGTCTACCTCGTTGATGAATGAGGGTGATCCTAAAAATCGTGAGCATTGGGTTCAAATCATCACTGCGATTCCTGAAATATCATCTACAGATCACAGCCGCAACCAAACCACTGATAAGAGAATAGTATCATGAAAACCCCGGCAGGGGAGCCATTGAGAATTCCCCAATCATTGGCTGAATTTGTGATGTGACAAATTAACAAAACTTACATCATTCTTGAATTACGGCAAAATCAACAATTATCGATATCCCTAAATTCCAGATCTGTTCTTTATGTTTTCACTAAGTTTTATAACCTTTTCGATGATGTTCTCTAAATCGACAGTCAGGAGTTTCCGATCCTTGATGAGGATACGCCCGTCAACGATGACATCTTTAACATCCGATCCTTGTGCGGCATAGACGATATGGGACACCGGGTTGTAAACCGGTACGAGATGAGGTTTATGGGTGTCGATGATAATGACATCCGCCTTTTTCCCGATTTCCAGTGAACCGGTGATATCTTGAAGTCCCAAGGATCTCGCCCCTTCGATGGTGGCCATTTTCAGAACGGTATCGGCATCCATCAGCGTGGGGTCCATGGTGTTAACCTTGTGGAGTTTGGCTGCCGTATCCATCTCTGAAAATAGATCCAGATTGTTATTGCTGGCACACCCGTCTGTACCCAAACCCACCGTTACACCGGCTTTTAACAGTGCCGGAACCGGTGCAATTCCTGAAGCAAGCTTCATGTTGCTTTCAGGGTTGTGGGAAACGCTTGCTCTGCGTCTGGCAATAATTTCGATATCATCATCATCCAGCCAGACAGCATGAACCAGGAGTGTATTTTTACCGATAATGCCGATCTTATCCAGGTATTTTACTGGCGTAGCGTGATGTTTTGTTTGAGTTGATACATATTCGTCCTTGGTTTCGGCGGCGTGAATCTGGAAAAGCACGCCTTTAGCGTCAGCGGCATCCTTGGCTTTTTTTAATGTCGCTTCGGAACAGGTATAGGGCGAGTGGCAAAATATCGAAGGGGTAATCAGAGGTGATATATTTTTCCATTTTTGTGTAAATTTTAAAGCGTTGTTGACGTTGTCCTCCGGATCCGGCACCCCTGGTGCCGGAAAATCGATAACCCCCTGTCCCAATATCGCCCGCATCCCGATTTCATTCACCGCTGCTGCAACATTGTCTTCATAAAAATATCCGTCACAGCAAGTGGTGGTTCCCGACAGTAGCATTTCTGCACTCGAAATTAGCGCTCCGAGTCTTACGGATTCAGGGTGAATATGGTTCGCTTCGGCGGGAAAGATATAGTCATTCAGCCATTTGGAAAGGGGTAGGTCATCTGCCAAGCCTCTGAAGAGTGCCATGGGAAGGTGGGTGTGGGTATTGACAAGACCAGGCATAATGATGCCGCCACGGGCATCAATGATCTTTTCTCCTTCAGGGAGCGGCGCATCGTTTTCAAGTGGTTCAATTTTAGCCAGTTTATCGTTTTTTATACAAAGAACACCTTTATTGATAATATCAAAATCAGAATTCATCGTGATAACGGTGCCGTTGTGTATGACAATATTATAATTCATTGGTTTTTTACCTGAACTGAGCGTTTCAAATTTTTCCGACCACATTTTTGATAACCGCCTCAAGTCTGGGCGCGGCTTTTTGGGCCACGCCGATAACGTCTTCAACGGTTGTCGGCGTCGGGTTGTCCGGATCATTGATGTTGGTGATGGTTGACAGGCCGAGCACTTTTATCCCTGCATGGACTGCGGCAATAACTTCCTGAGTGGTTGAAAAGCCTACGGCATCGGCACCAATGGTCCTTAAAAAGCGAACTTCGGCCCGGGTTTCAAGGGATGGGCCCTTAAGGCCGGCATACACTCCTTTTTGCAATGGGATGCCTTCATCTCTTCCGGCGGTTTCGGCAAGTTCGCCCAGCTCTTTATCATACGCTTCGATCATATCCGGGAACCGGATTCCCCAACTTTCTTCATTGGGTCCGATCAAAGGGTTTGAACCGGTCAAATTGATGTGATCAATAATGATCATGATGTCGCCGGCGCTAAACTTAGGATTCAAACCGCCGGCGGCATTTGAAAGGATCAGTACCTTAACGCCGAGTTCTTGCATCACCCGTATGGGAAAGGTCACCTCCAGAGGCGAATACCCCTCATAAAGGTGAAACCGACCCTGCATGGCCATGATCTGTTCTCCGCATGTGTCTCCGAAAAGAAGCCGGCCATAATGACTTTCAACCGTTGATGTCGGGAAATGCGGTATATCTTCATATTCAAAGGATACGGATTTATCCAAGAACTCGGCACTCGCCCCGAGACCGGTTCCGGCCATCAGTCCGATTATTGGTGGCTTTTTGATATAAGATTTTAGAAATTGAGCAGTTTCAACGGCTTTTTGTTTATCGCTCTTCATAAGGAGTTTCCTGTTTATTTAGTCCTGAAAAACCTGGTCCTTCCCCGCCAAAGCGGGATCTTCGATGGGCCATGTCTGCCCCGCATCGCGGGGGTCAGAGTTCTCCGGCTCTGCCTGAAGAATCGCTACAAGAGTTTGAAGTGAGCTATAGTTAAAAAAGGTTGTGCCCGTCGGCCCGTTATGCCGGTTTGCCCGTAGTTTAATACCGGCCAACTGGCTAACCGGTTAACCGGCTAACCAGAGATAGACACTTTTAACTTCTACGGTTTTGAGTAAAACAGCCCCTTTCCCCTTAAACAGCCGGGATCTACGACAGGGGCAAACCAAAGCCTGGTCCTTTGGGCTAGGATTCTTTAAACTTGAATCTTGCCTTGCATATGAAAGCCTCCAACTCGTTCAAAATTCAAGGTTATATGCTCGGTATTCTAAACATCTTTTACATTTTACCTTTGGAGAGTCTTTGCGGGCATAATAATCCAACATCTCGCTGACGTCAAGAAGACGAAAAAGCGGCTTTTATATATTGACATGTTTTTTCATAGATATAAAAATACAAAATTACTTTAAATGCGATAACTGTCAGATAACGTAATATTTTTAACAGGAGAATTAAACCATGCCCAAAGATATCATCGGATCAGTGCTGGTTGTAGGCGGTGGCATTACCGGGATGCAATCTGCTTTAGATTTGGCTGATTCGGGATTTTATGTACATCTTGTTGAGAAGTCGCCGGCCATCGGAGGTCTGATGTCCCAGTTGGACAAGACCTTTCCG
>CALLDL010000134.1 GCA_937998305.1 uncultured Desulfobacterales bacterium | reverse complement strand
CTAAAATTTTGTATATTTGAATGCGCAATCCACACTCAAGACGCATCATTTTTCCGTTTTCTGCTATTTATTCTCAAGCTATGCTTATCAGATTCCATCAGCAAAAAATTGACAAACTCGTGTCTCCATCCTAATTTTATTTCATATTTTTCCTTATTGGTGCATAGCATTGAAACAAATCCTTTGAAAAAATTGAGAGCAAGCACATGAAACCTTCTACATTGCCTGAGAGCATGGAACAACAAATTGAATCTTTGAATAAAGAACTTAAGGAATGCAAAAAAGCCAAAGAACATTTGCAGCACAACGAATTGAAATATCGCAGCTTGGTTGAAAGCGCCAATGAGGCAATATTAGTAGCTCAAAATGGAATCTTTCAATATGCAAATCCAAAGGCCGAAGCGCTTTTTGGCTATCCACAAAAGGAAATAACATCAAAACCTTTGTCAGCTTTTATTCATAAAAATGATCGTGAAATGGTCATGCAGCGCCATGAAAGGAGGATTGAAGGTGAAAGCCTGCCTGAAGAGTATACTTTTAGAATTGTTAATAAAAAAGGTACGACAATTTGGGTTGAGTTGAAAGTGAAATTGTTTTCATGGAATAACCAACCTGCCACGTTGTGCTTTATGACAGATATTACGAAAAGGAAAAAAGCTGAAGAAAAATATAATCGTGTTCTTGAAAGTAGATTTGAAGGATTCATGTTGCTGGATAAAAATCGTTTTATAATCGAAGTGAATAAAGCCTTACTAAAGATTTCGGGTTATAGTCCTGATGATTTTATCGGTCTTCCAGTTGACAAATTTTATGATAAAACCTCTGTTGATTTTTATTCTGCAAGTCCTGATCATTTTAGCTTCGAGGCTCTATTTCGCGCTGATGATGGTCGGGACATTCCAATGCTTTTTAGTCGAAGCACATTAAAAGATGAAAACCACAAGATTACGGGTTTTATGTATTTTCTTACGGATCTAACCGATTTAAAAGCCACACAGGAAGAGCTTAAAAGAGCAGAAAAACAATACCGCAGCATGTATCAAAACGCCGTGCAAGGTATGTTTCAAAGTAGGCTGTCCGGAGAGCTTATTAGAGTAAACCCTTCCTATGCCCATATTCTAGGATATGAGTCTGTTGATGAGGTGCTTTCCCTAAAAGAAGGATCCAATAAGTTTTATTTTAGTTCTGAAGATCGTGACAGGATGATCCGAGCTGTACAAAATAAAGGTTCTGTTATAAATCATGAATTACGGCTTAAACGAAAAGATGGAAAGCCGGTGTGGATATTGGCAAATATTCGATATATTGACAGAGACGGTGCTGATGCAATTCTGGAGGGAATTTTAGTCGACAACACCAAAAAGAAGGTTTTAGAAAAAGAGCTCAGGCGCGACCGGAAAAAATTTCGTAACCTTTCCATCCACAATAATTTAACTGGGCTCTATAACACGCGGTACCTTTATCAGACACTGGATAAATTAATCGGGGAAAGTAAATTGACCCAAGCACCATTTTCTTTGGTTTTTATGGATATGGATAACTTTAAGCGAGTAGTTGACACCTATGGCCACCTAAACGGGAGCCAGGCTCTCAAAGAAGTGGCCAATACAATCAAAAGTTGCATTAAGAGACCTTGTTTTGGCGTTGCTTATGGAGGTGATGAGTTTGTAATCGTGCTACCTGGGTTTAATAAGGATAGGGCCACAGAAAAGGTTGAACAAATTCGGGTGCAGATGGAACAAACAATATACCTATCCAACGCCGGTCACAGAGTAAATCTTGGGGCCAGTTTTGGAATTGCAACATTTCCTGATGACACAGATAATCGGGAAGGCCTGTTGGCTCTCGCAGATCAGGCTATGTTTCATATTAAACAGACCGGCAAGGGTTTAGTTGGTACCATTCCAGATCGTACTCTTTTTAATGATGCCAAATGAAATGTGCAATAATTTTAGTGGGCTTTCAAAGATTCGATATAGGCACGAAGTCCATAATATAATAAGACTCAAAAAAGTGAATATTGATCCTGGTTAATCTGTAAAATCGTTAACCACTAACGAATCATAGTTTTTCTCTGTGTCCGTCCAAATCACAATTGAAGGGCATGCCTCGTTGGCCCTGAAATATAGATTTGATATAGAAATAATAAACCGGGAGCTAAGCATCCCGGTTTAGGTTGTTTTGAATCAATTAAGTTCTCAAAAATACATCTAAGCTATGTTGTGTCAAATTTTGAATACTCTCAGGACGATCCCTCGGTTTTAGATAGATACAATTTAGCGCGTTTCAACTGCTCCCGATCCGTTTTTACGGCTGCTGTTATCTCTACGATCTTTTTGTAATAAAAGACCGCTTCGCTGTTATTACCCCCTAACTCAGCAGTGAACCCAGCACCATAGAGACTATTGAAGCGATTCGGGCTTCGCTCTAAAGTTGTTTCGTACTCAGTCTGAGCCTCCCTGTAACGCCCCATATCAAAGAGCATGTCGGCTAACAACTCTCGGGCAGGTAAAATTTCTCCTGGCGTTACCGGGTGCTTTTCAGTCGAGGATTCCAGCTTCGCTGCTTTTTTCATTATTTTCAGCGCCTCAATTTTCCTGCCTTCCTGATACACTATCCACGCCATCGCTGAAAGACGTTGGATCTCAATTTGTTTGGCCCAGTAGGCAGACGTTTTTTGAGCCTTTTCCTGCAATGCCGTTAGCGTTTCAAGTGCCTGGTTAGCCATTTTTACATTACCGCTACGCGCAGCACCAAGAGCTTTGGCAAAATAGGTGATCGCCTCCATTGCCGGAAACTTTTCGATTGGATAATTATTTGGTAATCTGGTTTCAAGAACAGCGGCCTCAGACCACTGCTGCCTTTCAAGGGCAAAACGTGCGGGAATCGCGGTGAAAGAATAGGAAGCAGCAATGTGGGACTGAAAGGGACCATTCTTATTAAAGAAATCCTCCATAATTTGTCTGGCGTTATGATCATCCGCCTGCTGCAGGTATGCATAGACAAGATAATCAATTGCATGTGGGTAATGTAATGAGATCTCGCTTCCAGCCGGATGTTTCAGGGCAGCCGCCGCCGATCTTTTGTTCATTATGATTGATTCCTGCCACAAACCAACCCGCGTAAAAATATGGGTTGGCATGTGAAGTGCGTGAGGAATATCAGGTGCGATCTTTCCATAGCTGTGCGCTGCATTCAGCGCCTTTGATGCTAATGGTGGATAATCATACGCGTGAATCACATAATGGTGAGCCCCTGGATGATCAGAAACCTGAGCCAAAACTTTTTCTGCAATTGTTCCTGCCTGTTTTTGTTTGGTATAAGTTTTGTCTGCAGGTCTGGCGGTAGCCATATGTGCAAGTGCATAAAAACAGGCTGCTTCTATGTCTTGCGGAAATCGGCGGTAAACGTTCTCCCATGCTGCTTCGAGACTCTGGAGATTTGAAGTCTCTATTTTATTCCATCCCTTTTCATAGTAAGCTCCTACAGCCTCTATGTAAGCGTTCTCCCGATTCGTCTTCTGGCCGCGGGCCCTCGCTTCGCCAACCAGCGCTTGGCCCCTTTCGAAGTCTTCCTTGCTGGGTGCATCCGACCAGAGTGGATGAATATAGGTCATGGCCTGGCCCCAGTAACCCATGGCACAATCTGGGTCTGTTTGAGTTGCCGCAGTAAAAGCTGCCTTTGCTCCGTTATATGTCATATGATGCAGCAAAGCGACGCCTCTTTCCACTAATGGTTTAGACGCATCGCTGCATGACATTGGAAATTGAACCGTCCCGATTTGATCACCATAGGTATCTATCTGAACTTTTGAGGCTTCAGCCACTTGTAAAGATTTCGCGGTATATTGGCTGAGCGCCGGCGCAAGTAGGAGGGCACAGAGTACTATAAAGAGTCCGTATACATATATGCTTCTCATGGCTTTCTCCTTTTAGTTAACGTAAATCGATAAAAATTGATGTGAGTTCCATTAAAGATCTGATGTGGTTATTTCAGAGAATAGTTTTCAATTTTATTGCGGATTATGAGCTCAAATCAGATGATTGCCACATCGTGGTATACTGTATAAATATTATCAATTAATTTGGGATTTCAAGGGGTGAGGATAGTGTGAAGCACATCTTATTAAAACCGTTACTAATTTGATTTTCAGATAGCTCTGTAAGTAGCCTAATTTCTTAGTAGTGGGTGATTTATACTACGGTTTTGGTCGATTTGATAGGATTTGACTCAGGCACGAAATCTATAAAACTGGGCCGCCAAAAAATTTAGATTTATCATGCGTAAGGTACAGCTCTCATCGAAATATGAAGGTTACTTATTATGGGGTCTGCGCCACTAAAATTTACTGATTTTCGAATTTGAATATAAAATAAGATCAATGGCAATTAGGGAACAACCAGAACGCATCAGATGATTATCAAGATACCTCAACACCGCTTAACCCCTGAAATTAGTATATTTATTGACCTTCCTATGAATATCCTTGACCTCCTAAGCACCTACGGTTATCTATAATACTCAGATGCCACCTGAATCGCTCCTTCCAACTTTTTCATGAATTCTGAAATCACGGGAATCTCCATGATAGAAGAAGGTTTTAAACGCAAGCTCACCGCCATCCTCTGTGCAGATGTCATCGGATACAGCCGACTTATGCGAAATGATGAAGAGGCCACAGTCCGTAATTTAGCTGCCTGTCGTGTCTTGATCTCTGAGATTATTAAACAATATTATGGAAGAGTAGTCGATTCTCCCGGAGATAATACATTGGCCGAGTTTGCCAGTGTTGTGGATGCGGTCAATGGGGCAGTAAAAATTCAAGAGGAAATCAAGAAAAGCAACAGGGATATCCCTGAGGACCGTCGCATGGAGTTTCGCATTGGTATCAATCTTGGCGATGTAATTGA
>CALLDL010000133.1 GCA_937998305.1 uncultured Desulfobacterales bacterium | reverse complement strand
TTTCCGATTCCATTTGCAAATCTCATTTCACCAAAATGCATATTTGTTTTAATAATCTTTACCCTTCCTCTTTAAGAAAGCCATTTGAGAACGCTAAATACGTGTTTGAAACTATGATGCCGAAAAACAGAATCGAACTGCCGACACGGGGATTGTAGGTTAACAGCTCTGGGTTTCACCACCACCCCAATTTAGCATATACAACTGAACTTATTACATATGAATTTTCAAGTCTTTTCCGATGATTACAGTTTTAGAAGATTTTGAAAAACTTTTCTCACATGGATTCACACATAAAACAAAAAAGGGTTAGCCAATGCCATGACTAACCCCTTAATATAATTAAGCATTCATGGTGCCGAGGGACAGAATCGAACTGCCGACACGGGGATTTTCAGTCACAACCTCTGAGTTTCCTAACCTCCTCAATTCACTTAAGTTACTGAAATCATTAAATCTGAATTTCTACATCTTTTCCAATTTTTGCCGATTTTAGCAGATTTTGGAAAGTTTTTCTCACACGAAGTCTCACACGGATCTTGACCGCCCAAGATAAAAAACTGCACTTCACCGCCCTGATCCCCGCATTTATCCGCTCAGAGATGCCTTCTCAAATTAACAACCGGAGGGTTTTGATCTTAAAGTTCCAACAAAAATGTATTAAATACTTATTCAATTATTCGACTGAAATTCATTTTTTATGAAATGTAATTTAAATTTATGGTTGATTTAATTTTTTAACCATAACTTATTGTATTTTCTGAAAATTATCATTGACTTCTTGGCCTTGCGTTTTTAATAAGGATAAATAGTTCGAAGAAACAGAAATCAGATCAAGAGACGGAAAACCATCATGAATAAAAAATCTTTTTCGTATTGATCTAAAGTCTGAATCTTCATCTCCAGAATTTAATTTAAAGTCTCATACGAAATTTTTGCTTTTTCTAATAGTTCAAATACCGCACTTCTTTGCATGAAACTTGAAAAGGGAGATCCAAGATGAGCGATCAAATCTCTTTAGTAAAGTTGTCTGTTGATCAGTTTGTGCGAACAGCAACCTCCAGTCAACGCAAAAAAACGGCTGCCCAAAAGCTTGTCAAAGAATACGGGCCTATATTGGATCGCTTTAATGATGTCGTATTCATTACAGATGAGGAGGGATACTTTGTATTTGTGAATAAGGCCAGCAAACAAAGAACCGGCATACCGCCGGAGATATTCATCGGACGTCATTTTACGGAATTAGTTGACCCCAAATACCATGAATTTGCCAAAATTAATTTTCAAAAAGTCTTGAACGGAGAGAAAATAGTCCCGCCAATTGAAATGGAGAGGCAAAAAGCATCCGGGGAAAAGATCACTAAAGAGGTTAATTGGAAAATCCTTTCCGGGGACAATGGTGATACGTTTGTAATGGGAGTCTCTCGCGATGTAACCGACCGCAAACTCGCGCAGGAAGCGCTCAAAAGCGCCCGTGACGAACTGGAAATACGAGTAAAAGAACGTACAGCAGAGTTGCAAAAAGCAAACGAACTGCTGGAGAAACAAATTGAGGAGCGCATTCGCGCCGAGGAAAAACTCAAAGAAAGCGAGGAAAAATACAGAGGCCTTTTTGAAAATGCCGGTGATGCCGTCTTTATTGTGGAAACTGAAAGCGGAATCATCTTAGATGCCAACCGACAAACAGAACAACTGACCGGGCGCAGCAGACAAGAGGTCATCGGAATGCACCAGTCCCAGCTGCACCCTTCTCAAGATTTTGAATACTATACCCAAAAATTCCAAAAACACATAAAAAATGATCTGGTTTTTGATCTGGAGGCGGAGGTCGTCAAGAAAAATGGCAGTGTTGTTCCCGTTTTTATTTGCTCAAACCTGATCGATCTCCAAGGGAAAAAGGTCATCCAGGGGATATTCAGGGATATTTCCAAGGAAAAAATAATTTCAGATTTAAAGGGTGAGCTGGAAGCCAGAAGAATGGTAAACAAGGCCAAAGCTATCATTGCAAAACGCTATAAACTGAATGACAGCGATGCTATGAGGTTGTTGCAGAAAGAGAGTCGGAAGCAGAGCCTAAAGCTTAAGGAGGTAGCCCAGGCGGTTATTTCATCGAAATTTATTCTGGATTAACATTAAGTTATTGCATTTTTTTAACATTATGATATATGATGATCTTTCAAAAAGGATACCCTAAGTCCAATACAGCTTTAGACGGCTTGCGGCAGGTATCTACTGGGTCCATGACCGACCCATCCCGCTTTTCGGGACCGATTATTGTAATATCCACCTTTTAGATTATCCTAAGTCCGCTCTGTTGACCCTCCAGAGGGAAGAAACAGAGGGCCGGTAATCAAAAGGAAGGCTTCTAAAGGCCTTCAAAGGACACCATGGCTGTGTCCCTTGGAGGCCTTTTTTATTTTGAGGTGGAGTTTATTCATCGCGCCACGTGGATTCTCACGGGTTAATTCACTGAATAGGGTTGGATTAGTTGAAACCCAAAAAGGAGAGATTTATTCATGAGCTGTTTAGACCATCTGCTCCCTTTTATCGATAATGGGGGCAGACGCCTGTATATTGAAAGGCGACGTGATTCTAAAATAGCC
>CALLDL010000132.1 GCA_937998305.1 uncultured Desulfobacterales bacterium | reverse complement strand
ATCGGGTCTATCAAAAATTACGGCCTGAACATCTTTCTCAAAGAAGCCCTTTCTAAAATTCACAACCGAAAATTTGATTTCATTTCAATCATACAGGATATTCTATCGCAATACGCCTATCCTAACATGATGGTCATCAATCCACTGGTCAATGAATTTTCTCGCACGCAGGGTGCATACGGAAGCTGTAGAGTGCCTACAAGAACTTTTCTGTCGAGCGTTTCAAATAATCCTCAAGTTCAAGAGCTGGTACAAAAGCTCCTTGATCGACAGGAAAAGTTATTCATTTATATGTACGAGAGTTTGCCGGAAATGAATTTCGATCAATTGCCCGGTGTTTTCATTGTCGGTCCTGACAGTAAAATTTCCGAAAGGCTAAACAGCAAAATATTCCAGTACAAAGCCTGTAAAAATTTTCTTCCCATGGTGGACTTTCGTATTTGCAACGGATTAGATGAACTTTTAAAGACAACGGATAAACTCTGGTCATACTGGACGGAAGGTATTTTCGTCAGCGAGGAATACAGCGCCGGCGGATTGAAAAGCATTGTTGCTCACAACTCTGATGATATTTTGAAAAAATTTGAGGATAAAGGTCAAAATTATCTGATCAGCAGATATATTCCCCATGATTCTGATCCCACAGTGCTTGGCGTTGTGGCCAATGAAAACGATATTTACATTGCCGGCATTGCCGACCAGTTCATTGAACATGACACCCAGTTTGTCGGTTCCGTGTTCCCGACGGCACTGGAGAAGACGCTGATCACCCAGCTCGAGCAGCATACCCGAGAGGTCGGTCAATGGCTGGCTCGGGAAGGTTTTCGGGGCATGTTCGGGTGCGATTATCTAGTGGATCCACAGGGTCGCATTTTTTTTCTTGAAGTGAACGCCCGGAAACAGGGAACAGCTATGGAGTTTTGCTGTACCCTTGAAAATACTCTGCCCAAAGGATCGGCAATGCTTCCGGAATTGGAGTATTGCGCGGTTTTCCGGGAAAGATTCCCTGAACACACAGTGGAGATGCAGAATAATTTCAAAAAAATCCACTGGGGAACGCATAACTATAAAACCCATGGTGTGGTAAATACAGGATCGACGATTTCTTGTTATGGTTCCGAGCGGAAGGCGTTTCGACAACTATCAGAAAATCGGTTGAAACAAGATGTTTTAATTTTTGATCACATCGGCAGCGGACTTGTTGTGGCAGAAAAATCCTTTCTTGCACGCGTTGTTGCTCTGGGAAAAGATCGATCAAGTGTTCTCGAGGGCCTTGAGCAGGGTAAGAAAAATATTGAATCGACCATCAAGTAAAGAATTCAGGCTCCAAAGGACCCGGAATTGGTTCCCCAAATGGGATTGGCTTTGTTGAAAGTTTATCGATTTAATGAAATTCCAAATAACAAATTCCAAATATCAAACAAATCCCAATGACCGAAATTCGAAATTCCAAACAATGTCTCGTCCTTAAAGGTTTCGGTCATTGGATATTGGAATTTGAGATTTATTTGTAATTTGGTGCTTGTGATTTGTGATTTTAAAAATTCGTGAACAGCTTAGTTTGTTTTTTTGAAAATTCGAAGCACGAAACTCAAAATACGATACAACATGTATTCTTTAAATGATTACGATTACTATCTTCCCGAAGAACGGATCGCTCAAGAACCGATTGAACGGCGTGACCAGTCTAAACTTATATTTATGGACCGGAACACCGGGGAAATTGCCCACCATAAATTCTTAGACATTTATGACCTTCTATCCCCGTCGGACGTTCTGGTGATCAATAACACCGAAGTCATTCCGGCAAAACTTTTTGGACAAAAAGAGACCGGCGGTAAAGCTGAAGTTCTTATTTTAGATTATCCGGGTAATGAAAAAAGCAGAATCGATAACGGGGAATGTGTTTGCCGGTGTTTGATAAAAACATCAAAAAGGCCCAAAGACGACACCACACTTATTTTCAATCAAAAATTGAAGGCAAAAGTCATCAATTTTAAAGACGGAATTTATACCGTCAAGTTTTCATATAAAGGTGACTTTGAACATATCATTGACCGGGTCGGGCGTGTCCCTTTGCCGCCCTATATTAAACGGAACGATGATAGAAAAGATCGAACATTTTATCAGACCGTCTATGCCTCGCAAAAAGGAGCTGTGGCTGCACCCACGGCAGGACTTCATTTTTCGCTAAGTTTTATCAAAAAACTTAAGGAAAAAGGGGTGAAGATCGTTGCAATTACCCTCCATGTTGGCTACGGTACATTTTTGCCGGTCAGGGTATCCGATATCAGAGATCATCGGATTCATTCTGAATGGTATTCTATTTCCAAAGAAACAGCCGACATGATCAATGAGTCGAAAAAAGCAGGTCATCGTATCGTGGCTGTCGGGACAACTGTGGTTCGAACGCTGGAGAATGCAAGCAAAGAAAATGGGATCGTTGTCCAGGGTGATGGTAGCTGCAACCTGTTTATATACCCCGGATACAGATTCCAAACCGTCGATGCAATGCTCACAAACTTTCATCTTCCCAAATCGACCCTTCTCATGCTTGTGTCAGCATTCTCAACCCGTGAAAATGTGTTGAATGCATACAAAGTGGCGATAGAGAAACAGTACAGATTTTTCAGCTACGGGGATGCGATGTTGATCGCTTAATCCGGACAAGCCGGAAAAGAAAAAAGTGCCTTATCACGAAAGCACGAAAACACGAAAAAAGGTAATAGTTTAGTGCTTTGAAAAAAATCGATTTCAAAGAAGCTTCAGGTATGATTTAATTTTTTGCCAGACAAAGCACAAAATTTACGACTAAGGAACTATAACCTATAATTTTATGTTTGATTTTGATATAATTGCGGAATGTAAAACAACACGGGCAAGGGCGGGAATTTTGCAAACCGCACACGGTGAAGTAGAAACACCCATTTTTATGCCGGTGGGAACGCTGGGTACCGTAAAGTCGGTATCCCCTGAAGAACTGATCGCCTGTGGTGCACAGATCATCCTTGGGAATACCTATCATTTATATCTCAGGCCGGGTTGTGATGTGATCCGCAGTTTTAACGGTCTCCATGGTTTTATGCACTGGGACGGCCCTATTTTAACCGACAGCGGCGGTTTTCAAGTGTTTTCCCTTGCCAAACTCAGAGAAGTGACCAACGAAGGGGCGTTATTCCAATCCCATATCGATGGTTCCCAGCATTTGTTAACCCCGGAAAAATCCGTGGAGATACAGCTGTGTCTCGGATCCGACATAGTGATGTGTCTCGACGAATGCATAAAATATCCTGCTGAAAAAAGTGATGCCCAAAAAGCGCTTGAGCTGACCACACAATGGGCGAAAAGATGCAAGGATGCCTTTAAAGATGAGAAAAACGCCCTGTTTGGCATTGTTCAGGGGGGTATGTTCACGGACCTTAGAGAAATGTCAGCCCATGATTTGTTGAACATCGATTTTGATGGATATGCCATCGGCGGACTCAGTGTTGGGGAACCCAAAGACCTTCTGCTTGAAATGGCTGATTTTACCCTGCCGATTCTACCGGATACAAAACCAAAATATATCATGGGTGTGGGGACACCTGAGGATATTGTGGAGCTTGTGGCCCTTGGCGCTGACATGTTCGACTGTGTTCTTCCCACAAGGAATGCAAGAAACGGCCAAATGTTTACAAAAACCGGCACTATAAATATATCCAATGCGCGATTTAAAAATGATATTGATCCCATAGAATCAGAATGCACCTGTTATACCTGCCGGAATTATTCAAGAGCTTACCTTCGCCACCTTTATCTGTCAAAAGAACTGCTTGCTTACCGTCTAAATACCATCCATAATGTTCATTACTACATGAATTTGGTGCGACAACTGCGGACGGCCATATGTAAAGGAAAATTTGGGGAATTCAAAAAGGAATTTTTCAAAAATAGCTTGCAACCCATATTTTAATATTTATATACTACACTTTTTGGTTCGCTTTACTCTCTCCATTATTCCATAGGGGCGGCATAAAAATACTGTAAATTTATGTTCTACGATATCAAGCGATTACGGATTTTCTGAAATAACCATTTATGATTTTAACATGGCCATTGCAAAGCATATAAAAACCAAAATATCCGAATCTTCATGGATCCGTAAAATGTTTGAAGAAGGTGCACGGCTCAAGGCTGAGCACGGTGCTGATAATGTATTTGATTTCAGCCTCGGCAATCCAAATCTGGAGCCTCCTGGAAAATTCAGGGAGGTGCTCAAAGATACCGTTATATCCTTGGCCGGAACTGATCATGGATATATGCCCAATGTCGGGTATCCCCATGTCCGAAAGTCCGTAGCTGAGTATCTGTCCAGAGAGCAGCAGATTCAGGTTTCGGAAAACGATGTGATCATGACATGTGGCGCTGCCGGGGCATTGAATGTTATCCTAAAAGCAATTCTCGATCCGGGCGACGAAGTCATTACGCCGGCGCCTTATTTTGTCGAGTATCAGTTTTATGCAGATAATCATGGCGGGATTCTAAAAACCGTATCGACAACATCCGATTTTTCTCTGGACATCGACGCAATTCGTGCGGCCATTACCGAAAAGACAAAGGCTGTCCTGATCAACTCACCCAATAACCCCACAGGCCAGGTCTATTCAAAAGATAGCCTCGATGCACTCGGAACACTGTTAAAAGAGAAAGGAAAAAGGCTGAACCGGACGCTCTATCTTATATCGGATGAACCGTACCGCAAAATTGTCTATGATGGGCATACCGTTCCTAGTATATTCAAAAGATATAACGAGAGCATCATTGCGACTTCATATTCCAAAGATATTTCCATTCCCGGCCAACGAATCGGTTATCTGGCAGTTCATCCCCAAGCTTTATTTAACAAAGAACTGATGGAGGGGATGGCACTGGCCAATAGAATCTTAGGGTTTGTTAATGCTCCAGGCCTGATGCAGCGAATCGTTGC
>CALLDL010000131.1 GCA_937998305.1 uncultured Desulfobacterales bacterium | reverse complement strand
CTGCCCTGCCGCACTTGTCGTAATTAGGAAAAATGCTAAACAGACCAGGATCAGTAAAGGGAGATTTCTCATTGAGCCGGTATTCTTTTTGACATCGGAGATAAAGCTGGCGGAAAGTTTACGCCTAAAACCGTTTTGTGCCATGGGGTCATCTCCTTTGGCAGTTTTAAAACGTAAAGGTCCAGGATTTTGAATAGCTCGGGGGAATAGGAAATCGGAAAGGAGATCGGCTTCGCTAAAAACCTACCTCAGATCGGCCTGAGTATGAGAATCAGAACTTTCTTGGTCAATTTTTATACACAATTCGGTTACGCTGGGTCAAGAAAATAAAAAACCCCCTACATGATAGAGGGCAAGCACGGGACGCTCGTAAAATATTGACATTCTAGCTAATAAAGTAAGCTTTGTTAGCAACTCAAACCTTAAAACAAATTTTTTGAATTTCCTTTACGAGATTATGGGTATGTCCTCGAGCGACCGATTCGATATTGCGATGAAGTGCTGCTGGTGCACCTGTGTGAGAATTCCTTAGCATAACTTATACGCAAAAATTATAGAGTGATTGTCAATATTTCAAGAGCGCCCCCTCTTTTGCTCTGGTTTGCCGCCATCGAGGACCTTCAGCCCAATGCTATTGCCCCGTGATTTCTTTTTGGGCCTTGTCTGTTTTGGAGGTGTTTCGAAAAGGACGCCACGCTGCTTCAGCTTCTTATGGCCACCGTCCAACAAATCTTGATATTCATCCCGCAATTTGTTCAATTCGTTTTTTGTTCTCACATAATCCCGGAGCATATATTTAACCAGTTTCTGTTCCGTTGTCAGATCCCCCCGGTCTTTCCCCTCTAAATAGCCACACATGATAAGCAACCGGATTGCCATCCTATATGCTTTTGCATCTTGCTCAAGAAAATTGAGCTCGGTTTTAATGGTGATTTGCGCCAGGGGTTTCCCATTCCTTTGATTGACGGGATTTTTCAATCTTTTGCGGTAATAGACCATCTGGCGGACTAAATAGTTGTAGTTTGCCAGTATCTCCCTGGGTCTTATGGTTCCGCTGGCCTGGTTAAAAAAATCCGTTGCTGCATCCCATATACTCATGGCGCCCCCTCTCCTTCCGCCTGGATGTCGGTCGTCCTAAAATGTTCCATTCTTCTAAAAGTTTCTTTCGAGACTCCTTCACGTTCCGCTTTCTTCTTAAGTTTATTAACTTTGTCTAATTGTGCCTTGTATTGGGCATTGATGTCAATGGGTTGTTCGTTGTGACGGTAATCCTTTCATTCAACCGAAAATCTAAAATTCGGCTTAAGTCAATTACGGATATGATGTCGATATGTCACAATGTGGTATGTTCTAACATAAAACGTCAACTTTCTCAAATACATTCGCGTTGCAATTCAGAGAGTTCGGGTAATAAATTATGAAGGATCTTAAAAAGGATAGCCGCGGGAAGTATGGTATCTTTTTTGGGGGTAGATGGGAAGGTTGACGGCCTGGGTGGATTTCATGGATGCATCACTTGTAGAGATAGCTACCTTCTCTTCAGCTTGTTTTTCGTTTTCTTGTGCTTTGATCAGCGTTATTTCTACACGACGATTTGCGTGTCTGTTGTGATCGGTCGTATTTGGCTGTAGGGGGCGGTAGGCTGAATATCCTTCGGTGTAGATTCGGTGGGGATCGACGCCGTTTAAGATCATGAATTTAGCCACATTCACGGCCCGAATCGCCGACAGCTCCCAGTTGGAGGGGAACCGGGTGTTGTTAATGGGCGTGTCGTCCGTATGCCCGGCGACGGTGACTTTGTAACCTTTCCGCGATGAAATAAACCCGGCGATCCGCTTTAAGGTTGGCTGAAAATCAGACAGCAGGTCTGCTTCGCCCACATTGAACGCAATTCTTTCGCCCAGCACCAGTACCAGTCGCTTTTGATTCCAGCGGATGGAAAAGTCGTTTTTGACTTTCTCGGAGACGGTTTGTCGTACCTGCTGCTCGAATTGCTCTAACGCCTCGTCCGGGTTTTCCGCTTCGGTTTCGATTACATCCGATTCCGGCGGATCCGGATCATAAGCCACCGGCTCAATTGCCATTGAGGTTTTATGAACCTCAATGGATTGCGCCTCTGGGGTCTGGGGCTGTTTATTCGTCATGTACTTTGCAGAGCCCTTATGGGTCACGGCATGAGAATAAAAGAGAATAAACAGAATCAAAAGCAGTGTCATAAGATCGACAAAGCTCCACAGCGTCGAATCCTCTTCGATACTGCCCTTCGACAACCGCTTTTGTAAAAGTACTCTTTTATGTTCGGAAAACTCAAGCCGTTTTTTAAGCTCTTCTTTTTCCGGCCTTTCCATGAACTATCCTCACTCCCCGCCTGAGTTACGGTGATTGCATTTGCGGGGCCGGCTGCCCCCCTTGCAGGAATTTTCTTTTCTTATTCAGGTGACTGAGATGATTGATACCGATGTAGGAATTCAGCCGGTGGGAAATGGATTTGGATGTTTTCTGATCCGCAATATCCATTACCCCTTCTAATATAATGTTTAAAACGGTGGCTTCGGTCTTTGCGTGCTCGGAAAGTTTTTTGGCAAGCGGGAAGAAGAGAAAATTGGCAAGCAGAATGCCGTACAATGTGGTCAGCAGCGCCAGGGCCATGCCTTTTCCGATCAGGGCGGGATCTTCCACATTGTTCAGCACCTTTATCA